>NZ_FZNZ01000013.1 GCF_900187995.1 Prevotella jejuni
TCCAGCATGGAAAGACTAACAGAAAGTAATAAACTAAAAGAACAACGAAAAATGAAGAAAACAATGAAACAGCATTCATTCGCATCACGTTTAAATTCTTTGGCACTCGTATTTGGTATCACCTTGGCTTTTGCTTCTTGTGCCAATGAAGAAATAGCGCAGAACTCAAATGGCAAAGATTACGATGTAAGCCTAACAACTTTCTCAACAGGCGACCCAGCAACCCGTACATCTATGGAAAGCAATGGTACGTTCTATTGGGAATCTGGCGATAAGATTTGGGTTAAAGATGATAATGGTGCATGGCAGCAAAGCAGCAATGCTCCAACAGAAAAGACAGCCTACTTTAAGTTTAAAGTGCCTGGCAAGTTTACTAAAGACAACACCTATAAGGTTTATTATCCTGGTAAGAATGGTAATCAAGATCAAGTCTCAATCGTTGCTAACCAGAGTCAAGCAGAGCCAAACACTACAGCTCATTTTGGTACAGCAGGCGATTGTGGTATGGCAGATGCTGCATGGTCAAATGCAAAGAATGGTTTTGCTTTTACACTCGACCATAAGGCAGCTTACCTTCTCTTCTTGCCACGTACCAGCAACACAATTTTACAGGGCTGCTACTTGACTAAGGTAGAGGTTAATTCTGACAACGACATTACCAGTACTTACACACTCAACCCAACAACAGGCGAACTAACGGGCACAGGGACAGGCAAACAGATTATCGTTTCAACAGGTGGTAGCGGAACTTACGCTAATGGCTTTCCTTTAAGCGCAGCTACCAACGGTGCATACGTCGTAATAAAGCCAGGTACGCACATACTCAAGATCCGTTATTGGCTGAAGGACGTTGCAACTGGTATAGAGGGAACTATAACGAAGACATTACCATCAGCTACCTACGACCAAAATAAGTATTACAATATCACTGCTAACCTTGACGTACGTGTTTACGATGGCGACCATTATTATATGTGGGACGCACAGGAACAGTACTGGAAGGGGCACGAATGGAGCCTTGGTGGTAGCCAGCCAACACTCAGCCAAGGTCTTACAGGCGCAACAACCTCAAATGATTACGCTAAGAGTAACGCAGACTCACGTTACTACAACGAATCATTTACTTACGGTGCAGATAATAAAGCTACCCACACATCATGTAAAGACCTTCCCAACGTTAACGAGATGACATGGTACGTCGCAAAGGGCGAACCACGTTGGGACGCAGACGAATTATGGACAACAATGGGTCGCTTATATAAAGGTGGCATGTGGTTTAAGAAGAAAGCAAATATAAGCGGATACAATCCTAACACCGCAGTAGACGGAAACGATTGGCGAACAGATATAGTATCAGGAAACATCGGGTCTATCTCTTATACTCTTCCTTCCGCAGCCGATGCTGGTAATTACTTCTATCTGCCCGCCTTGGGTGCCTACGTCTCTGGTCAGCTGCACAATGTTGGCAACGTTGGCCGATATTGGTTGTCGAGTGCTCCTACGCGCTACAGAAACAATGCGTACATCCTGTACTTCGGAAGTGGTATCCTCTTCGTGGGCGCAACCGACCGCACCACCGGGTTATGGGCGGAGGCGTTATTCGAGTAGTCCTTGCGATTGCTTTTTGCAGGTATCGCCCTCTAAAAGGCGATACCTTAAGCACCGCTGTAAGGCGTTCGACGAAAAAGGACCTCTGCCCAACTTTCCTCGAAGGGAGGGAGTGCCTAACGGACAAGGCTTCTGCTAAATGCGTATTCCGTCGCTGCGCTCACCGTATCTGCGTGTTGGCGGATGCGTATTTAGCTACTCGTAGATACGCATTGCGCAGCTGTTAGATGCGTATCTAACAGCAGCGCTCACCGCATTCAGCAGCAGCGCTCACCGTATCTAACGGCATGTAGATACGCATTGTGCAGCAAGGGAATACGTATTTAGCAGGAGAAGGATGCAGAAAGGAGGAAAGAAGAGACGATGAAAGGCAGGAAACAAACCAAGAAAATAGAATGGGGCAGCATGAAGATGCATGAAGAAAGCTGCAGAGGTGTGCTGTCCTACGCTATGATAAACAACAATAGTATTAATAAATTAAAGTCGAAAGAATCATGAAAATTCGTTTAGTACCAAAGAAAAATCCGCAGAAGCGGGAGGAAGTAAAGTTTTATGCTAACCCAGTTAACCTTGGGCATAAGTCGCTCGACGACATTGCACGTGACATTGCGGGGCGTTCGTCCTTGACTCGTGGTGATGTGTCGAACGTGTTGTATAACTTTATTGATTGTCTGCCCCATTATCTCCGTGATGGTTTCAGCATTCAGTTGGGCGAGTTTGGCTCGATGCGTGTCACACTGTCGAGCAAAGGAGCCGAGAAGGAAGAGGATTTTAAGACTGCAACCATTAAGCCTCGTGTTGTCTTCACGCCAGGCGGAGAATTGAAGCGAGAACTTGCCGCAAACTCCTACGAGTCGGTGAGGAAGAAAGAGGAAGCAGACAAGGATAAGAAAAAGGAGGATAAGAAAAAGAACGGAGGAGGAAGTGGCCCAGTAGCAGGCCAAGGATAGTAAAGGATATTGGCCTAATGGGCCTAATAGGGCTAATAAGGCCTAATAGGGCCAATAGGGCCAATAAGGCTAATAAGGCTAATGAGCCTAATAAGGCCAATATTCAAGAAAGAAAAAAGTTCGGTTTTAATAATACTGAATTGATTAATTTAGTTTTAATTATGTTTCCAGCGGGAAGGCATTGATGTGATATCAATGACGATACATCGGTAATTTAATTTTCGTTTCTTGCCCCTGTCACCATGGTTGGTGTCATGGGGCAAGTTTTTTTGGTGGTAGCTCGTTGGGAATTTTATCTCTCACCGATTTTCACAGATGAACAGAAGTCTTTCTGCGAACAGGGAGAGCCCACAAACGCCGGCAAGCGACGATAGATAACACAGAGCCTTTCTGCTAATCATCAACACCTAACAATTAACACCCAACACCCAGCAATAGCTGAAATGCTCTGTGTTATCGGTTGACTTAATGTCTCTGTGCCCCCTGTTATTCTGTTCTTCTGTGCAACTCTGTGAGAGAAAGAATACAAGGGGCTCGTTGGGAGTTTTATTTCTCACAGATTTTCACAGATGAACAGAAGCCTTTCTGCTCACAGGGAGAACCCACAAACGCCAGCAAGCGGCGACAGATATCACAGAGCCTTTCTGCTAATTTTGGTTATATCGTTCTGTGTTATCGGTTGACTTAATGTCTCTGTGTGCCTTTGTGAAGTCTGTTCTTCTGTGTAGTTCTGTGAGAGAAAAAGGAGAACATGAGAGAGAGCGGCCCCTCCCCCAACCCCTTCCCTGCGGGGGAGGGGTTGGGGGAGGGGCCGCTTCCTTTAACGTTAGCTGAAATGCTCTGTGTTATCGGTTGACTTAATGTCTCTGTGTACCTTTGTAAAATCTGTTCTTCTGTGTAACTCTGTGAGAAAAAGAAGACTCTTCAGATGTTTTGAGTGATAAGGGCATCCCTTTCCGTATTTCTGTATGCTTTATAATATAGGAGCTTTAACAAATAACCCCATATTTCGGGAAAACCTTTCTTTCCTACAGAAAAAGGAAGAGTTATGCCTTTGTGAGCGACCTCCCCGTATCCCACAGTAGTCTTTTAGCCCAGCGAAGAACGACCAACGCACTTATTACTGCTACTGCCGAGTCTATCCATGTTATATGCCAAAACATAGCGCAGAGTATTCCTATGATAGCTCCAATCTCTGTTAACGCATCTGAGAGGACATGGAGATAAGCTGCATGACTGTTGTAATCCGTTGTACCGTCGTGACCATGAAGTACAGAAGCACTAATCGTATTTGCCACTAAGCCTATGCCAGCTGTGATAAGTGCAAGTTCATAGTTGAGAATCTCCCTCTCAGCAGTGAATCGTTCTACTGCTTCTACGATTATAAAGATAGCCATAAGAATCAATAGAATACCACTTGTAAAAGCCGATAGGTTCAGTATTTTCTCTGTGTCATAATGAGTTGTTCCCTTGTTCTTCAATCTTCGTACGAGTATGTAAGCGGCCCAGTTAAGTCCGATAACCAATACGTGTGACCCCATGTGTACACCATCTGCGAAGAGTGCCATAGAATGGGAAGATAGTCCCACGATTACTTCAGCAATCATTACACAGAAGGCAAAGATTACCACAAAGGCTGTACGCTTCTCTTGTGAAGAACGTTCTATGTTATTTGACATTACTTTCTTTATTTCCTATGTTTAGAATTTGTTTACATCAATACTGACGTCTGAATGTTATAAGCTTTGTTTATGAATTATTGATGACACCAAAATGAGTAAAGGCATTGCGTATTCCATCATTGTCAACACTTGTTGTTATATAATCAGCCACAGCCTTTACGCTGTCATTCGCATTTCCCATTGCTACTCCGATACCTGCTGTTTGTAGGATACTGATGTCGTTCCCACCATCACCGAAGGCAATACATTCTTCCAAACTCAGTCCAAGATGCTTTGCCATTTGCCTTAAAGCATTCCCCTTGTCAGCTCCTTGTAAGGTTATGTCAGTAAAACTTGGATGCCAACGTGCTGATGTGCAATGTGGCATGAAAGGTAAAATACCTTTCTCTTCTTCCTCACTGAAGAAAGGGGTAAGTTGTAAGACTGGTTGATAGAGAAGCGGTTCTACAGGTTTCTGAATGTCTATATTATTCACATTCAAGTCTTGGACGAATACCTCATCAAAGATGCGTTTATGATTGTAAAGCGCCACATTAGTTCTACCACATACCAAAACAGAATAGTCACGTCGACTTGCATCGTCAAGCATAGCTCTCACCTCGTTTTCTGGGATGGGCATAAGCGTAATGTCCTTGTCGCCAACGAAAGTCCTTGCCCCATTGAAAGTGATATATCCGTCGATGAGATGACGAATAGAGTCGATATTATTTATAATCGCTACAGGGCGACCTGTAGAAATGAATATCTTCACACCTTGTTCCTTTGCTTGTTTGATAGCCTGTATTGTGGAGGCTGGAATCTGATGCGATTGGAAGGATACTAATGTTCCGTCTATATCGAAGAATGCTGCTTTTATAGCCATGATGAATCTATTTTGGTGTACAAAGATACAAAAATATCTTGTAATGAGATAAAATAATGGTTATACAGTCAGTCTAAATAAATTAAATCCTACTCCTTACAGCCTGTTCCTTATTTTTGTTGTACCTTTGCACTATGAGTAAAGGTAAGTTACAGAAATTTGCAGAAATGGAAACGTTTAAGAACGTTTTCCAATACCCTTATAGCGTTGTCAGTGAAGTTCCGTTTGAGATGCGGGGACATTGGCGAGAGCAGTATTTCCATAATGACAACCCGATTGTCCTCGAATTAGGATGTGGTAAAGGTGAATATACTGTTGGATTAGCACGTGTCTATCCAAATATTAATTTCATCGGTGTTGATATTAAAGGTGCTCGTATTTATACGGGAGCAAAGCAGGCTTTGAATGAAGGATTGGATAATGTAGCCTTTCTACGTACAAGTATCGAAATTATCGACCGCTTTTTCAGTGAAGATGAAGTGCAGGAGATATGGCTTACTTTCTCAGATCCACAGATGAAGAATGTAAATAAGCGTCTTACTTCTACTTTCTTCATGAATCGTTATCGTCGGTTCTTGGTTGATGGCGGGTTGGTCCATCTGAAGACAGATTCTAATTTCCTTTTTACATACACCACATACATGGTCAATGTGAACAAACTACCTGTCTTATATCGTACGGAAGATTTGTATAACAATGAATTAGGTGAAAAGGGTGTGACTGATTCTCAGATGGACGAGAAGACACGTGAGATTCTTGGTATTCATACTTATTATGAGAATCAATGGATTGAGCGTGGATTGAATATTAAGTATATGAAATTCCAGCTACCGAGAGAAGGAGAACTGGTAGAACCAGATGTTGAAATAGAACTTGACGATTATCGCTCGTTTAAGCGTACGAAACGTAGTAGCTTATCTACGAGTAAATAATAAGAAGGTTTCCTTTTGACTACCAATGGCGTCTTGTCCTACATGCCTTAGGAGCTGATGATATTTCTTGGTATATGTTTATTTTCCATGTTTTATCAATGTCAGGACATGCAGAGTAAAGAGTGATAAATCTTTCTGAAACAAGATAGAAACGATACTCTATATAACAAGAAAAGTTTAAATTCATTTTGCTGTCATATTTAACATTTCGCTTATTTACTCTGTAAACGAGATAGTTATGAGCCTATGAATGATGACAGATATGACAGCAAAATTATTTTTAAGAATTTTGTCGGTTAGTGATAAAACACTTATTCAGGTGTAGAATAATTGTTTTTCATAAGGGATAAAAGATATAATCCCTAATCTTTTTTCTTTTGTATATTACCTCTCGTGTGTTTTCTTTAGTGGACAAGTTTCCTGCTAACAAACTATATCTTGTTTGTCTGTCGTAGAACTCTTTTTTGCAGAATATATTCTAATTTCAGCTTAATCATTTGTCACAAAAGAATTGACCTTTTCGTAGATGATATTCGGGGGAAATGACATTGTGTAAAAGGGTGGGGGAATGTGCGATCTTAAAATCTTCTTCAAGAAATTGGTGTGTAATAAGAGGTTACTTTTACGCAATGGACTTACTTTGAGTAAACATTAATAGCCTCTTGCATACAGTTGATTATGGGATCAATAAACTAAAAGACACCAACTCCTATCTGTGCTGAAGCAGTAGATTGAAGCTGATGTCTTTTATATGTATAAAAGTTTTTAGATTAAACTTATAATGTGTGTCCGTCAAGATAATCTTGAAGGATTGTCTTATAGCTATCAGAGATTGGTAGAATAGCATCACCGATAACAATACGGAAACGGTCGATTCCATCAATCTTCTTCATGTGCACGATATAAGAACGATGAATGCGCATAAACTCTGGCTTAGGGAGTGACTCCTCTATCTTCTTCATGTTCATCAGTGTCATGATAGGCTTATGGTCATTATTAAGATAAATCTTAACATAATCTTTTACTCCTTCTATATAGAGAATGTCATCAAACATAATCTTAACCAGCTTATATTCGCTCTTTACAAATATAAAGCGGTCTGTCGAGGCGTTCTCTGCCTGATGTGTAGTCTGGAACCAATCCAATGCTCTGTTAGACGCATCTAAGAAATCATCATAGCTGATAGGCTTCATCAGATAGTCTATAGCATTTGCTTTGTAACCATCAATCGCATACTGACTAAATGCAGTTGTGAAAATAATCTTAGTTTCCTTAGGTAGAATCTTAGCAAATTCAAGTCCACTAAGTTCAGGCATCTGAATATCTAAGAATATGAGGTCAACCCTATTCTCACGGATGGCTTTTACGCCTTCTACAGCACTATTGAAAACGCCAATAAGGTTTAGGAATAGTGTTTTCTTTGCATAGCTCGCAAGCAAATCCGCTGCTAAAGGTTCGTCGTCAATGATTATACAGTTTAGTGTCATAAATGATTATTTTTGTTGAATATATTTTTCTGTTACTATCATATCCTTTTTCCCATTTGTATTTACCCGGATAGGCAAGTTCAAGGCGTCGTTCTACTTGTTTTAGACCTATTCCGTGGCCGTTTCTTTCGGCTTCTTCCTTAGGGTAATTACTGTTTTCTATAGAGAAAACAATCTTTTCATTATTTGCATCTAACCTTATATGGATAAAGTTCTTGTGCTCTGGACTAATTCCATGTTTAAAGGCATTCTCCAAGAGTGAGATAAATATCATCGGAGCAACATGTATGTTACAGTTAGAAGGAATGTTACACTGACGTTTAATCTCCACATTCTCTGGTATACGTATCATCATTAAATCAACGTAGTTGTGTAAGAACTCTACCTCTTCTTTTAAGCATACGTATGGTTGTTGATTGTCGTAGAGAATATGCCTTAACATCTTTGATAGGTCTATAATCGCCTTTTGTGCCTTTTCGGTGTCAAAGGCTGTTAGCGCATAGATATTATTCATTGTGTTAAGCAAGAAATGAGGATTGACTTGTTGACGTAGGTTTACCAACTCGGCTTTTGTCATTGCGGTCTCTGCCTCACGCTTCTCCTTTTCAGCTTTCGACCATCTTTGTGCCATCTGTATTGAGGTGGCAACACCAGCACAGATGCTTAAATTGAAGATGTTACGGATGATGAAGAACAAGTGTGGGTATAATTCCTTGTTTTCTACATATATCTGATATGGATAACTCAGTAAGTCTTGCTCGCTTGAGGTATAGTACAACAATCCATGTTGCATGACAGACAAGGATACAATGAGTAGAGTATTAATTATCCAAAATTCCTTTTTACGTCCTTTCAGTAAGATGGGGGCAAGTACAAAGTAGTTGATATATGCGACAACCATCATGGATAGTGGGATTATATATAATGAAAGGTCGTTCTGCCAAGATGTATGTCCACTCGGTGCATACAAGATGGGGATGAGGAAAAGTGGAACCCAAATAATTATTTGGCCCCAAAAGCTTTTGAATATGTTTATTTGTTTCCTCATTTACTACCTTTGTTTGTCTATATAATCTATATCTGCAAACAAAGGTAATAAAACTTTTTGTAAAATAAAATGTATTGATAGATTATATGAGAAATATTTACATTAACCTATGATAATGTATATACAAAAGCCCACTAATTAACTTATTTTTTGTAATCTAACTACCCTAAAAGACACTTAATAGCTCCTCTTCTATATTAGTTTTTCATCTTTTAGGGTAGTCTAATCGTATTCTAATAAAAATGTTTACAATACCTATTGTGATAAACGGTTTAATCTTGCAATATATTTGCCGAGTATATCGAACTCAATGTTTACGATTGACCCAATAGAAATGTCTGCAAAATTTGTGTTTTCACGTGTGTAAGGGATGATTGCAACCTTAAAGCTATCTTCTGTTGGTTCACAAACGGTGAGTGAAACACCATTCACTGTAACCGAGCCTTTGTCTACTGTAAAATAGCCACGTTGTGCCATCTCTCGTTTGTAAGGATATTTAAAGGTGAAATAGGTGCTTCCGTCTGCATCTTCCATGTTGATACATTCGGCTGTCTGGTCTACATGACCTTGTACGATGTGCCCGTCTAATCTGCCATTCATAATCATAGAACGCTCTATGTTTACACGATCTCCCACCTTAAGCAATCCTAAGTTCGAACGTTCAAGAGTCTCTTTCATTGCGGTAACCGTATAAGTGTCGTCTTGAAAACGGACTACCGTGAGGCACACGCCATTGTGAGCAATACTTTGATCAATCTTCAATTCTTTCGTAAACGAACATTTGAAAGTGAAGTGGATATTCTCTTGTTCATGTTCAATTCCTGTAAGAATTGCCATTTCTTCTACTATTCCTGAGAACATAGCTAAAGTTTTTTTTATTTCCTGTAAGATGTTTGTAAACCCGTATATACGTATTATTTGAAGGTTTTTATTGATTCACAGGCTCCTTATAGGAAATTAAGTTGTACATATATCTTTACTTTGAAAATTGAAAAAGGTGAGGTACCACTTTGGAACCCCACCTCAATCCCTCTTCTTATCAGAAATGGGAAATAGAAAAGTCGTATCGACGATGTGATGAAAAGTCCGAGTATCAATGATAAGAGAGCTCCTCGTCTTTGTAATCCACTGGCCTTGCGGCTTAGTCGCTAAGATGCGTTTTATGTGGCCCGCCATTAACAAAAGAAGTCATCTCGGGTTTTCTAATTTATTTGATGACTATCCCGATCGAATCGATACGACTAAGTCTGTATCCTTTCTGCCTGCAAAGTTAGTATAAAGATTTTTATCTTCCAAACATTTTATACTTAAAAGTAATTACTTTATTGATAGCAAATCACAGTCGTTTATACCGATGATGATCTCTGTCATGAGCGGAGAATTGTTAGATAATAGAACGGATTGAACACCATAATGATGCTTTTAGTCTTTCTTGTTTATTGTTTGTTTGATACTAACTGTTTGATTATTATTTCTTTATATTTAGTTGTTTCTTGTACGGTTTACGCTTCTGATATTGAAAGTGGTGTACGAGTTTTGTCTTATGTTTGCGCCTGTTCTTGTGTGGTTTTCGTTTCTGATATTAGAAGAGGTTGTTCCGTTATATGTGATGTAATAGCTTATAAATGTAAAAAAGGATAGTAATTCCTTTACTTTTCCACTGATGGTTTCACTATTCACTCAACTTGTTCTTTCTCTTTCTCTTTCCTCGCAAGGGTAATTTGATTAGTGAGGTTTGTCCTTTAAAAGCTGCCTTACTCCTCTATCCGAACTGACGGCCGCTGATTGGAAGGGTGTGATGAAGATTGGAGTAGTATGCGAGGTTAGCCCTATAAAACTTTTGGTAAATGGGCAATTAACGCTAACCAGGGAGACTGAATTTGTAGAGATTTTTCGGTAATCACTCTCTTCTTATTTCGGAAAGGGGCTGGAGACGATGATAGAAGAGGCCTTTCTCTGTTCAAGAATATGCCCTTCTTGCATATAGAAGACGCCCTTCTTGAGGCAAGAAGGGCGTCTTCTTTAACGCTGTATGTAAAGCATTGAATATCTGTAGATTATATTTTTCCTTATAGAGGATGTTTTATCCGTATTTTGAGATGGTTTAGAATGATACTGTGTAAAGGTATTTTACTGCTATAATGATTCCTACAAAGTGTGGAGTAGTTACCAAAATTATCATGTGAAGAGGTTGACGAAAGTAGTAGGATACTTTCGTCTCACACAGTGAAATATTACATTTTGCACACGTGTAGAGCCACAGACAAGTACCCTCAACCCCTCTCTGAGTCAATGAGCATTAATCGAAGAGGAGTAAGGATGGGGAAAGTGGCTACTAAGTTACCCCTATAAGATGCTGATAAAAGGTTAATACTAACCATACAGCTCCTCTTATAGGGGTTAGCTCATTAGTTATAAGATTGTCGGAAATATCTGAACTATTGCTTGAAAGTCCCGATGAACCTTAAATAAGTGCATCTTGAAGAATCTCACCTAATGTAGGATGAATGTGAATGATGTCACGTATCTGTTCCAACTTAGCGTTACAATTCATCAATGCCGCAACCTCCTGAATAAGATCAGCAGAGTGTGCACCAAAGCAATGAGCCCCGAGAATAGTACCGTCTTCAGCAAAGAGAATCTTTATCATACCTTCAGTCTCTTCCATACTTAGGGCTTTTCCATTAGCTCGATAGAAACCCTTCCGAGTTGTGTATGCAATCTCTTCGCCTTTGCATTGGTCTTCAGTCTTACCGACACAAGCTGCTTCTGGATAGGTGAAGATAGCGGATGGCATTATGTCAAGGCGGATATCATCTTTCTTCTTAAGTATATGATTGACTGCTCGGAACCCTTGGAATGTTGCCGCATGAGCTAACATTTGACGTGCATTAACGTCACCAATGGCATAGATTCCTTTTATATTGGTCTCCATATTGTCGTTTACAACAACAGCTCTACCATTTGTTTCTATCCCAGTTGACTCAAGACCAATATTGTCGATATTAGCTTGTCTACCCGTAGCAATCAATACAAGGTCGGTTTCTACGCTTGTCTCTTTCCCCTTCTTATCAAATATTACGGTTGTATGGGCTTGCTCATTTTCTGAAGGAGGTACAATCTTCTTAACTGCACTTTGCATATAGAAGGTTACACCTCTCTTCTCTAATATCTTTCTCAAGCGCTTTGCAATGTCGCTATCAATAGGGGGGAGACATTCCTTCATGAACTCTATGACAGTAACCTCACTACCAAAAGCAGAGAAGGCTGACGCAAACTCCATTCCTATCACGCCTGCTCCTATGATGGTAAGACGCTTAGGAAGCTTTGGAATAGAGAGTAGTTCGGTGGAGGTAACAATGTTCTGTGCTGTTTCATCTTGTTTCAAGAAGTCTTCCTCAGTCATGAAAGGTGGCATCTTTGAGCGTGAACCAGTAGCAATGATGATATACTCGGCCTCTATCTGTTCGCTATTCACTTCGACAACATGGTCAGATACAAAGCGAGCTTCCCCTTTTATGAATGTTATACCAGGTTGACTCAGTAAGGCCTCTACGCCATCTCGGAGCTGACCCATAACTCCCTCTTTTCTCTCCATGACTTTTGTGAAATCTAGTGGGGGAGGTGTGTTGTAAAGCGAAGACCCAATGAGATGTATTTCAGCGTCATGTGCAAGACACTTTGTTGGTATACAACCTGAGTTAAGGCATGTTCCACCAGGTTGTCCTTTCTCGATAATCGTTACTTCCAGACCGTTTTGTGCAGCATAGGAAGCGGTCCGGTAACCGCCAGGTCCCGAACCGATTATTAATAGATTTGTCTTTTTCATATTCAGTCTCTATTATAGAGTTAGAGTGTTTAATGTATAGTTTTATGTTTACTGTTGGCTGATAACACTTTAATAAGGATATCTTTTCGCATGTTAGTCTTCGGTAGTAGTTCCATTTTTCTACTAACATCTTACTTCCGCTATGTACTTATCTTACATGGTGTTAAGTCTACATTCCTGTCGTGTTTGCTATACGCAACACACATGCAGAATGTGAGCACATCGCTTGAAGATAGTTGAGCGGGCCACTATTAGTATAATATAATAAGGTGGCTAATGCCGATATCGACTAACATCTGCGAGATTTATTTACCAAACAGTACTCCTATTTCTATACACTCTCTTCTGTGTCGTTGATAAGCTGACGATAAGTAAGGATAGGATGCTTGGCAGCAAGCACATCATCCACACGTCCGATAGGAGTGTTGTAAGGTGCTCCTTTAACCAACTCTGGGTTTTCACGAGCCTCTTTAGCAATGATATGCATCACTTCGATAAATCCATCAATCGTGTCTTTGCTCTCTGTTTCGGTAGGCTCAATCATCATAGCCTCATGGAACAGAAGTGGGAAATAGATTGTTGGGGCATGATAACCATAGTCGAGCAAGCGTTTAGCTACATCCATTGTCGTAACCCCTGTACTCTTGTCCTTTAAGCCATCGAATACAAACTCATGCTTACAAAGTGTGTCAATAGGAAGTTCGTAATCATCCTTTAGACATTCCTTGATATAGTTAGCACTCAGTGTTGCAAACGGTCCCACCTCTTTTATATGCTTCTTACCAAGTGTGAGGATATATGTATAGGCACGGAGGATAACAAGGAAATTACCGAGATAACCACTGATACGGATGTTTGCTGTTGAGAACTCTTCTGTATTCTCTGAGTCTTCAATGACAAATCCGTCCTTTGTCTTGCTTACATGTGGCTTTGGAAGGAATGGTATCAGTTTCTCACAAACACCAACAGGGCCTGCGCCTGGTCCACCACCACCATGAGGGGTAGAGAATGTCTTATGGAGATTGAGGTGGATAACATCAAAGCCCATGTCTCCTGGGCGTGCTGCTCCTAACAGTGGGTTGAGGTTAGCACCATCATAGTAGAGTAAACCACCACACTCATGAATGAGCTTAGCAATCTCAGGAATATCTTTCTCGAATAGTCCTAACGTGTTAGGATTGGTCATCATCATTCCTGCAATGTCGTCACCTAAGAGTGGTCTTAAGTCGTTTACGTCAACAAGACCATCCGATGTACTCTTTACCTCTACTATTTCTAATCCACAAACAGCGGCTGATGCGGGGTTAGTTCCGTGTGCAGAGTCAGGTACAATAACTTTTGTACGTTTCTTGTCACCACGCTGCTGATGATAAGAAGCAATGAGCATCAAACCCGTAAGTTCGCCATGTGCACCAGCGTATGGGTTGAGTGTGACGTCAGCCATACCTGTGATAGAAGCAAGTGCACGCTGGATATTATACTCCACTTCCAATGCTCCTTGCACTGTTTCAATAGGTTGATGAGGGTGCAAGTCAGTGAATGATGCCATAGATGCGACCTCTTCGTTAATGACAGGATTATATTTCATTGTGCAAGAGCCCAATGGATAGAATCCATTGTCTACACCAAAGTTGTTTTCGCTATGGTTGGTATAATGACGCACAACGGTCATTTCGTCACATTCTGGTAGCTCAGCATCCTTCTCTCTCTTGCAGAAATCGGGTAGAGTATGATGTCCAAATTGATTTTCTGGGAGGCTGTAAGCACGTCTTCCTGAGTGTGATAACTCAAAAATCAGATTGCCATATAGTTTATTGTTCATTGTTGTTTAGATTTAGAAAGACATGGTGTTACTATAATAATCCGACGAGTGTGTCAATCTCCTCTTTAGTTCGTTTCTCTGTAACGGCAATAAGGAGTTTGTCATCATCAACCTTTATTCCTGGGAGAATACCCTGCTGTATAGCCTTATTGAAGAACTTGTCGCGGTCTTCAACGTGCACAAGGAACTCGTTAAAGAAAGGCTTGTCGTAAACAAGTTTAACTCTTTTAGAATTAAGGAGTTGCTCGCAAAGATAATGAGCAGCATCGTAACTTATCTGCGCTGCCTCTTTCAAGCCTTCTTTTCCCATTATGCTCATGTAGATAGTAGCATAAAGAGCCATCAAGCTCTGGTTAGAACAGATGTTGGAAGTAGCCTTCTGTCGACGGATATGCTGCTCACGTGCTTGCAAAGTAAGGGCAAATACGCGTTGACCACGACTATCCACTGTCTTACCAACGATACGTCCTGGGAGTTTACGCATAAGCTTTTCTGTTGAACACATATAACCTGCGTAAGGTCCACCAAAGCCCATTGGCAATCCAAGACTTTGAATATCACCGACAGCAATGTCCGCATTCCACTCCTTTGGAGTCTTTAGTAAGGCGAGGTCGGCAGTAACACTATTAATGATGAATAGTGCTTTCTTATCATGACAGGTGTCTGCAAAGCCCGTGAAATCTTCAATGATTCCATATCGATTAGGCTGCTGTACGATGACACCAGCTACACCTCCTTCTTGCATCCTTGCCTCTAAGTCGGCATGTGATGTTACACCATCAACGGCCTTGATGGCTTCCAGTTTGATGCCATGGAAGTGTGCGTATGTTTTTAATACACCAATGATATCTTTGCACAACGTTTCAGAATAGAGCACTGTATCAGCTTTTTTCGCATTGTCAAAAGCCACCATCATAGCCTCAGCAGTGGCAGTAGTGCCTTCATACATGGATGCATTGGCAATGTCCATACCTGTAAGTTCTGCCATCATACTTTGGAACTCAAATATATAATGGAGTGTGCCTTGTGATATTTCAGCTTGATAAGGTGTATATGAAGTTAAGAACTCAGAGCGACTTAGAAGGTGATTGATAACGCTTGGAGCGTAATGGTCGTACACTCCACCACCTGCAAAGCAAGTCAGTTTATTGTTCTTTTGACCGAGTTTCTCGAAGAACTTGCGTATTTCTAACTCGCTCATCGTGTCAGGGAGGTCATAGTCTCCCTTAAAACGGATACTCTCTGGTACCTCTGCATAAAGCTCATTAAGGTTCTTTATGCCGACACGTTCAAGCATCTGTTGGATATCCTCACTTGTATGAGGTAAGAATTTATGGATCATTTGTTTAGGACTGATTAGGTTAGTGTAGGCTGTTATATTAAGGAGGTGAGCGTTTATAAGTGAGGATAGGCTGTTCTTCTCTTCAGCTATTCTGTACCTATAAACGCCCACGTAGGGTGTTATAGGACTTTACTCAGCGCAGAACTCCTCGTATGCCTTTGCATCCATAAGGTTCTTAAGTTCGGCTGTGTCTGAGAGTTCAACCTTTATGATCCAGTTTTCGTAAGCGTCTTTATTCAGCAAACCTGGCTCATCCTCCAAGTTCTCATTTACTTCAATGACCTTACCAGAAACAGGGGCTTTGAGGTCGGAAGCGGCCTTCACGCTTTCAATAGCACCGAAATCATCGTCTATTTCAATGTCGTCATCAACATCAGGCATATCCACATAGACAACATTACCTAATGCGTGCTGTGCATAATCGGTAATTCCAATATAGCCAATGTTACCTACTACTTTAACAAATTCGTGTGACTCAGAATAATAGAGTCCTTCAATTACTTTTGCCATAATATGTATGTTTATGATTGTTTATTAGTTATCTTATATATGCGGGACGGATTATATTGATATTATGTATAGTCATTCTTTTTTATAAAGACTATTCAATTTCAATATAATCCTCCCATTATTGTTTCTTATCAGACCTTATTTCTTATAGTGATTGTCGTAGAATTTCTTCTTAACGACCGTTCCTGGGAATGTCTTCTTGCGTATTTGGATGTCAACTCTATCACCCATTTGAATGGACTCATCGACTAATGCAACAGCACAACTCTTATCTGTAGAGATAAGACGATAGCCTGTAGTCACTTCACCGACTTCTACACCATCCTTAAGAACCTTGTATCCGTGGCGAGGAATAGCATTTTCGTCTAATTCAATACCACGAAGACGCTGACGGACTCCCTCTTTCTTCTGTTTCAAGAGAGCTTCCTTGCCGATGAACTCATCCTTGTCAAATTTTACAAACATAGATAGTCCAGCCATGACAGGGGTTATCTTGTCAGAAAGTTCATTTCCATAAAGAGGCATACCCACCTCGAAACGCAATGTATCTCGGCAGCCCAGACCGCATGGTTTAACGCCAGCTTCCATCAGCTTGTCCCATACCTTAACGATATACTCAGGTGTTCCATAGATTTCAAAACCATCTTCACCTGTGTAGCCTGTACGAGATACGATAACGTCAACGCCATCTTGCTTTAAGCACTTAACCTCATAGAACTTCAGATCTTTACAGTCAAGACCGAGCACCTCCTCTAACATCTTCTCAGCCTCAGGACCTTGAACGGCTAATTGACCGTATGCTTCACTCTTGTTCTCAATGGTAACATTGAAGCCTTCAGCGTTTTGTTCAATCCATGCTACGTCTTTGTCGATGTTTGAAGCATTGATGGTCATCAAGAAAAGCTGGTCGGCAAGTTTACAAATACAGGTATCATCTACTACACCACCATCTGGATAGCATATCATACCATAGAGTACTTTCCCTGCAGCAAGTCCGTTCACATCGTTTGTAAAGATGTGATTAATGAACTTATCAGCGTCGGGACCACTTACAACCACCTCTCCCATGTGAGAGACATCGAACACTCCACAATGTTCTCTAACGGCATTATGCTCATCAATAATCCCTGTGTATTGAATGGGCATATCGAATCCAGCGAATGGAGTAATTAGTGCGCCTAATGCAACGTGTTTGTCATAAAGGCAAGTTCTTTTGTTTGTCATATTGTTTAGGTTTTAAGTTCTGTTCTTTTTTTGTAACCTATATGTATATTTACAATAGGTTGGCTTTAAAAATTAAGTTCGGTTGCAAAAATAAAGAAAAGTGATGATGTTACAAAATAAAATCGCAAGAAATGATGTTAATAAACTTAAAGTTAGGAATTGGTTGACTTTGTGAGTTGTATAATTAATGGTTTCCAATATTTATTAGTACTTTTGTATCTCATCAAGATAGTAAAGGGATTAGTTAGATGAAGAAGTTACAACAGATATTATTACTTATTGCATGCTTATTAGTTGTTGCTGTTGCTGCTGTACAAAGGGATAGTAAACTATTAGGAAATAGTGTGTTTAGCAATGGAAAGAAGGTCACAAAAGCTCGTGTAGATACGCTCCGTACGTTGGATGATGGGACGGTAGTTATTAATACGACTTACTTAGCTAAGGATGTGAAAGGCTTTGGCGGTGCAGTACCTTTAGATATTTACATAAAGAAAGGTAGGATAGTAAAGGTGGAAGCCTTACCCAATTCAGAAACTCCCGACTTCTTTCATGAGGCGAGTGCCTTATTGACTCGTTGGAACGGTAAGACCACTGAGCAAGCATTAGCTATGAAGGTAGATGGTGTGACGGGTGCTACATTCAGCTCAAAGGGCATCATTGGGAATATGAAGGCGGGTCTACAGTATGCTGCGAATAACGTGAAAGAAACGTCTTTACTCGATAAGTTAGATTTACGAACGAAAACTCTTGTAGGGCTTGTCGTGCTTCTCATGGCAGCTATTATTCCTTTGTTTATTAAGTCTAAGCGTTATCGTGTGTTCCAACTCCTACTGAATTTCGTTGTCTTAGGCCTTTGGTGTGGTACATTTCTTTCGTGGTCTGTCCTTGTTGGGTTCATGTCAGGCGGTGTCAACATGTGGGTTTCACTAATTCCCATCATCATGTTGATTACCGCATTCATCTATCCACTATTTGGTAAGAAGAATTATTACTGTACGAACATTTGTCCTTTGGGATCCATACAAGATTTAGCTGGAATGGCTAATCATACTAAATGGAAGATGAGTAAGCGAACGGTACAATACTTAGAACTTTTCCGTAAGATTCTCTTTTGGCTTCTAATGCTTTTGATGCTCACGGGTGTATGGTCTGAATGGATGAACTATGAGCTTTTCATAGCTTTCATTTTCAAGTCTGCTTCTTGGGTGATTATTCTTTTGGCCATCGTCTTTGTGCTACTTTCTATCTTTGTTCCACGCCCTTATTGTCGCTTTGTTTGTCCAATGGGAAGCCTCTTTAAGTTGTCGTCAACAAAGATTACAAAATGGTTGTAAACGGTGTTTTTATAGGTAAAGCAGATGTGAGAATATTGTTGAATACTTGAATATAGCTTAGTCCACATTATATATATAGATGTATGTGTTTGTTTACTTAGATCTATCTTTTGGTGAGTATTCAACTTATTTTTATTAAGTTTGCACAATAACTCCTATACTTTACTATAAAAAGAACAATTATGAAGGTCGATATCAACCGTATAAAATACTTCTTAACAGTAGGTCTCTTCTTGAAGAGGAAGCATAGCTCGAAGCGAAAGGACATTGCCATCAGAGAGTTACAGAAGTTCTATCTTGCTGTGAAATTCTTTTTTGAACGCAACCACGCAGCTTCTGCAACAGAGCTATCGTTCTCCACGATTATGGCAATCGTACCTATAGCGTCCATGATTTTCGCTATTGCGAATGGTTTTGGCTTTGGACAATTCCTTGAAAAACAGTTTCGTGAGATGCTGTCGGCCCAACCAGAGGCCGCTACTTGGCTACTTAAGCTTACGCAATCATACCTTATCCATGCTAAAACAGGCATTTTTATTGGAATAGGTTTGGTGATTATGCTTTATAGCGTATTCTCTTTGATACGAACAGTAGAAGGTGCTTTCGATAGTGTATGGCAAGTTAAGGGCACTCGTCCCCTTAGTAGGGTGATTATAGACTATACTGCCATGATGTTTCTTGTACCCATAAGTATCATCATATTATCTGGCTTGAGTATCTATTTCTATAGTTTTGTAGAGAACTTAAACCATCTTCGTTTCCTTGGGACCATTGCGAGCTTCTCACTTCGCTATCTTGTGCCGTGGATTATACTTACGCTTATGTTCATTGTACTTTATGTTTTCATGCCTAATGCGAAGGTTAAGATAACGAAAACAATTGGTCCTGCGATGATGGCGAGCTTAGCTATGCTCTGTCTACAAGCTGTTTATATCCATGGACAGATATTTCTTACCAGTTACAATGCCATTTATGGTTCGTTTGCTGCACTCCCGTTGTTTATGTTATGGATACTTGTGTCATGGTATATCTGCCTTTTTTGTGCCGAGCTTAGCTATATCAATCAGAATTTAGAGTACTATGAGTGTCAGATTGATACGGAGGATATATGTCATAACGACTTTATGGTGATGTGTGCAACGGTATTAAGCCATATCTGTCAGCGCTTTGCAAAAGGTGAGAAACCGCATACAGCTTTGCAGATAAAGGATGCAACGGATATTCCGGTACGTATCACGGTGGAGATACTTTACAAGTTAATGCAGGTAGACCTTGTTTCTGAAAACGTTTCTCCCACTTCTGATGAGGTCACTTACACGCCCACTTACGACACAACTAACATTACTGTTGGCGAGATGATAGCTCGTTTGGAGTCAGCTCCTGAGTCGTCGAGGTTGGGTCTTTTAGGCTTCTCTCCTCAAAGGATATGGAACCATGATATATATAATAAGGTGGGGAGTGTGCGTGTAGCTTATCTAAATGAACTGAAATCAATCAATATTAAGGAGCTGATAAGCAATGTTGAAGAGTAATCCCCGCAGTATGTTATGATGGGTGTTAGGTGTTGAATGTTAGGTGTTAATGGCTTGTTTAGCTGGGTGTTGGGTGTTGAATGTTAGGTGTTAATGGCTTGTTTAGCTGGGTGTTGGGTGTTGAATGTTAGGTGTTAATGGCTTGTTTAGCTGGGTGTTGGGTGTTGAATGTTAGGTGTTAATGGCTTGTTTAGCTGGGTGTTGGGTGTTGAATGTTAGGTGTTAATGGCTTGTTTAGCTGGGTGTTGGGTGTTGAATGTTAGGTGTTAATGGCTTGTTTAGCTGGGTGTTAGGTGTTAAATGTTAGGTGTTAATGGCTTGTTTAGCTGGGTGTTAGGTGTTGAATGTTTGGTGTTAATGGCTTGTTTTGCTGGGTGTTGGGTGTTGAATACTGGGTGTTAATGGCTTGTTTTGGCTATTAACTGTTGAGTGAAAGGTGTTAAAATTATAGCGAACTTTGTCCCGTTAGGCGCTCCCCTCCCTTTCGGGGAGGGGCTGTGGGAGAGGTCCCTTCTCTATTTCCTTGTCAATAATTTTCGCCATTCTCTCTCCTAACACATGCCTTTTAAGCTAATAGAAGAGGCCCTTCTACAATCAAGAACATGCCCTTCTTGGGTGTTGAAGACGCTCTTCTTGAGGCAAGAAGGGCGTCTTCTTGAATGCTATGTGTAATGTACTGATTTTGTGTAGGTTATCAACTCCTCTTTAAGCGATGATATACTCTTGGGTAGAAGGTGTTTAGTGTGATAATATGTAATGATATTTTACCATTGCACTTGTACCTTTGAGGCGTGGAGGGAAAACGTTTAAGAAAATAAGAGGAGGTGAGATTTCTCACTTACTACGGGTGAGAAGTAGAGGGAGAAGCCATCAAGTAGGCTATAAACGAACAACTATTTTATGGGAAAAATGGCTCCTGCTGTTGCATGATAGTTTGTTGTTTAGATTTCTAAAAACCTTTTTAGTGATAAGCTTTAATGGAGGTGTCAAGAAGAGTAATAGGTGAAAGGCTGAGGTTCTTATTCTCTTCAAGTTTTTAGAAAACTGTTATTTAGATTCTTTTAGATAATAAACACTAAGTGTATTAATAAATAAAAAAAGTCCCAAACTTGTTAGTCTGGGACTGAAAGATTACTTGTCTCACGACAACTAATCTTCTAACCTTAATAATCTAATACCATGAAAAACACGATACAAAGATATCTAAATCTTGTTATATACCCAAATATATAATGTTAAATAAGGTAAATATTCAGTTTTTATTCCCTATTTTCTAAAATATCTCCACATTTGTCTTTCCACTTGACTATTGTATGCTGTTAAGTAATCCGAGCTTGCCTTCATTAACTAACTTTATGATTAGCTCTCCAAACAAAGTGTTCTGCCAAGCAAACCACTCACGAGTAAACTTATTGGCATCGTCCTTATAGAAGCTTTCATGTATGAAACCTGTTCCGGCGTCAGTATTCATCAACATCTCAATACACTGTCGAATCTCCTTATCATCCTTTGAGGTAAAGGCCCTCATCATGATGGACATTGGCCATATCATGTCGTTACCAATGTGCGGACCACCAATGCCCTCGCCCGCTTTACCACGATGGAAGTAGGGGTTATCCTCGCTCCATACGTATCGACGGGTGTTCTGATAGATCGGATCATCAACGCTTACATCACCAAGATAAGGCATTGCTAACAGGCTCGGTACGTTGGCATCGTCCATTAAGAAGTAGCCTCCAAAACCATCTACCTCGTATGCATATATCTTACCATACTTAGGGTGATTGTAGACAGCATACTTTTGTAAGGCATTGCTAACCTCATTGGCAAGGTCAGTACACTGTGCGGCAAGTGCTGTGTCCTTGTTTACTTTAGTCAAAATCTCAGCTGCCTTGCGTAGAGAAGACACAGCCATGAAGTTTGATGGGACAAGGAATTGTAGCGTCGTAGTATCGTCTGATGGGCGGAAGGCAGATGCTATCAATCCAACAGGTTTGACAGGTGCGCCCCAGCCCGCATTGTTCATTGTGTCAAGTGCACGGTCTGTAACACGCAGGAATTTGTAAGTTCCTCTCCCATCTTTCTTCTGTTGTTCATGAAAAGTCTTGAGTATGTTCTCTACTGCTTTAATCCATTCAGGGCCAAAGACACTTGTGTCGCCTGTTACCTTCCAATATTCGAAGGCAAGACGGATAGGATAGCAGAGAGAGTCAATCTCAAACTTACGTTCGTGTATCTCTGGTTTCATATCCGTCTCATCGGTCATCCAACGACCTTTTGGGTCTGGCTTATGATTGAAAGCATTGGCGTATGGGTCGATATTGATACACTTCAACTGGCGATTGATTACACCAGCTAACATCTTCCTCAATTTCTTGTCTTTACCAGCCAACTGTACGTAAGGCCATACCTGTGCACCAGAGTCGCGTAGCCACATGGCAGGGATGTCGCCAGTATAGACGAATGTGTCAGGTGTTCCATCAGCTTCTTCACCATAGTGGACAGTGGTATCGAGTGTATTTGGGAAGCAATTCTCAAACATCCAAGCAAGTCGTTTATTTGTCAACTTCCTTACGATGCTTTGAATCTCTTTCTCTACAGCCTCTGAACGGAAAAGTCTTTCAGCCTCTTTAGGGCGCTTTGAGACGAGTGTTACTGCATCTGCTGGACAGGTGAGATGGTTTACTTGTACCTTATTAATATTGTCAGCATTGACAGTTTGCACTTGTAATGCCATAAGTGCAACGAATGTTGATGTAATATAGGTAATCTTTCTCATACGTTATGATTTAGTTTTATTGATACTTATTGATATGTTCAACAACCTGATAGACCTCTTCATCAGTCATTGTGGGGTTACAAGGAAGGGAGAGCTCTTGCTGATGAATGAGCTCTGTGATAGGATAATGTCGGTCGTTCCATTCCTTATATGCTTGTTGCTGATGGGGTGGAATGGGGTAGTGTATCATTGTTCCAATGCCATTCTGCCTTAGATATTGCTGCAAGCGGTTGCGAGTAGGGCAGAAGATGGGGAAGATGTGATACACATTATCCCTGTCCTTATCCTCTGTGAGGGTTATTTGTGGGTTGTTAATATTGTCGTAGTATGTCTTAGCAATATGTTTTCTCCGTTGGTTCTCACCATCGAGATAGGGTAGTTTCACGTTCAACACAGCAGCTTGAACTTCGTCTATACGACTGTTCCGACCCTTGAAAGTAAACTCATACTTACGTGTAGAACCATAGTTGGCAAGGCTTCTGATTGTCTGTGCCAACTGTTCGTCATTGGTTGTCACAGCCCCTGCATCCCCCAAGGCACCGAGGTTCTTACCTGGATAAAAGCTGTGAGCGGCTGCGTGACCAAGGCTTCCTGTCCGTTTATCTCCGTAGTGACAACCATGAGCTTGTGCGTTGTCTTCAAGTAGTAGGAGGTTATGACGCTTACAGAGGTCGCTGATGAAAGGAGTGAAGGCACATCTTCCATAGAGGTGAACAAGCATGATGGCACGTGTGCGAGGTGTGATAGCTTGCTCAATCAGCTCACTGTCAATCTCTAAAGAGTTGATATCGGGTTCAACAAGGATAGGGGTAAGGCGGTTCTCGGTGATGGAAAGGATTGTCGCTATGTAAGTATTGGCTGGAACGATGACCTCATCTCCTTCTTTAAGCAGTCCTAATTCCCTATAAGCACGGAGGATAAGGCACAGTGCATCAAGTCCGTTACCACAGGTTACGCAGTACTCCGTACCAATATAATGTGCGTATTTTCTTTCAAACAATGTCGTACACTCCCCCTGCAGATACCATCCTGAGCGTAGTACCTGATTAACAGCAGCAGTCATCTCTGCCTCATGCAAGGCTGTTATCTTTTGAAGTGAGAGGTAATCAATCATGTTTATGCTTTTATAAAGGAAGGTTTGATGTTGTGGGATTACTCGAATTATTCTATGACAGAACGTGTTTCCCACGTATAACAATCATAGCATACTCCTCGCCCTCCAAAGCCTTCTTTTTGGAAAATAAGTGTCGTATTAAGAATCTTCCCTTCCTCTTCTGTGCTCTTACCAAAGTCAAAGAAGCCTTTATGATTGGCATAGACGTCATTAAGAATATAGTCAAAGAGGAGGTCGATGGCCCCAAGTCTTTTCCCTTCTGGGGATGCTGAGATATACTGAGTATGAACGACTTGTGGCATCTCATAGATGATAGTGCCCCCAATAGCAATCCCTTTGTCATTGTAAGCCATGAATAGTCTAATCGAGTTAGGGAACCGACTGTGGAGTAAAGTTAACTCTTCAAGGGAATGTACAGGGTGAATAGCATACTTATTGGTGAGGTTCTTATCGAGAATATCCCAAAAAGTAGCAAGGTCCTGACTCTCCCGAACTGTCACGCCAGCACGTGTTGCTTTCCTAACTCCTCTCCTACGGTCCTTTCCAAACGTCATAAGTGAATCGAGTGGAATTGTACTTGATATGTCACGAGCCGTTAGCTGCGCATGACAAATATATGTTAGCGCATAGAGATCTTCCTCGGCAGGATAACAATGGTATATCCATGGCGTAGGTTTATAGATAACTCTTTGTACTCCAGAATGGTAAAGATATTCATTAATCCTAATAAATACCTCGCAAATCTCTGCTGTAGTAGCCTGTTTCTTTGTTATAAGTCCACCATAAGTTAACCCTTGATGAGAGTAAAGTGTATCGCCTAAACGGTTAGCAGGTAAGAGTGCATAGAGTTGTTCTTTACGGTAAATCATCAACGAAGCATCCTGAAATCTATCAGCATGATAATCCATATAAGAACGATTGAAGAGGAATGTTCCTTGTCGAGATTGCTCTATAAAGTCGTTCCACTCTTGCGCTTGTTTTTGCGTATATTGCTTTACCTCAATCATTATATATTAGCATTAAACGTCAGAAAGGTGTTCTTAGGCCAATTTGGTGGGGCTTCTCTTATTTCTTCTTAATACTTATATAATTAAGAAACTCCTTATAATCACGAATATAATCACCCTCATCGAAAGGGTCTTCGGCCAAGACGAGACATACAGCCCCCGAAGAGAAATCGTCGAGCGAACGCCATATATCTGTGTTGACAAGGAGCCCTTGATAGGGATGATTCAGTAGGAAAGATTGCTTACCACGTCCATCATCGAGCGTAACAGTAAAGGATCCGCTAACAGCTATGATGAACTCTCGGCAGTGTTTATGGGCATGACCACCACGGCAAGCGCCTGATGGCACATCGTATGTCCAATATACTCGAGAGATGTTAAAGGGGATGTCTTTCATTGCCTCAGCAAGAGAGAGGTTGCCACGTGGGTCAACTATCTTTTGCAAAGAGATAATCTTTCCTATTGAAGTTTCTGTTTCGTTCATTCTTACAGTCTTTTGACTTATCGTCTTTTACTTCTTCATATAGGAATCTGTACCTAATACGGTTGCAGCAACACGCTTAGTCTTATCACGAAGTGCATCCATATCGGTGCCAACCTCCCCATAGCAGAGTGCTACACCCATACGTCGTCCGACATGAGCAATAGGTTTATTGAAGATACGTAGGCGTGTCCTGTCTTCTTTGCAAGCTTCTATTAGATTGTAAGACAGAGGTTTGTTGCTCTCTGTAGGAGATAGAATAACAGCTGAACAACCTGCATGTTCAAGGTGGATAGCAGGGATTGGAAATCCCATAACAGCACGGAAATGAAGCTCAAACTCGTTGAAATTGGTTGTGTGAGCCAATGTGACCATACCAGTATCATGTGGTCGAGGTGATAGCTCAGAGAAGATTACTTCCCCCTTCTTTGTTAGGAAGAACTCAACTCCCCATATACCGTATCCTGTAAGAGCACGTGTTACCTCGTTGGCAATATGCTCTGCTTGTCGTAAAGCCTCTTCTGAGATAGCGTATGGTTGCCAGCTTTCACGGTAGTCGCCACCTTTCTGTATGTGTCCGATAGGTGGGCAGAAGAGGGTAGGACCGTCCTTCTGTGTCACAGTGAGCAGGGTAAACTCGCTCTCAAAGTCTATGAATTCCTCAATAATCACCTCCTTCACATCGCCACGTGCGCCATCCATCGCATTCTTAAACGCTTCTTCGAGTTCTTCATCATTGTGAACATAGCTCTGCCCATGCCCACTTGAACTCATCAAAGGTTTTACAACGCATGGAAAACCAATCTCATCGGCTGCTGTCCTAAACTCTTCATAAGTCTTGGCATAGAAGTATTTAGCTGTTCTCAACCCTAAGTCACGTGCTGCGAGGTCGCGTATAGCACGGCGATTCATCGTGAAGTTCACGGCACGTGCTGATGGAGCAACCTGTATTCCACGCTCTTCATAATCGAACAAGCGTTCTGTTCTGATCGCTTCTATCTCTGGAATGATGAGGTCAGGCTTGTGCTTATCGACAATAGCATCAAGTGCTGTACCATCAAGCATATCTATTACTTCAGACTCATCAGCTACCTGCATGGCTGGTGCGTTCTCATAGTTATCACAAGCAATGACGTACTGTCCAGCACGTTTAGCCGCAATAACGAACTCCTTGCCCAGTTCGCCTGAGCCTAATAACAAGATTTTTTTCATGTGAAGAGATATTGTCTACGTTTTGATTGTGAGGAGGATTAACACCCTCGTCCTTGTTGTCTTATGGATAGACGAGGGTGTAGGATTATATTTTAGTTGGTTATATTATCTACCTTTCTTGGTGTACATCATGTCATAGTACTTTTGGTAATCACCAGAAGTAACCTCTTGTATCCAGTCTTGATGCTCTAAGTTCCAACGGATAGTCTTAACGATACCATCCGCAAACATCGTTTCTGGATACCAACCTAACTCATTCTTAATCTTTGTTGGATCAATGGCATAGCGTGCATCATGGCCTAAACGATCAGGGACATGTGTGATTAACTCTTCATTAATCCAGCTGATGTCGATATCGCCATTTGCGTCTTTCACCTGCTTCTTAAGGATTGTACGGAGGTTCTTGTCTGCTGCCATCATATCATGAATAGTCTTGATAGTGAGCTTAACGATGTCGATGTTCTTCATTTCGTTATGACCACCAACATTGTAGACTTCGCCTTCGCGTCCTTCACGTACAACCATATCAATAGCTTTGCAATGGTCTTCTACATACAACCAGTCGCGTACATTCAATCCTTCACCATATACTGGTAGTTTCTTACCTTCGAGGATATTGTTGATAATTAATGGTATCAACTTCTCTGGGAAGTGGTAAGGACCATAGTTGTTAGAGCATCGTGTAATGCTGACAGGCATGTGATAAGTATCATGATAAGCCATTACAAAATGGTCCGCACTGGTCTTGCTGGCAGAATAAGGGCTGTGTGGACAGAGTGGGGTCTGCTCTGTAAAGTAGCCTTCTGCCCCCAATGAACCATATACTTCATCTGTTGAAACTTGGTGATAGCGTTTACCTTTTTTCCAAGTAGGGTAGCCCTGCTCGTCTTTACCTGTCACCCATGCACGACGAGCAGCGTCTAAAAGGTTCTGTGTACCGAGGATATTAACTGAAAGGAACAACTGTGGGTCTTCAATAGAACGGTCGACATGACTTTCTGCAGCAAAGTTTACGAGATAGTCGATATCATATTCAGTAAAGAGTTTATCGGCAAGTTCGCGATCACGAATGTCTCCTTTTACAAAGACACAACGCTCATCGTCGATATCATCTTTGATAGTACCGAGGTTACCTGCGTATGTAAGTGCATCGAGGACGATAACCTTAATTTCTTCATTCACATACTTCTTATGAAGTAGATACTTAATGTAGTTTGCTCCGATAAAGCCGGCAGCACCAGTTACTAAATAAGTTTTCATATCTTTGTTATTAATTTGTTTGTTATTCTTATGGGTAAGTTTTAATAGTCTTTATTGTATGTAACGTCTAAGACCACTATAATTCAGAGGAGTATTATATATGTTCAGATTGTTTATTACCTAATGTTATAACCTCGCAATCAGTAAATTTATTGCCCTCAATGGTTAACCTCACCAGTGTTCTTTCCTTGTGCCATCCACGTAGACCAGCTGCACCAGGATTAATATGAAGTAGGTTTAATGTCTTATCAAACTGTATCTTGAGGATATGAGAATGTCCGTCAACGAACAAGTTGGGCGGGGAAGCAAATAGCATACCCTGTACTGAGCGGTCATAACGACCTGGGTAACCTCCGATATGTTTAAGGAGTACATCAATATTCTCGCACTTGAAGCGTAGAATCTCCCGATAACGAGCACGCAGAGTATTGTCATCTATATTCCCACATACGGCTCGGAAGATGGGCTTCATGGCTTCGAACTTATCAGCAACCTCTAATGAGCCAATGTCACCAGCGTGCCATATCTCGTCACAATTGCCAAGATAGTATTCATACTTATTATCCCAGTAGCCGTGGGTATCAGAGATTATACCAATACGTTTCATTAACTGTTCTTCTTTCTGATGAAATCAGCTATCAAGTCCTTGGTCTTTTCTAAGCCAAGTATGCTGGCATCAATACAGAGGTCATAGCTTTCTGCATGTCCCCAAACCTTTGTTGTGTAGTAGTTATAATACTTAGCACGTTCGTTCTCACCATTCTCAATAAACTTTCGAGCCTCTTCTTTCGTACATCCGCGTCGCTCACATACGTTAGTAATACGGGTGTCTAATGAAGCTGTTATAAAGATATTGACCGTGTTAGGATTGTCACGTAAGACATAGTCGGCAGTTCTCCCGACAAATACACAGCGTGGGTTCTGCTTTGCCATCTCCCGAATAGCATCGCTTTGGAACTGATATAGACTTTCTTGTGAGAAATTACTCCTATAAAAGTCATTGTCTCCTAAGAGCGGGAGATGTATGTGGAAATGTCCTTTCATAAATCCCTTTTGCTCATCATTTTGCTCAAAGAACTTCTCAGAGAAGCCACTCTCCTTAGCTGCAATATTGAGTATCTCACGGTCATAGTATTGACATCCGAACTCATCTGCAAGCATCTTTGCAATGATATGGCCACCACTACCTATCTGACGACCAACGTTTATGATTAGTTCCTTTTCCATCTTTAGATTCTTTATTATGATTCTGAGTTTTGATTGTTCACCAGTTGTTTCTTCATCCGCCGCATATAAGTAACAAGGATGATGGCCGCAACTAATGATGCTAAGAAGTCACTTGAAGGCAGCGAAGCCCACACACCATCTAAGTCGAAGAAGTTCGGTAGGATGATAAGGAGTGGGATAAGAAATAGTAGTTGGCGAGAGAGTGACAAGAAGATACTTATCTTTACCTTACCAATACACTGGAAGAAATTAGTTACAACCATTTGAAATCCTACAATAGGATACATCATCATGTTTATCTTAATTGCTTTGATAGCTTGTTGAATTAGTTCTGGGTCCGTGGTAAACATGCGTGCGCAGTATTGTGGAGCTAAATGGGCTATTAGCCAAGCTGTAACCATAATCCCCGTTGCGGCAAAGATAGTCAGTTTCAGTACTCGCATCAATCTGTCATTCTGCTGAGAACCATAGTTATAGCCCGCTATTGGCTGCATACCTTGGTCTAAACCGATGATGAACATGACGAAGATCATCGCTATACTATAGGCGATGCCGAATGCTCCAACAGCCATATCGCCACCGTATCTAACAAGTTGATTATTCATGAAGATAACCACTATACAGGCACAAACATTCATCAAGAATGGAGAAATACCAATCGAAATGATGTTCTCAACCAAGTGTCTTTTAAGACGATATATTCCTCGTTTAAGGTGTAGTATCTCATCTTTATTCGTAAACTGCTTCATCTGCCAGCATAAAGCTAATGCTTGCGATAAGACAGTAGCGAATGCAGCGCCACGAATTCCCCATCCCCAAAGTCTGATAAAGATAAAGTCTAACACTATATTCATCAATACAGTGAATATGGTAGCCGTCATGGCTTGTCGTGGTTTTGACGCAGCTCGGAGTACAGCATTCATTCCAAAGTACATGTGAGAGATTACATTACCAGCTAAGATAACCTTCATGAAGCTACGAGCGTATGGGATGGTGGCATCGCTTGCACCAAAGAAGCGCAGGATGGGGTCGAGGAAGATGAGGCATATTATACCGAAGGAACTTCCTATAATCAAGTTCAGTGTTATCGTGTTACCAAGGATGTTCTCTGCTGTTTTGTAGTCTCTCTGACCTAACTTAACACTGATAGATGTCGATGCACCTATTCCTACGGCTGCTCCAAAGGCTGCTCCGAGGTTGATAAAAGGGAAAGTTATGGCCAAACCAGATATTGCCATTGGACCAACTATCTGTCCGATAAATATTCTGTCTATAATGTTATAGAGCGAGGCAGCTATCATCGCAATGATAGCAGGGAATGCATATTGTACCAATAGTTTACCTACAGGCTTCGTTCCTAACTCTAAAGTTGCACTCTTATTATCCATTTAAGATTCTATTACATGTCTATAAACGAATGAAAAACATCCTTATACCATGCTTGCAAATGTACGAAAAAAAAATGAGAAAACCTATTTGTAGCATCATGAAATGTAGGTTTATAGGGTATGTAGTGCTTATTTCTCAATGCATCTACTAAGTTCGTCGTTTTTTTTCATCATGATGAGAAATATTTATCTTCATGAAAAGAAATATTTTCAGTCACGTAAATAAATATTTCTTTTCATGAAAATAATTCGATGTTGATTGTGTTCTGATAGAGAAAACAAGTTTTAGAGGTATAAAGGAGGGTGTCTTCTTTAGCTTTAACCATGATAAGTAAATAGCTAATATACAGCTAATTATTTTATAGAACTACCCTCTTAAAATAAGCGACTCGCCTACTTCTTATTCATTCCCTCGTCTATCAATAAACTTGTTTACCCATCTCCTTGCCAACTAAACAAGTTCCACTTTATCCATTTCCTGCTCTTTGTCGCAGTAATGACACTTGAGAATACCATGTTCCTTGTCCACTATATGGAAGATGGTGTCCATTGGTTCGTTATTAGTAATGCACTTTGGATTGTTGCATTTCACAATGCTCCGAAGCTCGTCCGGTGTCACCACCTTCTTCTTCTCTACCACTTCATAGTTATTAATGATGTTCAACACCACGTTCGGTGCCACGACCGACAGACGAGAAATCTCATCATCAGTGAAGAACTTATCGCTCACTTTGATGATTCCCTTTGTGCCTACCATCTTCGATGAGAAGTTGAAACCGATAGTGACAGGTGTGGAGAGCTTCTGGAGCTGTAGTAGGTTCACAACCTGAAAAGTCTTCTCTGCTGGGATATGGTCTATAACTGTGCCGCTTTCAATGGCAGCTACCAGACGTTCTTTCTTTGACATAATCATATAAGCCTCACTCTGTCTCCTCTGTTGAAAGGTATGCCTGACAGGGTGTTCGTGGGCTGTTTTCTTTGTTCACTCATAGGCATTATGAGTATGTTTTTATTTTTCTTGGGTTATGCTAACTCTATCGATGGCATCATCTGACCTTAGCCAAAAGTTTACTTTACGAACTTTACCAGTGGTGTTAGGCTCAATGGTAATCGTGAGTGTGTTGCCTGTTAATTCTGCTGTGTACCATCTCCCTACCATACCGGTGCTGATGACCTTATCCCCATATTGTGCTGCAGATTCTTCAACAACCATACTTGCAAACCTTAAGGTTGGATAGCTGGTGCATACCAACTTGTAGGTTCCCCCATTAGCAGGAACAGTTATATTCCTTGGGTCGCCAGTATAGTCCGATGTCCAGTTCATGGTTACCCTGTGAAGGTCATCATCTGTATACTTATTACAGCTGAATATGGTAGACAAAAGAACGAACAACAATGCTGCAAACGTACCTCTCTTTAATTTACCCATGTTCATAACCTTTATTAAGTACTTATTCAAGAATCGTTTTATCGTTTTTTACCTCCTCCATTGATATTCCAAGGCAATGGCAGAAGATAGCTTCACGGGCAAAGAGACCATTGCGAGCCTGCTCAATATAGTAGGCATGTGGACTATCATCGACATCGTATGCAATCTCATTCACACGTGGAAGCGGATGAAGAATCTTCATGTTTGTACGTGCCAAAGCAAGCATATCACGGCGAAGAATATAGACGTTCTTCACACGCTCATATTCCATCAAGTCAGAGAAACGCTCTTTTTGTACACGCGTCATGTAGATGATGTCTGCATTCGCAATCACTTCTGGTGTGAAATCCTCGTGTTCTTCGAAGCGGATGTTATGCTCGTGGCAGTAAACCTTATACTCCTCTGGCATAGCGAGTTCCTTCGGTGCAATAAAGTGAAACGTTGGATTGAAATGACGCATAGCCATAAGGAGAGAGTGAACAGTCCTACCATATTTCAAATCACCCACAAGGTATATGTTTAGATTCTCCAGTGTCCCTTGTGTCTGATAGATAGTATAGAGGTCGAGTAAGCATTGTGAAGGATGTTGATGTGCACCATCACCAGCGTTGATGATAGGCACAGGTGCCACCTCCGACGCATACTGTGCTGCACCTTCTATATAGTGTCGCATGACAATAGCGTCAGCATAGTTTGAAACCATGAGTATCGTATCTTTCAATGTCTCCCCTTTACTGACACTTGACACCTTGGCATCGGTAAAGCCAATAACGCGTGCACCGAGTCGGTTAGCGGCTGTTTCAAAACTAAGTCGGGTTCGTGTAGAAGGCTCATAGAATAGTGTTGCGATGACTTTCCCCTTGAGTAACTCACGATTTGGGTGTTTCTCAAACTCCTGAGCCATCTCAATAAGATAGAGCAACTGGTCACGTTCCAACCCTTGGATATTCACAAAGTTATGCTTTTCCATATTTGTTTTGTGATGTTTTAGTTCTTTTTCTGGTGGTAAAGGTACATTATTATTTCCTATCCAACGAACGATAAAAAGGGAAATATCTATCTATTATAAAAAAACATCTATTTATTTTGCTTATCCATTGATTTAGTTTATCTTTGCATAATATTTTCACAACGTTATGAGAAGACATTTTGTACATTTCCTTTGGGGCTCGCTCCTTGCTATATTGGGTGTTATTACCGTATTTTTCATCTCTGTTTGGAATGGTTGGGTAGGGTATATGCCTAATATGGATGAATTGTCTAACCCTATAGATAAGTTTGCTTCGCAGGTCTATTCATCTGATCAACAGCTCATCGGAACATGGAATGCGGATAATAATAACCGTGTAGCAATCGACTATAACGGCTTATCACCGCATCTTGTTCATGCTCTCGTCGCTACTGAGGATGAGCGTTTTTATGAACATTCAGGTGTTGACTTCATTGCACTTGGACGTGCTGTTGTGAAGCGCGGAGTGATGGGACAAGCAAGTGCGGGTGGTGGATCAACGATTACACAACAGCTTGCTAAGCAGTTGTTCTCCGAGAAAGCGCATAGCACAGTGGAACGTCTTTTGCAGAAGCCTATCGAGTGGATCATCGCTGTAAAGCTCGAACGCCACTTTACGAAAGAAGAGATACTTGCCATGTATTTCAATTACTTCGACTTTCTACATAATGCTGTTGGTATCAAGCGAGCTGCAAATGTGTATTTTAATAAGGAACCTCGTAAGTTGACAGTGACGGAGGCTGCTATGTTGGTGGGTCTTTGTAAGAATCCATCTATGTTCAATCCGCTTCGTTACCCAGAACGTTGTAAGCAGCGTCGCAATGTTGTTTTGATGCAGATGGTTAAGTCTGGTTATGTTACGAAGGCTGAATACGACGAGTTGTCACAACGTCCATTGGGCTTACACTTCACTAAAGCAAAGCCTGTTAGCGGTGCGGCCGACTATTTCCAGGCATATCTTCGACAGTATATGATGGCTAAGAAGCCTGTACGTGAGGATTATCAAGCATGGCAAAATCGTCAGTTTGTACTCGACTCTATCGCTTGGGAGCAAGACCCACTATATGGTTGGTGTAATAAGAATACGAAACGTAATGGCGAACCTTATAATGTTAATACTGACGGTTTGCGTATCTATACAACGATTGATACCCGTATGCAGCAGTATGCTGAAGAGTCTGTTCGCAAGCATGTAGGCGGATATTTGCAGTCACAGTTTAATCTTGCAATGCGTTATAAGAAGAATGCTCCATTCTCATCAAATATCTCTCGTCGTACAATAAAGGAGATTCTCAATCGCTCTTGTCGGCAGACACTGCGTTATCAGCGGCTGAAAGAGCAGGGTGCTACACCTGATGAGATTAGGCGTAGTTTCCAAACACCGCACGAAATGACAATCTTTACCTATCATGGTGATGTAGATACGGTGATGACTCCAATTGACTCTATCCGCTATTATAAGTCGTTCTTGCGTTCTGCCTTCGTCAGTATGGACCCACATACGGGTGCTGTTAAGGCTTACGTAGGCGGTATCGACTATCAACACTTCAAGTATGATGTTGTCATGGGAGGTCGTCGTCAGGTTGGTTCTACCATCAAGCCGTTCCTTTATGCACTTGCAATGCAGAATGGTATGACTCCATGTACACTTGCACCGAACGTTCAGCGCACTTATGGTGGGTGGACTCCTCGTAATGGTTCACGTGCTCGTTATGGTCAAGAAGTGCCTTTGCGTTGGGCTTTACAGCAGTCAAACAACTGGATATCAGCCTATCTAATCAACCTCTTAGGGCCTTCTCAATTTGTGAATATCTTACATGACTTCGGATTGAACAACCCAGATATTGATAAGAACACGAGTCCGGTGTTATGTCTCGGACCTTGTGAAGCATCTGTTGGAGAGATGGCAAGTGCCTATACCACCTTTGCCAATGGTGGTATCCGTTGTGCACCATTGTTCGTAACAAAGATAGAAGATAGTCATGGTAACGTGATTGCTAAGTTCCAACCATTGATGACTGAGGTTATCTCAGAGGTTAGCTCTTATCAGATGATTGATATGTTGCGTGCTGTTATCCAAGGTGGAACAGGTAGCCGATTGCGTTATGCTTACCATCTCACGGCCGACATGGGTGGAAAGACGGGTACAACGAATAACAACGCAGACGGTTGGTTCATGGGTATTACGCCTAACTTGGTAAGTGGTTGCTGGGTAGGTGGTGAGGATCGTGACATCCATTTTGATCATACCTCTATGGGTCAAGGTGCTACAATGGCTTTGCCTGTATGGGCTTACTATATGCAACGTGTTTATGCCGACAAGCGTTTAGGGTATAGCCAGAGCACTAAGTTCACCATGCCAGCTAAGTTTAATCCTTGTCAAACTGCCGATACAATTAATGTAAACGGTATACAGGAGGAGTACTTCTAATAGGTAATAATGTAGAAGTAGCTGTCCCTCCCCCTAACCCTCCCCCCAAGTGAGGGGAGTGGTTAGTGAGGTTATCCCTATACGACTGCTGTTGAGAGGATAATACTATGTGGATATTGCCTCTAATAAAGGTAATTCAGTGATTTGTTGTCCCTCTATTATATCCCCTTGGACTGTATTCAACGCTCCTATTTATATGCCGTTCTGTGGTGGAAAGTCGTATTCAACAAGTTTGTCTACATTCTACTCCATGAAAAATAGTAGTATCCAATGCGTCTCCTTATATTCTATTTTGTAAGAAGGAGAGGACTAAGCGGGTTGTAAAAGGTAGGAGTGGATAGGATGGATTGTGTTGTCTAAACTCCTTTTACTCCCTTTTATCCCTCTAACTCCTCGATAGCTCGTAAACATTTTTCGCTCTTCTTGAACCTAACACATGCTGTTTAGGCTCATAGAAGAGGCCTGTCTGTATTCAAGAACATGCCCTTCTTGCATGTAGAAGACGCCCTTCTTGAAGCAAGAAAGGCGTCTTCTTTAACGTAGTATGTAATGTGCTGATTTATTGTGAGTTATCAACTCATTTGTAGATGATGTTACACCCTTTCTTAGAGGGCAATTATCTTGTTGTGATGTAATGATTCTTTACGAGGTTGTTAACTCTTTTGTAGAGTGGTGTGGTTATTACTATTTTCATATTAATATACTGGGAATGGTAATAAACCGACTTTTTCTCTCATAGAATCACACAGGTTTTTGCATACGAGTGGAACTCGCAGAAGGCCTTGCGCGCGGCAGACATCACGGACGTTAATACTATTATTAGCGAAAGTGTGCTATCTTCTGTCAGTCGCAAGGCCCTCTGTGAGTTTACATACATGTGCGAGTGAGTATCTGTTTTGTTTGTTGGCACTGTGAGAGGTTTGTCTCTGCATAACATATACTAATCCTCCGTACAAGGACAAAAAAGGGTAGGAAGGGTATCATAGTGCTGATGTTTAGTAAGCTGTCCATCGCCATTTTAGGATGAATGTGTTTATTAATCAGCACTATCATTATGGTGAACAAGATAAGTTTTGTTCGATGACTATATCTTTGTCATGTGATAACCCATACGTTTTAGTTGCATGGCTGCACCCATGAAGTAAAGCTGATGGAGAGCAGCCAAGTAGGCTTGAAAGGCATCTTTACTACCAGGAGCAATCGGAAGATGGCGGAGTAAGCTATTTGTTCGTGCTGCACACTTACCTACCATATCTGCAAGTGTCTTGTGCTCGTCGGCAGTAAGGAGCAATACCTTCTCACAGATGTAGTCGTCCATGTGGTCGTAGTCAATGCGATCGCGCAGATAGTTGTATAGATTTTCCACCTTATTATATAACTCCCAATCCTCATCCCAATACTTGGCAATGGCCATACCGATGTACATCATCCATCCAAGAGACACAGTAGGGTAGTCTGCAAACTCTCGCATACCGTCTGGTAAGTAAGCTTCAGCAATCCCTAACCACTTCTCCTCCATGTCGGCAATGTCTGGCAACATCATGTCTACAAGGTCTTTCCCTTGTAGATAAGTAGCTAAGTCTTCTTTGAATTTCTCCTCGAATGGGTATTTTAATTGTTCGTCTTGCATTGTTATGTATCTTAAAACATTGATTTTATACTACTCGGCCAACTTCTTCTTCACCTCTGCAAGTGCTGCTATCCAGTCAGTATCAAGGGAGAATTGAGTAAGATAGTCCTCACTATTGAAGTAAACTAAGACAAGACTCTTGTCAGGATCGTTGTAGAGAGGATGGTTGATGCTGGCATTACGAAATATCTTAAGCACCTGTTCTTTTCGCTTTTGCTTGTCGGCACGTGCATACTCCTTTGTAAAGAGATTGACATATTCGTGCATATAATATGCCATTGAGTCAAGTTGAGCGTTGAGATGAGCAATCTCCTTGTTAGATAACTGCTTTGTTGTATCAACGATAGCAGACAGTGTACGAGTATTAAGATAGGTGATTGCATCAACTTTGAAGGAAGCAGCCTTGCGGACGTTGACATCCTCTTTACTATCGGTAGCAATCTTATACGCACTTGTATATAGTTGCTTCGACACACGCTCTTGCTGGGCATTAACTGTAAGAACGGATGCAAGAAATAAGGAAAGGGCTATCATCTTATTTTTCATACGCTTGATATTGAAAGTCTTGTGTTGTTTTCTTTTTATGTCTATGACGTTATTGAAGTCTTTGGAGTATTATAGGCACAGCTATATCTTGACGTAGCTATAACCAGTGTGAAGCCCCTGTTTACCTTATTCTGTCCGCATTCTTGCGTGCAAAATCTTTCCAAGAGCCATAGTGTTTAGCGTCTGTTGCCGGTCTATTCATCTGAAGGAAATGGCAATAAGCAGCTGCAACGGCATCAGTAGCATCCATAAAATGGGGCATCTGGTCATCCCTTAGATGTAGAAGCTTTTGTAGCATGCCAGCTACTTGTTCCTTAGAAGCGGAGCCATTACCTGTTATTGCCATCTTTATTTTCAGTGGTGCATACTCCTGTATAGGTACATCATGGTTGATAGCTGCTGCAATGGCCACCCCTTGTGCACGTCCCAGTTTAAGCATTGACTGTACATTCTTTCCAAAGAAGGGCGCCTCGATAGCAACCTCATCGGGTAAGTATTCGTCTATAATACCCGTTACACGCTCGAAAACCCTGCCTAAACGGAGGTAGACATCTTTCTCCTTGCGCATGTCAATGACCCCCATAACAACAAGCTCAGCCTTATTCCCACAGACACGCAACACTCCATAACCCATGACATTTGTGCCAGGGTCGATACCGAGTAGTATCTTTTCGGGTTGTGAACTTCTTGCTTTCATTTTTAGGAATTGGTTGATATCCGTTTTATCGGTCCATATAAGGGTTGTGAGCAAGCTCGAAACCTATAGAAGTCTGCGGACCGTGCCCTGGATAAACGACTGTTGTATCGGGAAGCTGTGCGAGTTCTCGAAGACTACTTATAATCTGGAACATACTACCACCAGGGAAGTCTGTTCTGCCAATACTCCCTTTAAATAATGTGTCACCCGTGAACAAGACCTCTTCTTCCGCACAATAGAAACATACAGAACCACCAGAGTGTCCCGGAGTACGCATGACTTTTAAGGTATGAGAACCGAATTCTATTAATTGTCCTTCGGTTAGCTTTAACTCACCAGCTGGTAAATCATGGCCTAATTCCATCCCAAGCATCTGCGCTGCAGCCTGCTTTGGATTGTTCATAAACACTGCGTCGCCCTCAGAAACTTCTGGTTGAAGATTATAAGTAGCAAGGATGATGGCGTCTCCAAAGTGGTGATCAAGATGTCCGTGAGTACCAAGATTATGAACAGGAGTGAGTCCCTCTTTCTTTATATACGCTATGATAGCGTCTTGTTCACTTTCAGTAAGTGCGCCACAGTCTATGATGACACATTCTTTGGTCTCATCGCTGACTACGTAACAGTTCTCTTGAAGAGGATTAACCTCGAAAGTCTGGATTTTAAGCATAAGTGATAATGTGGATAAGAAATGGTGATAATTGAGTAGTATAACACTTTCAAGTGTGCGGAGAGGGTTATCCTGGTACGTAAATGAGGTATTTCTCCTTAAACCACTCTTCGTCAAACCATTGTGAGAGTTCCGTCTTCTCGACAATCTTCTTGTATGGTTTCAATTCGTCGTTGAGGTTTCCACCTTTTAAAACAATGACACCATTGGGCAAAGTATTGTGTTGATCGGGTGCAATATTCTTCTTTACAATCTTCATCAAGTCGGGCAATGGCATAACAGCACGTGACACAATGAAATCGAACTTACCTTTCTCCTCTTCTCCACGCAAGTGTGCTGGAAGGACATTCTCAAGCCCAATAGTATCAGCAACTTCCTGTGCTACCCTTACTTTCTTGCCTGTTCCATCAATGAGTTTGAAGTTGGCTTCTGGGAAGAAAATAGCGAGAGGAATACCAGGGAAGCCCCCACCAGTCCCAAAGTCAAGCACGTTGGTACCCTCACGGAAAGTGATATACTTGGCAATAGCAAGTGAGTGAAGGATGTGATGCTCATAGAGATTATCAATGTCTTTGCGTGAGATGACATTAATCTTACTATTCCAATCATGATAGAGTGCATCAAGTGCTGTGAACTGTTCTATCTGTTTAGCAGAGAGATGGGGGAAGTATTTCTTTATTAGTTCAATCATATTCTTCGTATATGGGGAGTGTGGTGGAAAGTAAAGAGCAAGTTAATTATCGATAGCCACCCTGACCTCCTTCTGATTAATCTCACCTGGAGTATAGATGAACACCGTAGAGTCATCTGTAAGGATGAAGTTATCAGAAGGATAAGGGGCAATCCCTGTAAAATAGCCTTTAGCTTGTAGCCCTGTAAGGTCATCTTCCTCAAGGTCTTCTTGGTCGGCTATTCGCTCAATGATTTCCTTTGTTAGTTTCTCTTTATAGTCTTTACCGAATTGTTCTTGGAGTGTGGTAATGTGTCCATCTTTGATGTTGAAGTTACGAACAATCGTGTATTTCGTTAATTGTCCATTACCATTATTAATGGAGATATGGGAGAGAGCAGTTACATAGTTGTCTATTGAAGCCCTCAGCTCAGTCTTGATAGATAGTTCACCGATGAGCTGGCTCTTGCTTTTCTCCCTTTGACGAATAAGCTGTGCAATCTCTATATAGTCTTTAATATACTGCCTTACAAACGTAGGGATGGCTTTTTGAGGCGTAAGCTTATCATAATTAATAGCGAAATAGTCTGGCTGTAAAAGGCCCATCCTAAGTAGAGAGTCATTGGCAACAGCGTATTTATTCCCTTTAAGATAAGCAAACTCAACGTGAACATGACATTGTATAGCTTCTGAAGGATGAGCTACGGTATCTACAGAAACCACACCTGTGGGTATATCCAACCTCTTTGGTGTTGTTGATTTATGCCCACAACTGCTCATCAAGAACAATAGGATGGCTAAGAACCCAAATCTTATAAATAAATTCTTCATCATATATAGGCTACAAAGTTACGAAAAGTTTTGTAACTTTGCATTATATATTTAATAATTAATGAGCAATTATGGTAAAAGCATGTCTGTTTGATTTGGATGGAGTAGTATTTGATACAGAACCTTTATATACGTTATTTTGGAATAATATAGGGAAGAACTTTCGCCCTAATGTGCCTAACTTCGAGTATATTATTAAGGGTCAAACATTGGTGCAGATATTTGATAAATACTTTGCTGATGACGTTGATGCACAAAAAGAGATTGTTCGGTTATTGAATGAGTACGAACGTCACATGTCTTATAACTATATACTTGGTTTTGAGTCTTTTATTGATAAACTTAAAAGAAAAGGTATAAAGACAGCGGTTGTGACAAGTTCTAACCTCGAGAAGATGCAGAATGTTTACAAACAGCACCCAGAATTTAAGGGATATTTTGATGAGATACTCACCTCAGAAGACTTTGATGAGAGTAAACCATCACCTGATTGCTATCTCAAGGCAGCTGCTCGTTTTGGAGTGTCGCCTAAGGACTGTGTTGTTTTTGAGGATAGTTTCAACGGCTTACGTTCTGGTATTGCCTCTGGAGCACGTGTGATAGGGCTTGCAACAACCAACTCTGTCGCTGAGATAGAACCCTTTACAAAGGAGGTAATTAGTAATTATGATGGTTTTACTTTGTCAGACCATTAAAAAGAGGTAACTTTGCATCCCAAAACAAAAAACAATGTTCGAGCGTATTGATGACGGTCGGCAAATTCAGACAAATAGTCTTGGAGTTTGAATGAAAGATAGATTATGGGATATTTAACAACAGATAAGAAGAAAGTAACAGCAAAGACATTATTGGAAATGAAGGCTTCTGGCGAAAAGATAACCCAGATGACTGCATACGATTTCACGACAGCAGGGATTATAGATGCTGCTGGTATTGATAGCATCCTTGTTGGTGACTCAGCCTCAAACGTGATGGCTGGTAATCAAGACACTACGCCTATAACCATTGATCAGATGATTTATCATGCACGTTCTGTTGTTCGTGCGTGTCAGCGCTGCCTTGTTGTTTGTGATATGCCATTTGGTTCTTATCAAGTGAGCCGTGAAGATGGAATCCGTAATGCTATCCGTATTATCAAAGAGACAGGTGCTGGTGCGCTCAAGATGGAAGGGGGTAAGGAGATTGCTGACACTGTTAGAGGAATAGTAGCAGCAGGTATTCCTGTTATAGGCCACCTTGGCCTTACTCCTCAAAGCATCCATAAGTTTGGTGGTTATGGTCTTCGTGCAAAAGATGATGCTGAGGCTGAGAAGCTAATAGAAGATGCACTTGCCCTTGACGCAGCAGGTGTTAGTGCTATTACTCTTGAGAAGGTGCCTGCAGCTCTGGCTACTAAAGTGACCTCAATGGTCAAAGCTGCAACGATAGGTATAGGTGCTGGGTATGGTACCGATGGTCAGGTCCTTGTTTATGCAGATGCGCTTGGTATGACACAAGGTTTTAAGCCAAAGTTTCTCCGCCATTTTGCGAATGTGAACAAATGTATGACAGAGGGCGTACAAGAGTATATTAAGTGTGTGAAAGAAGTAAGTTTCCCTTCAGAGTCAGAGTCTTATTAAAAACTGATTAAAGGGAAAATTTATGATTAAAGGTCATGATTTATTAAATAGATAAGTCTGAATAAAAAGTTAAGTTAATACTGTTCTGTTTGCTTAACTCCATGTAAGCAAGCGTCACATATTTCATGTTATAACTTATAACGATAAATTCTGGGTAATATAGTATGGATACTCAAAACATACCCGTTCACGTTCGGTTGTGGAATAAGCACTTTTGGTTATTAGCAATGGCCAATCTCTTGTTAGTTATGTCTTCCTATATGCTGGTAGCTACCATACCTTTGCGTATGGAGGTTAGGGGATATTCAATATTACAGATAGCTTTGGTAATGGGAGTGTTCTTCATTGGAATCTACCTTTTCGGTAGCCTTTCCGGCTATCTTGTTCAACGCTATCGTCGCAAGAATGTGTTTAATCTTTCAATATTATTGCTCTTAGCCGTTACAGGTGTACTTTATTATCTGAGTAGTCTACCTTATAATTCCTTCGATTACATGCTACTCGTTGGTCTTCGTTTTATGCAAGGAGCCTTCTATGGACTCTCGCAACTGGTGCTACTTAGTACGTTGATAATTGATACAGTAGAAGCTGTACACAGAACAGAGGCTAATCATGCAGCGACATGGTTTGGGCGTTTTGCCCTCTCTCTTGGTCCGCTGGCTGGAATCTACGTATATCAGTCGATGAACTTTGGTTCTGTACTCATCTTGTCATGTATTTGTCTACTTGTAGCCTTTGTCTTTGTCAATCTAATCAGGTTCCCATTCCGTATGCCAAGTGAGGATTATTCCCGCTTTTCTTTCGACCGATTCCTATTAAAGGGGAGCCATTGGCTTTTTGTCAATGTAGTCCTTGTCACATCTGTAGTAGGAGTTCTTTTAAGCATTGAACATACTCCACGTTTTTACGGGATGATGATGTTGGGTTTTGTGATTGCTATTCTTGCAGAGCGTTTTGTGTTTGCTGATGCTGATCTCCGCAGTGAAGCAACGACAGGGATGATAGTTATTGGTATTGCTGTACTATTGATGATAACGCGCAGGCAGGAGAGTGTTAGTTATATTGTGCCTATTCTCGTTGGTTTGGGCGTAGGATTGATAGGAAGCCGATTCTTACTTTTCTTTATAAAGATGTCTGACCATTGTCAGCGCGGAACCAGTCAGAGTACTTTCCTACTCGCATGGGAAACAGGTATAGGTATAGGCTTGGTTTTTTCTTACGGTTTATTCCATCTTGAGCAACCGCTTGTCTTATGGGTTTGCCTTGGTATTTTAGCAGCCTCTTTGATACTCTATGATACATTCATCCATAGTTGGTATATAAAACATAAACATCGATAGATTTACTTGAAAGCTTTGTTATCATATCTTTGACTATTAGTATGTTATAAACATGTGTGGTAAGATACTTTTAGTAAATATATTAAGGAGATTGTTAATAGTATTATAAGTAAGCATTTCTTAGCGTATAAGGAATGCTTACTTGCGAATATTACTATCTGAAGAAAGGTGAATACTTCGTTTTGAATAAACCTGTATCCTTTGTCCTTAGTAATAAAATGTATTTCTAATAACCATTGAATGTTACTTTATATTTCATCATAAAGTAAGGCGTCAGGCCCTCGTGCGATAAGTGGTGAACAATAATATGTCAATAGAAGGTGAACTCTGATGCAGGTTTTTGTCGTAAGGAAGACTATAATTTGACTAAAAAACTTAAATTGTAACATAAATATTTGTAGGATAAAACTAAATTTCATTGTGTTGTAAAGCAAATTTGCTTTTTCGTCAACTTTTTATTATCTTTGCAACAAATTAGCTAATTATATGGGATTATTCGGTTTATTCGGTAAGAAAAAAAAAGAAACACTTGACAAAGGACTTGAGAAGACAAAGGAAAATGTGTTCTCAAAACTGGCACGTGCAGTGGCAGGAAAGTCAAAAGTAGATGATGAAGTCTTAGATGACCTTGAAGAGATTCTTGTTACATCGGATGTAGGTGTGGACACAACTATCAAGATTATTCATCGTATTGAAGAGCGTGTTGCTCGCGATAAGTATGTTTCAACAAGCGAGCTGAACGGTATTCTCAAAAGCGAGATAACCGCATTGCTGACAGAAAACAATACAGGAGACAATGGCGAATGGACACTACCAGAAGGGACACACCCATACGTAATACTTGTTGTAGGAGTAAATGGTGTTGGTAAGACCACAACGATAGGTAAGCTTGCTTGGCAATTTAAGCAGGCTGGGAAGAAAGTCTATCTTGGTGCAGCAGATACCTTCCGTGCTGCTGCTGTTGAACAGATTCAGATATGGGGTGACCGTGTAGGGGTGCCAGTGGTGAAGCAGCAGATGGGAGCAGACCCAGCAAGTGTGGCTTTTGACACATTACAAAGTGCGAAGGCAAATGGTGCTGACGTAGTTATTATTGATACAGCTGGTCGTTTGCATAATAAGATTGGCTTGATGAACGAGCTGAAGAAAATTAAAGATGTCATGAAGAAGGTTGTTCCTGAAGCTCCACATGAGGTACTTTTGGTACTTGATGGTAGTACAGGTCAGAACGCTTTTGAGCAGGCTCGCCAGTTTGCTGCCGTGACACAGATTACCTCACTTGCTATCACAAAACTCGATGGGACAGCTAAGGGTGGAGTTGTGATAGGTATCAGTGACCAATTGAAGGTTCCTGTTAAATATATTGGTTTAGGTGAAGGTATGGAAGACTTGCAGCTCTTTGATAAGGTGCAGTTTGTTGATAGCCTATTTAAATAGGGTGTTAGGTGATAAATGTTAGGTGTTGATGAATTGATATTATATTCCTACAATTCATCAACACCTACCCCGCGACACCCATCACCAAACCAAAGAACAAATGAAGAAAAATCAGATAGATATAGTTACAATGGGATGCTCTAAGAATCTTGTAGATTCAGAGCTTATCATGAAACAATTTGAAGCAAACGGCTACCATTGTACGCATGACTCAAAGCGTCCACAGGGTGAGATTGCTGTTATCAATACGTGCGGTTTCATCGAAGCCGCAAAGGAGGAGAGTATCAATACAATCCTTGAATTTATCAATAGAAAGAAGAATGGACAACTCAATAAACTTTATGTGATGGGTTGTCTCTCACAGCGTTACAAAGATGAACTTGAAGCAGAATTACCAGAAGTAGATAAGTTCTATGGTAAGTTTAATTATAAACAACTGCTGACAGATCTTGGGAAAGCTGATGTGCCTGCATGTAATGGTGTGCGTCATCTAACAACACCACGTCATTATGCTTATGTTAAGATTGCTGAAGGTTGCGATCGGCATTGTGCTTATTGTGCTATTCCTTTGATAACGGGTCGGCATCGCTCACGTCCTGTAGAGGAAGTGTTGGAGGAAGTGAAAGGACTTGTAGCCGAAGGAGTAAAGGAATTTCAGATAATAGAACAGGAGTTAACTTACTATGGTGTTGACCTTGATGGTAAGCATCATATTACAGAGCTTATCTCTCGGATGGCTGATATAGAGGGAGTAGAGTGGATACGCTTACATTATGCTTATCCTAATCAATTCCCACTCGACCTGCTTGATGTGATTGCAGAGAAACCAAATGTCTGTAAATATTTAGATATAGCTTTTCAGCATATCTCTGATCACATGCTTGACCGTATGCATAGGCATGTTACTAAGCAAGAAACACTCGATTTAATAGCAGAAATACGGCGTCGAGTGCCAGGAATACATCTTCGTACGACGCTACTTGTTGGTTTCCCTGGTGAGACAGATGAGGACTTTGAAGAATTAAAAGAATTTGTTACCGAAGCTCGCTTTGAGCGTATGGGAGCTTTTTCTTATTCGGAAGAAGAAGGTACCTATAGTGCAAATCATTATAAAGATGATGTCTCAGAGGATGTTAAGCAGGCTCGCCTTGATGAGCTAATGGCTATTCAACAAGGTATTTCTGAAGAATTGGAAGAAGAAAAAGTTGGTAAGACCTTTAAGGTTATTATAGACCGTAAAGAAGGTGATTACTACATTGGACGAACAGAGTTCTGCTCGCCAGAAGTAGACCCAGAAGTCTTGATATCATCCAAAGGTAAATCTCTTCGAGTTGGTAAATTCTATAATGTACATATAACAAACTCCGATGAGTTCGACCTTTTTGGTGAGGTTGTTGAGTAAAAAGGTAGTAGGCTAATAATTCTGAATTTGAATATAGGGAGAAAACAGGATGAACAATAAAGAATTCATTGCTACATTAGCAGCAAAGACTGGATACACACAGGATGAAAGTCAAAAGATGGCGAAAGCTATTGTTGATTTGATGGGTAAGTCCTTCGAATCAGGAGAGCCTGTTCCTGTGGTTGGTTTTGGTACGTTTGAAGTAAAGAAACGACTGGAGCGTGTGATGGTCAATCCTTCTACTGGTTTGCGTATGTTGGTTCCTCCTAAGTTGGTTCTTAATTTCAAACCTGCAGCAACAATAAAAGGACACGTAAGAAAGGGAGGTACGGAAAATGGCTAAGACGACAATACAACTTATAGCTAACGGATTGGCTAAGGATTTCAACCTATCTGCTGTAGAGGCGACTACTTTTGTTGAAGCCTTTTTCAATATAGTAAGTGAGGAACTGAAGAATGGTAATCAAGTTAAGATTAAAGGACTTGGTACCTTTAAGGTTCAATCCGTTAAACCTCGTGAGAGCGTAAACGTTAATACAGGTGAGCGTGTACTTATTGAAGGTCATGATAAGATTACGTTCACTCCTGACGCTGTCATGAAAGAACTTGTCAACAAGCCATTCTCACAGTTTGAAACTGTTGTTATTAATGATGGTGTTAATACAGAAGAGTTAGAACGTGTTCCTGTTGAGGATAGTTCAGAAGAGGTAAAGTCTGAAGCAACAAATGAGACTTCAACTACTACTATTACAGATGTACAATCAGATAGTATTAGTGAGGAAAAAGACAGAGAGAAGGAGCTTGCTAAAGAGACGAACCAGCATGTAGAAAAAGAGTCTCTGCCAGTAGAGAAGGTTATTGAAGACAACTTGAGCACAGTAAGTTATTCAAATGAAGCTGATGAAGAACCTTCTTTACTAAAAGACGAAAATCTCTCAACAGTAATCGAACAACCTTCGACACAAGATGAAATCGAAGATGTGTTACAAGAAGAGACGGTTGATGCTGCTGTGAAATGGGCTGAGGAGGTTTCTAAAGTAGAACAAACTAATTCAAAGAAACCAGCTGAACAGAAAGAACCTCCTTTGAATGATAATCCGATAGTTGTAGAACAGTCACAGCAGGAGGTGCCTTCGAAGATTATTAATGAAGGAGTTGGAGAAGATTCAAAACAGTCAGAATCACCGAAAGTTAGCAATGAAGTTGTAGAAGACCCACAGAGAGAAGAACCTTCGCAGGACGAGAATGTAGCAGATGTTGCAAATCTTTCTAAGCAGGAAGAGCCTTCAAAGCTGTCAAATGAAGATGATGGTGATGAGGAAAGCTCTGCAAATGGTACATTAAAGAAGGTTGCCTTGATAGCTTTCCTTGTAATTGTATGTCTTGGTATTTTCCTTTGGACACGAATAGGTAATAAAGAAGTAAGGAAAACGTCGACTGATGTTGCGGAACAAACAAGTAAGAAAGAAGATAACCCTTCACTTGGAACAAAAACGGTTCCAGCAGATACAGTTAGTAAGACTAAAGCTAAGAAGGTATTAGAAAAGAAAGAAACATCTGATGCAGAGTCGTTTGCAGCACTAAACCATGACGCTCGTATCCGTTATGGGGCATATAACATTGTTGGTATAGACCGCATTGTTGTATTGAAGAAGGGTGAAACAATGGAGAAATATAGCCGCAAGACGCTTGGTGCAGATATGGTTGGCTATTTCCAAGTACTTAATGGTTGTAAGACAATGCAAGCTGGTGATACAATGAAAGTACCTAAGGTTGAATTAAGACCCGAGTATAGGAATAGGTAAAGTTTCGTTGTTTTATATAAAATTATAACCACCTTGCGCAGGTGTGATTATGTAGAAAAGAGGGTGTGTCAAAATGCAAATTAATAACTTGACAACTTTCAATCTATAAGTAGGATTCTTCTAAAGGCAAAGAAAAGACCATTTCTTTACTCAAAATCGAGTATAGAAATGGTCATTTTTTATTGGATTGTTTCAAACTGTAAGATTATCAAAATGATATTTGCATTTTGACACACCCTCTTTTTAATATAATTTAGACACTATTCTTCGCTTCATCCGCATTTATGTTGTACTTTTGCGACTAATAGAATAAGAATATAATAGTACAATAATAATTCGTAAGATAATGGCAGAATCTATTGATATTAGAGAGTTAAATGAGCGGATAGAAAGACAGAGTACATTTGTTACCAACTTGACGACGGGAATGAATCAAGTCATTGTTGGGCAAAAACATCTGATAGATTCATTATTAATATCACTGCTCAGTGATGGTCATATTCTCCTTGAAGGAGTACCAGGTTTAGCAAAGACGCTTGCAATTAAAACGTTATCACAGCTCATAGATGCTCGTTATAGTCGAATTCAGTTTACTCCAGACCTTTTACCTGCAGATGTTATTGGTACGCAGATATACTCACAAAAGGATGAGGCTTTTCATGTAAAGAAGGGTCCTGTGTTTGCTAACTTTGTGCTTGCAGATGAGATCAATCGAGCTCCAGCGAAAGTTCAGAGTGCTTTGTTGGAAGCAATGCAAGAACATCAAGTTACTATAGGTGAGACTACCTTTGAACTTCCTAATCCTTTCCTTGTTATGGCAACTCAGAACCCAATAGAGCAGGAGGGAACCTATATGCTGCCAGAGGCACAAGTAGACCGCTTTATGTTAAAGGTTGTTATAGACTATCCTACGATAGAAGAGGAGAAACTTGTTATACGTGAGAACCTTCAAGAGAGTATGCCTGTTGTGCATCCTGTCGTTAGTGCCAATGAGATTCTTGAGGCTCGTCGTGTAGTTAAGGATGTATATATTGATGAAAAGATAATGCAATATATTGCAGATATAGTATTCGCTACGCGTTATCCAGAACGTTATCAGTTACCAGAATTGAAGCAGATGATGACATTTGGAGGTAGTCCGCGTGCAAGTATTAATCTTGCAAAGGCAAGTCGGGCATACGCCTTTATTAAGCATCGTGGTTATGTTGTCCCTGAAGACGTGCGTGCTATGGCTCATGATGTGCTACGTCATAGAATAGGACTATCATACGAGGCTGAGGCTGCTGACCTTACTACCGAGAAGATTATAAGTGAAATTATTAATAAAGTACAAGTGCCATAATCTCTATATTAGGCTTTAGAAGTATTTAGAAAGCATTATCGTCATTTTTTATGGAGACTACTGAATTATTAAAGAAGGTCCGTAAGATAGAAATCAAGACCTTAGGACTAAGCCAGAATATCTTTGCTGGGCAGTATCATTCTGCCTTTAAAGGTCGTGGTATGGCTTTTTCTGAGGTGCGTGAGTATCAGTATGGTGATGATGTTAGAGATATTGATTGGAATGTAACAGGCCGTTTCCATCGTCCGTATGTAAAGGTATTTGAAGAAGAACGTGAGTTAACAGTGATGTTGCTAATAGATGTTAGTGGCTCACTTGATTTCGGTACTTTAGGTCAGTTAAAGCGAGAATGTGCAACAGAAATAGCTGCTATTTTAGCTTTTTCTGCTATTCAAAATAATGACAAGATTGGTGTTATATTCTTCTCAGACCGTATAGAGAAATATATCGCTCCAAAGAAAGGGCGTAAGCACATCCTTTATCTTATTCGTGAAATGTTAACTTTCACACCTAATAGTAAGAAAACAGATGTAGGAGTAAGTCTTGAATACCTTAATAAAGTGATGAAGCGACGTTGCACTGCATTTGTTATTAGTGATTTCTATACGCGTAAGGATTTTAGTCAAGAACTTCGAATAGCTAATAAGAAGCACGATGTCGTTGCGATTCAAGTATATGATCCTCGTGCAAAGGATATGCCTGATATAGGATTAATGAAAGTTATTGATGCTGAAACTGGGCATGAGATGTATGTTGATACACATGATGTGCGCTTAAGAAAGGAACATAAACGGTATTGGATGGAGCGTGAGAAACGCCTACATGATACGTTAAGCCAGAGTCGTGTAGATAGTGTGGCGATAGCAACGGATGATGATTATGTTAAAATGTTGATGTCGTTGTTTGCAAAGAGAAATCGATGAAAAGATATATTATACTATTTGTATTGCTAATTCTGACTGTTATATGTCATGCACAGGTACAGGTAACGGCAAGTGTGGATTCTGCCCAGATATTAATTGGGGGACGTTCACACTATTACATTACTGTAAATGTACCCAAGGGTAAGACGGTTTCTTTCCCAGAATATAATAATAAAAAGGACATAGCAGCAGGAGTGGAAGTTCTCCAGACTAAGAGCGATACAACAGAAGTAAATAACGAATTAAGAATAAGAAAGATATATACTATAACAGCTTGGGATGCTAAGCATTATACAATTCCTGCACAGAAAGTTGTTGTAGGAGATGCTACAACGATGACAGGAAAGGTTGGCTTGAATGTTCAAGCTATTCCTGTAGATACAGTAAAGAACATGCCAATGCCACCAGATGACATACAGAAAGTTCCTTTCTCTTGGCATGAGTGGATACCAGTATTTATCTTTATCTTATTGATGATCCTATTTCTTGGTGTTGCATTCTATCTCTATCGTATCCTTCGTCATAAGAAGTCAGGATGGAAACCAAAGAAATCAAAGACTTTATCTTTTTATGAACAAGCTAAACACGACCTTACTGAGATTGCGACAAAGAAACAGATATATAAAGAGCAAAAGGATTATTATACAGATGTTACAAACGTGTTAAGGACATACATCTATCGGAGATTCAATATCAATGCATTGGAAATGACTTCTCATGAAATGTTGGATTCTCTTAAAGAGACGTGTGACGCATTGAAGATTGACGACTTAAGAGCGATACTGACAACTGTTGATTTGGTTAAATTCGCTAAGTATTCAACTAACTTGAATGATATGGATTATTATCTTAATAGTATTGAGCATTTTATTGATAGTACGAAGATAAATGAACCTGTTGAAGTTGTAAGCGAACCAAAAGAGGATATAAAAGATAAACGTTCACGTAAGATGCTAAAACTTACAATTGCGTTGTTAATTGTTGCGTCTGTAGTAGTATTTCTTTATACACTGTCAGAAGTGTATACTCTCGTAATGTAATATAAATATGATATAAGGAATGGAATTTGCCAATATAGGATATCTACTTTTGCTACTATTACTGATACCATATATTTTATGGTATTTCTTTCGTGGTAAAGGTAAAGAGCCAACCATGAGGATGAGCGATACATTTGCTTATCAACATGCTCCCAAGAGTTGGAAGGTAAGATTAATTCATCTTCCTATGGTTTTGCGTTGTATTGTTTATACTTTGGTGGTTATAATATTGGCACGCCCTCAGACCTATAATACTTGGGATGATAAAGATACGGAAGGTATTGATATAATGTTGGCAATGGATGTTTCTGCGAGTATGTTAACAGAAGATGTATTCCCTAATCGCTTGGAAGTAGCTAAGGAAGTAGCGTCTGAGTTTATTAATAGTCGACCAAATGATAACATCGGACTTACGATATTTGCTGGTGAAGCCTTCACGCAATGTCCAATGACACTTGATCATACAGCCTTATTAAATCTACTTCATGGTGTGCGTACAGATTTAGTTACGAGTGGACTGATGCAAGATGGTACTGCTATTGGTATGGGCTTGGCGAATTCTGTTAGTCGTTTGAAAGACTCAAAGGCAAAGAGTAAGATAGTCATCCTTTTAACTGATGGTAGTAATAATGTTGGTTCTATCTCTCCGATGACAGCAGCTTCTATTGCTAAGAAATTCGGTATCAGAGTCTATACGATTGGTCTTGGTAGAGAGACAGGTGAGGATATAGGTGCTATTGACTATAAGACTCTGCAGGACATAGCCGTTTCAACACATGGAGAATTCTATAGAGCACAAAGTCAGGCAGAGTTATCTAAAATTTATCAAGATATTGATAAACTTGAAAAAACTAAGATGAAGGTAAAGGCTTATGACCATCTGCATGAAGCTTATATGCCTTTTGCATGGTTAGCATTGATACTTTTTTGCTTTGAGCTATTACTTCGTTGGACAGTCTTTAGACGTTTACCATAAGTTTATCTCTTTGTAATGTCAATAATAGATCAATTGCATAACAAGAATATTTGAAGAATGTTTAGATTTGATAATCCTATATATCTATGGTTGTTGTTACTGATACCTTTATCAGTAATGATTTACTTGTATTCTATTCGTAAGCGTAAGCAACGAATAGCAAGATTTGGGAATCCCACACTTGTACGCCAACTATCTCCAATGACAAGTAAGAAACGTAGTTGGATTAAATTTGTGTTACTTGAATTGTCATTGCTTTTTCTCATACTTATTCTTGCTCGTCCACAAATAGGAAGTAAGCTTGCAACTAACAAGGAGCGAGAAGGAATAGAGACTATTATAGCACTTGATATTAGTAACTCTATGTTGGCAGAGGATGTTGCTCCGTCTCGTTTAGAAAAGAGTAAGTTGTTGGTAGAGAACTTAATGAATAAGTTTAGCGAGGATAGAATAGGGTTAATAGTCTTTGCTGGAGATGCTTTTGTTCAGTTACCGATAACAAGTGATTATGTTTCTGCTAAGATGTTTTTAGATAATATCAACCCTTCATTAATTGAAACACAGGGTACTGACATAGGAAAAGCACTCCAACTTTCTATGAATAGCTTCACACCTAATTCAAAAGTGGGTAAGGCTATTATCTTGATAACAGATGGTGAAGATAATGAAGGTGGTGCTGAAGAAATGGCAAAGCAGGCACAAAGTAAGGGTATAAAAGTCTTCATTTTGGGTATTGGCTCAAAAGAAGGGGCCACTATCCCAATGCCAGATGGAGGATTATTAAAGACTTCGACTGGTGATGTTGTTAAGACACATCTTAATGAAGAGATGTGTAAACAAATTGCTGACGCAGGTCATGGCGTTTATCTTCATGTTAATAATAGTAGTACTGCCGATGCTGTGCTGGGTAGAGAACTCGATAAACTTCAAAAAGGAAAAATCAATAATATTGCTTATAGCGACTTTGATGAGCAATTTCAAGCATTAGCATTGCTTGTTGTTATTTTATTGATTGCAGATGCTGTATTACTTGAAAGAAAAAGACGATGGTAAGAGTATGACAAAACGACTTTATATCATAGTGTGTTTATTGATGATGTTTGTTGAAATGAATGGACAAACATCTAATCAACTGATAAGGGAAGGGAATAGACTCTTTTCCTCAAAGAAGTATGCTCAATCTGAGATACTTTATCGCAAAGCAGTAGATAAGGATGTCAACAATGCTATTGCTAATTATAATTTAGGCCGAAGCCTACAAGAACAGAAGAAGAACGCAGAAGCAAAGAAATTTTATGAAGCTGCAGCAAAGTTAGAGAAGGATCCTATTCGTCAGTCAAGTAGTTACAATAACTTAGGAACTATCTTCCAAAACGAAAAAGACTACACAAAGGCGATAGAGGCTTATAAAAATGCGTTACGTCATAATCCAAACCACAATAACGCACGATATAATCTTGAATTGTGTAAACAAAAGCAGAAGCAACAAAAGCAGAAGCAACAATCATCAAACGATAAGAAGAATAAATCCAATAAGGATAAAGATAAGAAGAAGCAGTCTCAGAATAAGAATCAAAAGAACAATCAGAAAAAGAATAATCAGCAGAAAGATAAGCAAGATATGAGTAAAGAGAATGCTGAGCAGCTTCTTAATGCTGTTAAGCAACAAGAGAAAGAGACTCAAGAGCGTTTATCAAAAGCTATGCGTCAGCCTTCTGATAGAAAACTTGATAAAAACTGGTAATATTGGAAATATGAAACGATATATATTTTTATTATTTTCTCTCATGAGTGTTTGTTTCTTACAAGCACAACGAGTACGAGTAGCTGCACCTAAACAAGTAACTGTTGGAGAGGAGTTCCAAGTTGAATATGTTGTATATACTCAAGATGTACGTAGATTTCAGTTGGGAAGATTGTCAAACGGTGTTGAAAAAGTATTTGGGCCGGCAACTTCATCACAATCCAATTATCAATTTATTGATGGACATGCAAGTAGTTCATCTTCTGTATCATTCACATACGTATTTGTAGCTACAAAGAAAGGTAGCGTAAGTATTGGCCCTGCACATATCTTTGTGAATGGTCAGGAATTAGCTTCAACACCTGTAAAGATTATGGCTACTACAGGGTCTCATGGCTCTATGAGTAATGGATATTATGATACGCGAAGTGATTCTCGTTCAGCTGCTTCAAAGGTAACAGCTAAGGACTTATTCATCAAGGTAAGTGCAAATAAGACCACTGTATATGAGCAGGAGCCAGTCTTACTTACATATAAGGTATATACAACAAAGAACTTACGTCAGCTTATTGGTAAAATGCCCGATTTGGCGGGATTTCATGTACAAGAAATAGATTTACCACAACAAAAGACTTTCCATAAAGAACGTATAGGAAAACGTGTGTACAACTGTGTCACTTGGAGTCAGTATGTTATGTATCCACAAATGACGGGTACATTAAAGGTTCCTCCTTTGACTTTCCATGGTGTCATTCAGGTACCAAATAGTTTCAATCCTTTTGAAGCTTTTGGCATCGATGGAGGGAGTACAAGTTTCAAGAAAGATGTCGTAGCGCCAGAATTAGCTATAAAGGTTCTTCCTTTACCTAATCGTCCTGCTAATTTCTCAGGTGGTGTTGGACATTTCAATCTCTCGGCACAATTAAATAAGAAGGAAGTTAAAGCTGGCAATCCAATTACTATTCGTGTTGTTGTCAGTGGAGCAGGCAACTTGAAACTAATTAAGCAGCCTATTATTCAAATTCCTAAGGGAGTTGAATCTTATGATGTTAAGGTAACAGACAAAACTCAGCTTACTACAAAAGGAGCTGAAGGAAACATGATTTATGATCAGGTTGTAATACCTCATCAAGAAGGTCTTGTAGCTATTCCTCCTGTAAAGTTCTGTTATTATGACTTATCACAAAAGAAGTATATTACGTTACAGACTGAGCCAATGGACTTGGTTGTATCTCGAGGTGATGGTTCCTCAAAAGACATTCTGTCTGTTGATTTGCCTAATGAGGACATATTACCTTTGAAGAAGGGTGACAGCACTCTTGATAATATTGGTAATTTATTCTTCGGTTCTACAGTATATTATATTATTCTAATTCTACTGTTAAGTATAGGTGGTGGTTTGTCTTTCTACTATCGTAAACGTTTTGCTTATCGTGTAGATATGGTTTTTAAGCGAGGTAAGAACGCAAATCGTATAGCTTCCAGTCGTTTACGTGCTGCTGAACTCTTGATGTTAAAGAATAAGAACCTTGATTTCTATGATGAGGTATTACAAACTTTATGGGGTTATGCGAGTGATAAGCTAAATCTGCCGGTAGAACATTTGTCACGTGAGAATTTGAGTGAACAATTTAGTAAGATAGATATAGCAAAGGAAGTAATAGATAATTATATCTCTGCTATTGATGAATGTGAGTTTGAGCGTTATGCTCCAGGAGACGAAAAAGGTAATATGAAACGTACTCTAACTGTTGCAATGAAGGCTATTGCTGATATGGAAGAGGCTATTAAGAAATTGAAATCCTCAAAGAAAAAGGCATTCCTCTTTTTGCCTTTACTCTTCTGTCTGTCGTTCTTCTTCTCTGCGCAGCTTTCTGCACAGACTAAGTCAGATGTAGATAATCTCTATCAGAAAGGAAATTATGTACAAGCAGTGAAGGGTTATGAGAAGTTATTAAAGCAGGGAGAGTCTGCCGCTTTATATTATAACCTTGGTAACTGCTATTATCGACTTGATAATATTCCTCACGCTGTATTATCTTATGAGCGTGCACAACGTCTTGCCCCAAGTGATGAAGATATTCGTTTCAATCTTCAGTTAGCGCAGTCTAAGACAATAGACAATTTAACTCCTGAGTCTGAGATGATTTTTGTTACTTGGTATAAGGCATTGGTTAATCTCTTTAGTATAGATAGCTGGGCTTATCTTAGTCTTGTTTGTCTATTTATTTCTATTGTGGCACTTGTTGTTTATTTATTTGTTGATATAGAAATTCTTAGAAAGTTATCTAAGATAGTACTGCCTTTGTTCTTTTTCTTCTTCCTTATCAATACTTTCTTTGCTATACAACAGGTATATCTATTAGACTCAGAAACCCATGGTATTATCATGTCGCCTTCTGCTGTTGTTAGAAAGATGCCCGATCAGAAATCTGCTGACTCCTTTATTCTCCATGAAGGATCGAAAGTGAGAATCATAGATAATAGCATGAGTCAATGGACTGAAATCAAATTAAGTGATGGTCGCCAAGGCTGGATAAAGGCTGATAATGTTGAGGCTATTTAAGTCTGTTGTCAGTTAACATTTGTTTTAATCGAAGGATGAATTTAGACGCTTTACAGACATTTGATAAGTCAATTTTACTCGCATTCAATGGAGGTGAGAATATCTTTCTTGACTCTTTTGTGCTCACGTTGACGTCTGCTTACACGTGGATTCCTCTTTATGCGTCTTTACTTTATCTGGTTATAAAGAATAATGAGAATTGGCAGAAGATAATGCTTATTATTGGTACTGTTGCATTAGGTCTTTTCATAGTGAATGGCACCAATCTTGGTATTGTCAAACCACTCATCGCAAGGGCACGACCGCTTAATAGTCCTGACTTACAAGGGATAGTTGTTTCCGTAAACCATTACGTGGCCGATGGCTACAGCTTCTTCTCTTCTCATACGGCAAACGCATTTGTTCTTGCTGTTTTTTTCAGTTTATTAGTACGCGACCGTACCTTTTCTATCTTGATGATAGTGTGGAGTATTATCGTATCACTAACCCGTCCTTATCTTGGAGTCCATTACCCTTCAGATGTACTTGTAGGTATGATATTTGGCTCAAGTGTCGCTGTTCTCATTTATTTTTTATACCTTCGCATGTATATTCGGTTTAGTGATAAGTTACACTATATCTCTACGAAATATACGCGAACAGGTTATAGCTTCGCAGATATAGACGTTGTTATCTGTGTACTTATATTGTCATTCATTTATGCGGCATTTCGTGCCGTCTTATCTATATAAATTAAATTATGTCTGAAGATACAAAACATATTTGCATTACTGATTATAACTACCCACTCCCCGATGAGCGCATCGCTAAGTTTCCATTAACAGAGCGCGACCATAGTAAGCTGTTGCTCTATAAACATGGTGAAGTATCGGAGAACATTTTCTATAATCTTCCAGAATATTTGCCTAAGGGTGCATTAATGGTTTTCAACAATACGAAAGTCATTCAGGCACGTATGCACTTTCGCAAGGAGACAGGAGCACTTATAGAAGTGTTCCTTATGGAGCCAGCACAGCCAACAGACTATGAATTGATGTTCCAAACTAATCACGAGTGTGCGTGGCTTTGTATGGTTGGCAACCTTAAGAAGTGGAAGGAAGGGGCATTAAAGCGTGCGTTTGAAATCAAAGGACATAAGTTGACCCTCACTGCAACTATGGACCGTAGCAAGGTGCATGAGCAGGCAGGTGGTACTAATCATTGGATTCATTTTGAGTGGGATAATGCTAACATCTCGTTTGCTGAAATCCTTGAAGCCGTAGGCGAATTACCTATCCCTCCGTATCTTAACCGTGCGACAGAGGAGAGTGATAAGGAAACCTATCAGACGGTTTATTCAAAGATTAAAGGTTCTGTAGCAGCACCTACGGCTGGACTTCATTTTACAGATAAGGTGTTAAATGCTTTGGACGAGTATGGTATTGACCGTGAAGAACTCACACTCCACGTGGGTGCAGGTACTTTCAAACCTGTAAAGAGCCACGAGATAGAGGGACATAGTATGCACACGGAGTATGTAGTTGTTCGTCGACAAACCTTAGAGAAACTTTTACAGCATAATTGCAATGCTGTTGCTGTTGGAACAACAAGCGTCAGAACTCTTGAAAGCCTTTATTATATGGGTGTGAAACTTGTGTCAGCTCCCGATATGGCTGAGAAGGACCTCCACGTTAATCAGTGGGAACCATACGATTTACCACATAATGAAGAAGGACTGGTCGAGGTGAATGGCAAAGCTGTATCTGTTGATGAAGCTATAAGGAACTTACTTACTTATTTAGACAGGGACGGATTGAACGCACTTCACTCAAGCACACAGATTATCATAGCGCCAGGATATTCATACAAGATAGTCAAAGCACTTGTAACTAATTTCCATCAACCACAATCCACACTGCTACTTTTGGTAAGTGCATTCCTGAAAGGTGATTGGCGCAAGGTCTATGACTATGCACTTAGTCATGATTTTCGTTTCTTAAGTTATGGTGACTCCTCTTTACTTATACCTTAATATAATAAGGTGAATATAAGATTTTGAGGTACCATTCCAAATGATCGAGTGCATTATTTCCACTGGTAAGATATATTAGGAGGTGTGTGCTCAATAAATAATACTCAATGGGGAGAAGACGCGACTAAACTTTTTAATGTAGATAGATGTGTCAATCCCAAAAAACTTTAATGATAGGTTAAAGATGAAAATAGGAGATAAAGTTAGATTTCTGAGCTCTACGGGCGGTGGAATCATTGCTGGTTTCAAAGGAAAGATAGTGTTGGTTGAAGATGAAGATGGCTTTCAGATTCCAACGCCTGTCAATGAGGTTGTTGTCGTTGAAGATGCTGCAACCGACCGTGCCAAGCTGCGTATCGACCAGCAGCAACGTAAGATGGAGAAAGGTGAGGATAATCGCAGTATTAAGCAACGATTGACAGCTGCGGGAGCAGAAGAAGAGGAGGTAGGTGAGAATTGGCGTGATGTCGATGCTGACATTGAGCTTAATGATGACCCTTCCCTTAATTTTGAAGCCCCAGTAAAAGAGCGTATTGGTGGTGATGAATTGTCTGTCTATTTGGCTTTCACTCCTACTGATATTAAGAATCTTACGACGACACACTTCAAGTCTTACCTCGTCAATGATTCTAATTACTATGTTCATTTCTCTTACGCATTGAAACAAGAAGAGAAGTGGGTACTGAAAGCTGTTGGTGAGTTAGAACCTAATATGAAGTTACTCATAGAGGATTTCACACTTGCCGACCTCAATAACATGTTACAGGGCTGTGTTCAGCTTCAGAGTTATAAGAAGGATAAGCCTTTCACCCTCAAGCCTACTTGCGATCTTCAAGTTAAGATTGATGCCGTGAAGTTCTATAAGCTTAATACTTTCCACGAGAGTGTATTCTTTGAACAACCAGCTTTGATATACACGTTAATAGAGAAAGACAAGCCAGCACAGCATCCGATGTTAGAACCTCTGACAAGGAAAGCAGAGGACGAGGCTACCGAGAAACTGAAAGTGGGATATTCTTCTCCAAGTCGTCTTTCTGAAGAAGAAATCGACAAAAAGACTGAGGAACTTGCTAAACGCTACAAAGTTGAGCGTAAGAAGCCTGCGAAGCAGATTCTTAACGATGATAAGATTATCATAGATCTTCATGCTGATGAGTTGCTTGAGACGACAGTTGGTATGACCTCAGCCGATATTCTTGAATATCAATTGGATGTTTTCCGTCGTACACTCGACCAGTATAAGGGGCAGCGTGGTAAGAAACTCATCTTTATTCATGGCAAGGGCGAAGGTGTTTTGCGCCATGCCATCATCCATGAGCTCAACTATAAATACAAGCATTATTCTTATCAGGATGCTTCTTTCCGTGAGTATGGCTACGGAGCTACCCAAGTGACAATTAAATAAATTAGTTTTTTATATGAAAAATGGACTTATAAAGGTTGCTGCAGCTATTCCAGCGGTGAAGGTTGCTGATACGAAGTTTAATCTCATAGAGACTGAGAAGCAGATTGCCGTTGCTGATGGACAGGGTGTAGAGATTATTGTTTTCCCAGAATTGTCATTGACGGGTTATTCTTGTCAAGACCTATTTCAACAACAGTTATTGTTGGATGATGCCGAACAATCTGTCCTTAGATTACTTGAATTTACACGCCAGTTAGATATAACAGTCATTGTGGGTGCACCCGTTACTGTTGGTCCGCTGCTACTTAACTGTGCAATCGTGATACAGCAGGGTAAACTACTTGGAATCGTTGCAAAGACATTCCTTCCTAATTACAGTGAGTTCTATGAGAAGCGATGGTTTGCTTCCTCACAGGATTTACGTCCACAGCATATTCACTTTGCAGGGAGTAATATCCTCGTAACACCCGAACTACAGCTTTTCCGCACATCAGAAGGTGTGACCTTCTCTATTGAGATTTGCGAAGATGTATGGGCTCCAACCCCGCCAAGTAATCATCTTGCTTTGGCTGGTGCTGAGATTATCTTTAACCTGTCAACGAGTGACGACCTTATAGGTAAGCATGATTACTTAAAGAATCTTTTGTCTCAACAGAGCGCACGCACCATCAGCGGGTATGTCTATAGCAGTAGTGGTTTTGGTGAAAGTACACAGGATGTTGTCTTTGGGGGTAATGCTTTAATCTATGAAAATGGTACACTCCTAAAACAAGCGAAGCGTTTTCAGATTGATCCACAGTTAGTTATATCTGAAATTGATATCGAACGTCTGCGTGGAGAACGTCGCACTAATAGTACATTTGTCAATGCGCAGCGTCCTGTTGCTTCTGGACTTGTCGGTATTACAGGACAAATCGGTAAGTTGGGTATCCATGTTGAATGTATGCCACCACTTAATCCTATGCGCGACTTTGTGCTGACACGTGAGTTTGATAAGCATCCTTTCATTCCCAAGTCAGAGAACATAAAGGATGCTTGCGATGAGATTTACAATATCCAAATTAGTGGTTTAGCGAAGCGATTAGTACATACAAATTGTAAGACGGCAGTCATTGGTATCAGTGGTGGACTTGATTCTACCCTTGCTTTACTTGTAGTTGTCAAGACGTTCGATAGACTTGGGCTTGATCGTAAGGGTATTGTGGGTGTCACTATGCCAGGTTTTGGAACCACTGGGCGTACCTACAAAAATGCAATGTTACTCATGGAACGTCTTGGAATAACAATACGAGAAATTGATATTAAGGCTTCTGTCTTGCAGCACTTTGAAGATATAGGCCATGATGCCAATGTTCATGACTCAACATACGAGAATGCGCAGGCACGTGAGCGTACGCAGATTTTGATGGATTTGAGTAATCAGTTGAATGGACTTGTTATTGGTACAGGCGACCTTAGTGAGTTAGCTTTGGGCTGGTGTACCTATAATGGCGACCACATGAGTATGTATGCTGTTAACTGTAGCATACCAAAGACGCTGATACAGTATCTTGTTCGTTATGCAGCTGATACTGCAAAGGATAAGACAGTAGGTCAGACTTTGATTGATATTGTAGACACGCCAATCTCACCAGAGTTGACACCAGCTGATAATAAGGGAGATATAGCACAGAAGACAGAAGACCTTGTCGGTCCATACGAGCTTCATGATTTCTTCCTTTATTATGTCTTGCGCTGTGGTTTCCGTCCTTCTAAAATCTATTGGATGGCACAGAATGCCTTCCGTGGTGTTTATACTGATGATGTTATTCTAGATTGGTTACGCCTCTTCTATCGTAGATTTTTCTCACAGCAGTTTAAGCGTTCGTGCTTACCTGACGGACCAAAGGTGGGCAGCGTGAGCCTTTCTCCACGTGGCGACTGGCGAATGCCTTCAGACGCTATGTCTACAAATTGGCTCAAAGAGTTAGAAGAATTATCATGAAACGGACAGTTTTAAGTCTTTTCATCCTTTTATTGATTCCTCTGTGCAGCCTGGCACAGGGGAATCTTCCTTTGCTCCAAGTCCCTATATTAGACCTGTTACAATATCAGGTGCAGAAGGGTAAAAGGACAATAGCCCCCTTTCTTTTTAGCAAATACGGATTTAGACGAATACCGACTGAGCTGGTGAATGACGATGCTCGTCAGCTTTGGGGATGGCATGTCGGTCCAAACAGCGAATTCAATCAAGTGAAACAGCCTTTTTATCGACTCTTTGCAAAGAAGGATAATTCGAGTATAGCAATCATTGACGATAGGGGAGGAGCATTACAAGTCGTCTTTTGGAACAAGGAATATTACCATGTTTTTATCTCTGGACTTCAATTGCATGGCTATCGACTACAACCCATGAAGCATACGAGTAATATTCTTCGTTTTCAGCGAGAGGGTAGTTCTGTGATTGTTGATGTAACGGTGTGGTCGGATATATATGTTTTAGAACTCCATAACTAAGTTTGCTATTGTAGGTTTTCTTTTACTTGGAGTAAAAGAACTACCTTATTTGTTGAATGTAATAAAATATATTTACATTATTTTGCGGGTAGTTGGGTTGGGGAATGAAACAGATGTCTTTTAATCTTTCTTACAACTATCTCGTTCTTAGATAGTTATAGATGGCGTTGGAGAAGACGCCTAACAAGAGTCAAGAAAGGCGTTAACAACATGCTAAAAGGGCGTCTTTTAGATGGCAGTAAAGGCTTAGTTCGACTGTAGTTAAGCCTTAGTACATTTGGAATAGAGGAAAAATATTAACATTCTTGCTTGCTTTCTGTTTCTGTACGAAGAAGATATTTAGATTTAATAATCTATTCTATACCTAAAATGTAATCGTTATTTTAGTATTTTACATTCACTTTCTTCGTTTTCTGTAGGATATTACTTAACTTTGTAAACACATTAAACAATCTTTATCATTGATATAATCTAAATATAAAAACATCTTATGAGAAACGGACTAATTTTGTTGTTAATGTTATTATTTTGCTGCAGTAATGTACATGCAAAAGATGATGCAATCCCTGTTCAAGGGCGAGTGCTTGATAACATGACGGGAGCTGGAGTGCCAAGTGCCAAGGTTTACCTGATGACCTTAGACAGTGTTGTTATAGATAGTTTGATAGCCGCACCTGCAGAGGCTGGAGAAGATGCGGGCTTCTACCGCTTTGAACACTTGACAAAAGTCGGGAATTACATCGTACGTGCAAGTGCTGAGGGGTATGAGGACGGCTATATGCACTTTGTGTTGAGGAGTAAGCGAGAGTTTTTTGTACCTGTAAAGCCTATACGATTGGCAAAGGCGCACGAATTGGCAGAAGTGACAGTAAAGGCTACAAAGGTTAAGATGGTTGTTGCGGGCGATACGATTATCTATAATGCTGATGCTTTCAATCTTGCAGAGGGTAGCATGCTTGATGCGCTAATTAGCAAGTTGCCAGGCGCACGACTGACCAAAGATGGGCAAATATTCGTCAATGGCAAGTATATTCAAAGCCTTTTAGTCAACGGACGAGAGTTTTTCAGTGGAAACCCAATGTTGGCATTGGAGAATCTACCTGCCTATACGGTTAATAAAATCAAAGTTTTTAACAAGTCGGGAGCAGCTTCAAAGTTGGCAGGACGTGATATGGGCGATAAGAACTATGTGATGGATGTAAAGCTGAAGAAGGAGTATGCCGTAGGCTATATGGGTAACGTTGAAGCTGGTGCTGGTTCGAACAACAGATATAAGCTACGTGGCTTAGCCATAAAGTTCTCTGACAAAGAACGCATCGGAATATTTGCCAATAGCAACAACCTTAACGACAATCAGCGAGCAGCACTTAATGGCGAGTGGAGCCCACAAGATGTAGGGAGTGGATTGCAGACAACTAAAACGATTGGTGCTCAATATATGCGCTTTTTAGGAAATGATTTTTCTTGGTTCGACCTTAGTAGCCTTTGGAATCATACAAATACTGACAACGAGTCTCACTCATCTAAACAAACATTTTTGTATGGTGGAGACTCATATCAGCATAGCAGGTATAAATCGTTAGGAAGTTCTGATAATTGGTCAGCGGGCAGCAATTTATGCATCCAAAAAGACGAATATTATACGATTAATAATCTTTCCTTTTCCTATGCCAATAGCCATGGCTTAAATAATAGTAGTATTGAGACATCTGATAATCAATCACTGCTTAACCGTATGCTATCGGCAAATAGCCTTGAATCGAGGAATGTTGATTTTAATATTCAAAACAGAAATGGTATCGGCATTATTGCTGATATGATTAGGTGGAACTTTGGAATCAATTATAACCGTAACACGCAAAAGACATTTTCCCTACAGGATTTGACCTATCTACAGCATAGTCTTCCTCGTGATTATCGTAATCAATATATAGACCGCCTTAATCAAAACCTTAAGTTGTCAGCTGGTATCAGTTATAATTGGGCTTTTAGAAATATCAGTTTACAACCTGAGTATAATTACGCATATTCTTATATAAAAACGGATCATCCACTCTATCGTCTTGATAAGATTTCTGGACGTGATAGTAGTTTGTTCGATAGATTGCCCTCTGCCACAAGCATCTTGGCTACAGTCCTTGATAATGGGAATACTTATCACTTTACTGAGTATCAAAATAGTCATCAATTTAACTTCTGCTATAGAGACTTGCATAGTAAACTCTTGAATTGTGAGATAAGTGTCAATTTGCCTGTTCGTATAGCTCATGCCAACCTTTATTATCAACGCATGGGACGACACGATGTGTCTCGACAGAGGATATTCTTTGAACCTAATATATGGTTAAAGGGTAACGCATGGGAGATAAAAGCTAAGATGAATTCTGAATTCCCTGACCTCACAACAATGGTTAATTATCGTGATGACAGCAATCCTATGAATATCATATTAGGCAATACGCAGCTTCGTAATATTCATTATTATGACATAGAAGGTGGTAAGACATTTGAGGGGAAGAAACATAGTCGCCTTAACATTAATACGGGTTATCATCAGACGGATAATGCTGTGGCTTATAGTCTTGTATTTGATAAACAAACAGGTGTTTCAACCGTTCAGCCCATTAGCGTAAATGGTAATTATCGCATTGATTTAGGGATAGGATATACCCGTCCATTGGATAAAAAAGAGAAATTAAGTATTGATAATCAAGCATCCTTTAACTATAATCATAACGTTGACATGGCAATGCTACAAGGGGCTACACAAAGTCAACGAAGTATTGTAAATAACTGGAAGATAAGTAACGTCTTGAAACTTAATTATCGTCCCGATGATAACTATGAGTTCACACTTCATGGCGGAGGTACATATTATCTTATCAAGAGCCAGCGTGAGGGATTTAGTAATATTCATGCAGGAGATTATAATATAGGTATGAATGCGCAAATAACTTTGCCTTGGAAACTACAATTAACAACCGACCTAACAATGTTTGCTCGCCGTGGTTATCAGCTCTCAGAGATGAATACTACTGACTGGATATGGAATGCACAACTTAGTCGCAGTTTCATTAATAAGAAACTTTTAGTTAAGTTGCAAGGCTTTGATATGCTCCGTCAGCTCTCTAATACTCAATACTTAATGAACGCACAAGGAAGAACAGAAACATGGAATAATAGTATTCCACGATATGTAATGTTGTCCCTGTCATGGCGATTTAATGTAAATCCTAAAAAGAAATAAACACTTCAAAATAATCGGTCTTGATAACATTTTTTCGTTATAAGCCCTTTGTGGTATCAAAAAATGTTCGTATCTTTACACCTTGAAAAAGTGCGAAAACGGCTCAGAAAGGAAATAAAGGCTATTGTGGGCAATTTTAGTCTTTCAAAGAAGAGCTCGTTAAAGTGATAGAAACTTATAACAGAAAAAATATATAATGGACGAAAATCAGACAATTGATCAGGACAGAATTATGAAGATCAACATCGAGGAGGAGATGAAAAGCTCCTACATCGACTACTCAATGTCGGTGATTGTGGCACGTGCCCTCCCTGATGTTCGTGACGGTTTTAAGCCTGTTCACCGCCGTATTCTCTTCGGTATGCGCGGTATTGGTAACTTTAGCAACCAGCCTTACAAGAAGTGTGCCCGCGTTGTTGGTGAGGTACTTGGTAAGTATCACCCACATGGTGACTCTTCTGTCTATGGTGCGCTTGTGCGTATGGGACAGGAATGGAATATGCGCTACAAGTTGGTTGACGGACAGGGTAACTTTGGTTCTGTCGATGGTGACTCTGCTGCTGCGATGCGTTATACGGAGTGCCGCCTCTCAAAGATGGGTGAGCACGTTATGGACGATATCGAGAAGGATACGGTTGACATGGTCAATAACTTCGACGATACGCTGCGTGAGCCTGCTGTAATGCCTACAAAGATTCCTAACCTGCTTGTAAATGGTGGTAATGGCATCGCTGTGGGTATGGCAACTAATATCCCTACGCATAACCTTGGAGAAGTTATTGATGGTTGCTGTGCTTATATTGACAATCCAGAGATTTCTACCGATGGCTTGATGGAGTTTATTCCTGCTCCAGACTTCCCAACAGGTGCATATATTTATGGTCTTCAAGGCGTTAAAGATGCCTATGAGACTGGTCGTGGTCGCGTCATAATGCGTGCCAAAGCTGAGATTGAGAGCGATGAGAGCCATGATAAGATTGTTGTGACAGAGATTCCTTACGGAGTTAATAAGCAGCAGCTTATCGAATATATCGCTGACCTCGTAAAGGAAGGTAAGATTGAGGGTATCTCTAATGTCAATGACGAAACAGGCCGTCAGGGTATGCGTATCGTTGTTGATGTGAAGCGTGATGCCAATGCAAACGTCATTCTGAATAAGCTCTTCAAGATGACAGCATTGCAGAGTTCTTTCTCTGTAAATTGCATCGCCTTGGTAGCGGGTCGTCCACGTCTATTGAGCCTTCGTGAGTGCATTAAATACTTCGTTGAGCATCGTCACGATGTCACTATCCGCCGTGCACAATTCGACTTGAAGAAAGCACAGGAACGTGCACATATCTTAGAGGCACTGATTAAGGCTTGTGACAATATTGATGAGGTTGTACGTATTATTCGTGCCAGCAAGACACCTTCAGAGGCACAAAGAAACCTTGAGAAACGTTTTGACTTCGATGAGCTTCAATCAAGAGCTATCGTTGATATGCGTTTATCACAGCTAACAGGTCTGCGTCTTGACCAGTTGCATCAGGAGTTTGAGGAACTCATGCAAACCATTAAGGATTTGGAGGAGATTCTTAATAACCCTGAGCGTTGTAAGGAGGTAATGAAGGAAGAATTGCAGGAGGTTAAGGAGAAGTATGGCGATGACCGTCGTACAGAGATTATCCCTGATGAGCATGAGTTTAATGCTGAGGACTTCTATCCTAATGACCCTGTTGTTATTACCATTAGTCACCTTGGCTATATTAAGCGCACTCCGCTTGCAGACTTTAAGGAACAGGCTCGTGGTGGTGTAGGTTCTAAGGGTGCTCGCACACGTGAGAAAGACTTCACCGAATATATCTATCCAGCAACAATGCATCAGACGATGTTGTTCTTTACTCGTAAGGGACGCTGCTATTGGATGAAGTGTTATGACATCCCAGAGGGCGATAAGAACTCAAAGGGACGTGCTATTCAGAATATGCTTTCACTTGAGCCAGGCGATTCTGTTAACGCATTCTTGCGTATTCAGGGATTGGATAATGATGAGTTCCTCGATTCTCACTACGTAGTATTTGCTACAAAGCAGGGTATCGTTAAGAAGACTTCTCTCCGTGCTTATTCACGTCCTCGTACCAATGGTGTGATAGCTATCAATATCAATGAGGGTGATGAGGTTGTAGACGTTCGTCTGACAAATGGCCATAACGAACTTATCATCGCTGACCGCAATGGTCGTGCTTGTCGTTTCGATGAGTCAAATATCCGTACAATGGGCCGTGTGTCTACAGGTGTACGTGGTATGCGTTTGGACGAAGATGGTCAGGACGAAGTTGTTGGTATGATTGTTGTTAATGACCCTATTAACGAGACGGTTATGGTAGTATCTGAAGAGGGTTACGGAAAGCGCTCACAGGTTGAGGATTATCGATTGACCAATCGTGGCGGTAAGGGTGTTAAGACGCTGAATATCACGGATAAGACTGGTAAACTTGTTGCTATCAAGAACGTTACCGATGATAACGACTTGATGATTATCAACAAGAGCGGTATCGTTATTCGTATGTCGGTTGCTGAATGCCGTGTAATGGGTCGAGCAACACAAGGTGTACGTCTGATAAACCTCGCTAAAAAGAATGATGTTATCGCATCTGTATGTAAGGTGATGAGTTCAGAGATGGAGTCACAGGTTGAGGATGATAGTCGTGAAGACCTTCCAAACACTGATGAGAATATCAAGGGAGATGCATCATCCACAGCAGATAATACAGAGGTGACACCTGTTGATTTCGAGTAAGATGATGAGTTGAGCTGTCGACAAGTTGAAAAGTTGACAGGTTACTTGTACCAAGATTATAGGAGACAGCAGTAATCATAAGAATGAATTCAAAATTAATACATGATTATAAACCTTTTAATAAAGATCACTAATATGAAGAAGTTAATGTTCGCAGCATTGATGTTACTCAGTACATCTGCTGCATTCGCTGGTGACAGCGAGCCACTGAAGGCAATCCTTAAGGCACAAAGCTACGCAGAAGCTGCTGAGCTCGTTAAGGCTAACCTCGGACAGCTTACAGACAATGCTGAGAAGGCAAAGGCTTATGACAAGCTCTATCAACTTGCTATGAAGAAGGTAAGTGCAGAGCAGGGTGTTCAGCTTGAGAACCAAACTAACCAGCAAATGGGTAAGGAAGGTAACAAAGCTGTTGATGAGAAAGGTCTCTATGAGGCTGTAGGTCAGGCTTTCGATGCCGCTGAGGAAGTAGTTAAGTATGACAATATGCCTAATGCAAAGGGTAAGATTAAGCCTAAGTATACAGATATTGCTGATCAGCTCTACCCACTTCGTGGACAGTTGATTAATGGTGGTATCTTCTATCAGGGTGCTAAGGACGATGCAAATGCTTATAAGTATCTTGCTCGTTACGTAGACTCTGCTGATGAACCAATGTTCTCTAAGTTTGATAAGTCTAAGGATGAGAACTTGAATGAGATTGCTTATTTCGCAACTTATTATGCTTATCAGAATAAGGACTACAAGAAAGCTGAGAAGTATGCTGAATACGCTGTAAAGAGTAAGGACCGTAGTAAGGATGCTAAGCAGTTGCAGTTGGCTATCATGGGTGCACAGCTGAAGACTCGTCAGGACTCTGTTGCTTATGCTGATAAGCTTGCTGGTATCTATGCTCAGGACCCAGAGAATGACGCCGTATTGACAACTTTGACATCTATCTATAGTTCACTTGGTATGCAGAACAAGGCAGAGGAAATTGTAAATGCTGCCCTTGCAAAGAATCCTAATAGCTATGGAGCGTTGGTAATGCTTGGTCAGTTCGCAAGTCAGAAGAAGGAATATGAGAAGGCTGCTGACTACCTTACTAAGGCTTTAGCATTGGTAAAGGATGATAATGCAAAGATTGCTATCAATGCATCTATCGGTCAGTGCTGGTTCTATAAGGCACAGGATCGTGTAGCATCTGTGAAGGGTGTATTGTCACCAGCAGCACGTGCTCAGTTCAACGATGTTTACAATAAGGCTATTTCATATCTTGAGACAGCTAAGAAGCTTGATGTTCTTAAAGAGCAGAAGAGCTCTTGGGCTTACCCACTTTACGGTTGCTACTATTTCGTAAAGGGTGCACAAGCTCCTGAGACATTGGAAGCTGCAGCTATTGCTGGCGTTCAGCAGTAAAAGTCTTTAATATTCCCCCTCTTATATGAATTCATTTGTTAAGTCATATAAGAGGGGATTTTGTGTTACTAAAATATAGCCGATGAAAAGAGTACTAATACTGATTATTTCTATTTTTACAAGTTGGAATATCGCAGAGGCACAAGAAGCATATCAGCAGGCTGAGTCGTTTAACCGCCTTGCAAAAGAAGCTTTCACCCGTGTAGAGAAACATTCGAATAGGGATTCTGTTGCCATCTTCAAAGCTGTTGTGGATGGTGTGGAGTATTCATTGAAAAGTGATGAGTTTGACAGGATGCCTAATCGAAAGGGGAAAGTTAATCCAAAGTTTGAAGAGGAAAACAAGAATCGACTTGCTGTTCTGCATCCAATGCTGATAGATGCTGGTAAATATTTCTTGAAAGGAAGCTATACGAGAAATGAAGGACTTGATGCCTTGCAATTATATTTGAAAGCTCGTAAGTCTCTATTAGTAAAAGATAATGTCGATGAGTCAGGTGTTGCTGCTTATTACATTGCTTATTATTATTTGAAAGCACGTGACTTAGAGAAGGCTGACGAATATGCTGATATTGCAATTCAATATGATGAGACTGCACAAGCTGCTGTTGAAATTAAAGCACAATGTATGCATAATAAGATGGTAAACGAGGAAGATTCCCTGCGTTATCTGTCTGTAATACAACAACTTTATCGTACAGACCCTACGAATGAAACCTATTTCTCATGGATAATGAAGTTCTATCAAAATCCTACACCTAAATTTAATATAGAGGATTTTATAGATAGAATACTTGAAGAGAATACAAACTCAACGGTACCATGGATACTTAAGGGTGAAATTGCTATGCATGCAGAACGTTGGGAAGAAGCTATTGATGCTTATAAACATGCTGATGAAATTGAACCAAGTAGTATTCCTGTTGCTTATAATATAGGTGTATGTTTGAATACTGTGGGAATGGCAGCACGTGAAGATGTTGCTGAACGAAGGAAGAAGAAAGAAGTTGTCTCTGATAATGAATATATGAAGTATTTTGCAGAAGCACGTACTTATCTTGAGCGTGTAAGGGCAAAAGATCCACGTAGAAATAGGGTAGACTGGGTAGGTCCTCTCTATTTAGACTATACGGTATTGAACGATAAAATTAAGGCTGAAGAACTCGAACCTCTTGTAACAAATTATAGAAAGTGAAGTATATAAAGTCATTTTTAATATATATATGTCTGCTTTTTCCTCTTACTGGGATTGCGCAGAAGAAGCAGTTGCAGACTGTACGTGATCAGATAAAGTCTGGGAAGGAACTCATGAAAGCCGAGAATACACTTCGTAGATTGCTGGTTGACTCAGTATCTAAGAAAAATAATAAGATATGGCTCCTCCTATGTGATGCATTGACAAAACAGTATGAGCAGGGAAATGAGAAACTTTATTTGAAACAAAAGTATGACACAGCAGCATTCTTCTCTGTAACGAGAAGATTGTATGATACAATGTCACGCTTTGACTCTCTTGATGCTAAACCTGATGCTGAGGGTAGAGTACGTGCAAAGTATAGGACTAAGCATGCAGAGTTCCTAAACTCTATTCGCCCAAATCTATTCAATGGTGGTTCTTACTTTATTCATAAGAAAGACTATAATACCGCATTTGATTATTATAGCGATTACTTGGAGTCTGCAAATTATCCTCTTTTTGAAGGTTATGACTATATGAAGAATGATGCACTTATACCACATGCTGCTTACTGGGCTATGTTCTGTGGATATAAGCTAAGCGATGCAGATAAGATTATGCGCTTTAAGGAACAGGCCGAACGTGATACTTCTATGCTAAACTTTGTAAGGCAGTATGAGGCTGAGGCTTATTTGGTAAAGAGGGATACCGCTATGTATGTAAAGTCTTTGCAAGCTGGCTTCGAGCAATATCCTAACTTTGCATTCTTCTTCCCACGATTAGTTGAATATTATGCTAAGATAGGAGAACACCAGAAGGCATTGGAGATTACGAATCGTGCATTGAAAGCTGACTCTACAAGTCTGTTGTTTCGTTTTGCAAAGAGTACAGTGTTGTTGAACCTTGGCAGGTACAACGAATGTATTGAAATTTGTAAACAACTGATTAAGGATAACGACTCTTATGCTGATGCCTATTATAACATTGGACTTGCTTATTTTAATCAAGCCATAGAATTAAATAAGGATAGGCAGAAGTATCGGGCCAACAAAGAGAAGATAATAACATTATATCAGCGTTCTAAACCCTATATGGAGAAATTCAGAGAGCTTTCACCAACAGCTAAGAGCAAATGGTTAGCTCCTTTATACACTATTTATCTTAATCTGAATATGGGTAAGGAATTTGACGAAATTGATAAGTTGAGAAAGGAAAAATAATGATGAATAACGATATTATTGATAAGCTTGGCATAACACTCAATACAATGCAAGAAGCTACGGCTGACGCAGTGTTACATACAGGGAAGGATGTTGTCGTGATGTCACCGACAGGTTCCGGTAAAACATACGCTTATCTTCTTCCATTGATTCAGCGGTTGGATGCAAAGTCTGATGAGCTGCAAGCTGTAGTCTTAGTGCCAGGACGCGAGTTAGCGTTGCAGTCGGCTAATGTACTTAAAGACATGGGTAGCGGCTTACGCTCTATGGCATTATATGGTGGACGTCCAACGATGGAAGAACATCGTGTTTTGAGAGATATAAAGCCACAAATAGTCTTTGCTACTCCGGGACGATTGAATGATCATCTTGACAAATCAAATATTAATGCAGAAACAATAAAGTGGCTTATAATAGATGAGTTTGATAAGTGCCTTGAATTTGGTTTCCAAGACGAGATGATGAGCATTCTCTGTAAGTTACCAAATATTGAAAGACGAATCTTACTATCAGCAACAGAGTCAGAGACTATTCCTAATTTTGTATCAATGGGAAGAACTGTTCATTTGGATTATCGTACAGATGAAGAGACTATTCCTGATCGCATACGTCTCTACACAGTTACAAGTTCAGAGAAGGATAAACTGGAGGTGTTAAAGAAGCTTTTACTTTCTTTAGGTGATAAGAGTAGTATTGTATTCTTAAATTATCGTGACTCTGTTGAGCGTACTGCCACATTCTTAAAGGCAGAGGGTTTTACTATTAGTTGGTTCCATGGTGGCTTAGAACAGCGTGAGCGTGAAGCTGCACTTTATCGTTTTTCAAATGGTTCAGCACCAATACTTGTTAGCACCGACTTGGCTTCACGTGGACTGGATATTCCTGATGTTGATAATATTATACATTATCATTTCCCTGAAACGGAAGATTGCTATGTGCATAGGGTAGGACGTACAGCACGTTGGGACAAAGAAGGCAGAACCTTCTTCATTCTTGGGCCAGAAGAACATTTGCCAGAGTATGTTAGCAATGAACATGAGGAGTATAAGATACCAGAGTCTTTACCGAAACCTGCTCAGCCTCGCATGGCTACTATATATATAGGTAAAGGAAAGAAAGATAAAATCTCAAAGATGGATATAGTAGGTTTTCTTTGTAAAAAGGGAGGATTGAAGTCTTCTGAGATAGGAAAGATTGACGTAAAGGACCGTTTTGCTTATGTTGCAGTGGTACGCACAAAGATAAAAGAAATAATCTCGCTGACTAAAGGAGAAAAAATAAAAGGTATTCGTACCGTTGTGGAAGAAGTAAGGTGAAGCATTATACAATGTGTCACCTTTTCCTTGTCATGTCTGTCGACATGTATAAATTGTTTGATATCTTACAGATAAAAAAAGTGGTCTTTTATTTGGAAGTATAAAAATAAAAGCGTATCTTCGCATCGTAAACTATAGAAACCTATTACAATATTTAATACTGATAATAACTACAAAACATAAGTCAAACTTAAACTAAACAATCAGATGAAAAAGTACAATTTTGGTGCTGGTCCATGTATCCTTCCACGTGAAGTAATCGAGAAAACAGCAAGTGCTATTTTAGATTTCAATGGAATTGGTCTTTCAATTGCTGAAATCAGCCACCGTTCAAAGGATTTTCAACCTGTAATGGACGAAGCAATGGCTTTAGTAAAGGAAGTGTTAAATGTTCCTGAAGGCTATTCAGTGCTTTTCTTGGGTGGTGGTGCATCACTTGAGTTCTGCATGATTCCTTTTAACTTCTTAGTAAAGAAGGCTGGTTATTTGAATACTGGTGTTTGGGCAAAGAAGGCAATGAAGGAAGCTAAGTTGTTTGGAGATGTTGTTGAAGTAGCTTCATCAGCAGATGAAAACTACACCTATCTCCCAAAGGACTTCGATGTTCCTACAGATTTGGATTATTTGCACGTAACTACCAATAACACAATCTATGGTACAGAATATCACAAAGATTTGGATGTACCAGTTCGTTTGATTGGTGATATGTCTTCTGATATCTTCAGTCGTCCAGTAGATGTTTCTAAGTACGATTGCATCTATGGTGGTGCACAGAAGAACCTCTCTATGGCAGGTGTAACATTCATCATCATTAAGGACGACGTTCTTGGTCGTGTACAGCGTGAAATCCCAACAATGTTGGATTATCGTACACACATCAAGAAGGGCTCTATGTTCAATACTCCTCCTGTAGTACCTATTTATACAGCATTGGAAAATCTCCGTTGGATTATGGCTAATGGTGGTGTAGAAGCTATGGAGAAACTTGCAAAGGAGCGTGCTGATATTGTTTATGGTGAGATCGATCGCAATAAGTTGTTCCGTGGAACAGTTAAGTGTGAGGAAGATCGCTCTTACATGAATATCTGCTTCGTTCTCAACGATGAATATGCTGACCTACAAGACGAGTTCTTTAAGTTTGCTACAGAAAGAGGCATGGTAGGTATCAAGGGTCACCGTGATGTTGGTGGTTTCCGTGCAAGCTGCTACAACGCAATGACAGTTGAAGGCTGCAAGGCTCTCGTTGAAACAATGAAGGAATTCGAGGCTAAGCACTAAGCCGCATAGTCATTAGACTTAGCAAGCGTAAGTATTTCGTTTGCTAAGTCTAAGTAATTATCTTTACTTTTTATTAACCTAAACATTAAAGCTATGAAGGTTTTAATTGCAACTGAGAAACCATTTGCACCAGCTGCTGTGCAAGGTATAACAAACGAATTAAAGGGTGCAGGACATGAAGTTGTCCTACTTGAGAAATATGCGAGTACAGCTGAATTACTTGAGGCTGTGAAAGATGCAGATGCAATGATAGTACGTTCTGATAAGGTTACACCAGAGGTACTTGATGCTGCTAAGCAGTTGAAGGTCGTAGTACGTGCAGGTGCGGGCTATGATTCAATTGATACAGCTTATGCAAAGGAGAAGAATATCGTAGTAGAGAACACTCCTGGTCAGAATTCTAATGCCGTTGCCGAACTTGTATTTGGTTTGTTGGTATATGCCGTACGCAATTTCTATAATGGCAAGGCTGGTACAGAGTTAATGGGTAAGAAACTCGGTATTCTTGCTTTCGGTAATGTTGGTAGAAACGTGGCACGCATTGCAGAAGGCTTTGGTATGGAAGTCTATGCATACGATGCATTCTGTCCTGCTGATGCTATTGAGGCTGCAGGCGTTCATGCTTGTAAGAGTCAGGATGAGTTGTTCCAGACTTGTGATGTCTTGTCACTTCACATCCCTGCAACTCCACAGACCGTAAAGAGTATTGATTATCGTTTAGTAAATCTTCTTCCAAAGAAGGGAGTTCTCGTAAACACTGCTCGCAAAGAGGTTATTAACGAGGAAGAGCTTTTGAAGTTGATGGCTGAGCGTGAGGACTTAAAGTTTGTTACCGATATTAAGCCAGATGCAGACGAAGAGTTTAAGAAGTTTGAGGGGCGCTACTTCTCTACACCAAAGAAGATGGGTGCTCAGACTGCTGAAGCAAATACGAATGCTGGTATTGCTGCAGCAAAGCAGATTAATGCTTTCTTTGCAACAGGTGACACAAAGTTCCAAGTAAACAAATAACTTTCTAATACAATAAGGATTGATAGTCTTAATCTTCAAAATAGATTGTGACTTTCAATCCTTTTATTATTTTCTTAAAGATAAACACTATGGCAGTAATTAAACCTTTTAAGGGTATTCGTCCTCCAAAAGACTTAGTAGAGTCTGTTGCCAGCCGTCCATACGACGTGTTGGATTCAGAAGAAGCGCGTGCAGAAGCTGGTGACAACGAAAAGAGTTTATATCATATCATAAAACCAGAAATCAACTTTGAGGTTGGAACAAGCGAATATGATCCAAGAGCCTATGAGAGCGCTGTTGAGCAGTTCCAGAAGTTCCAGGACAAAGGTTGGTTAGTACAAGATGACAAAGAACATTACTATATCTATGCGCAGACAATGAATGGCAAGACTCAGTATGGTCTTGTTGTTGGTGCTTTTGTTGATGATTACTTGACTGGTAACATCAAAAAACATGAGTTGACACGTAGAGATAAAGAAGAGGACCGCATGAAGCATGTTCGTATTTGTAATGCAAATGTAGAGCCTGTATTCTTTGCTTATCCTGACAATGAGGTACTTGACAGTTTGTTGGCTCGTTATGCAGCTACAAAGCCAGAGTATGATTTCGTTGCACCTGACGATGGTTTCAGACATCAGTTCTGGGTAATATCAGACGAGGCTGACATCAAGACTGTTACTGAAGAGTTCAAGAAGATGCCAAGTCTATATATTGCAGATGGTCATCATCGCTCTGCCGCAGCTGCTTTGGTTGGTGCTGAGAAGGCTAAGAATAATAAGAATCATAAGGGCGATGAGGAGTATAACTACTTCATGGCTGTATGCTTCCAAGCAAGTCAATTGACGATTCTTGACTATAATCGTGTTATTAAAGACTTAAATGGCATGGAAGTTGCTGAGTTCTTAAAAGCTTTGGAGAAGAATTTCACTGTTGAGTTGAAAGGTAAGGATGAATACCGTCCAACGAAATTGCATGAATTCTCCATGTATCTTGATGGCAACTGGTATAGTTTAGTGGCTAAGCCTGGTACATACGATGATAATGACCCAATTGGTGTACTTGATGTAGACATCTCAAGTCGACTGATTTTAGACGAATTGATGGGCATAAAGGATCTCCGTTCAGACAAGCGTATCGATTTCGTTGGTGGTCTGCGTGGTCTTGGAGAGTTGAAGCGTCGTGTTGATAGTGGTGAGATGCGTTGGGCATTGGCACTCTATCCTGTATCAATGCAGCAGATTATGGATATTGCTGATAGTGGTAAGATTATGCCACCAAAGGCAACATGGTTTGAGCCGAAACTTCGTTCTGGTCTTGTCATCCATAAGTTGGATTGATACAAGATTAGCATTAATTGAATGAATAGCGATAAATATAAGACAATAAAAGAGAAAGCGATTGGCGAGGGATATTACTCTGAAAAGCGGAGTAAATTCCTCGCTTTTGCGCATCATGTTGACTCTGTCGACGAGGCTTTAGAGCTTGTAAAGGAATATCGAAAGAAATATTATGATGCTCGTCATTGCTGTTATGCTTATAGAGTGGGCTTTGATGGTACTGAGTTTCGTGCAAATGATGATGGAGAACCTTCTTCTACAGCAGGAAAGCCTATTCTTGGACAGATCGACAGTAACGGTTTGACAAACACGTTTATTTGTGTTATTCGTTATTATGGTGGCATCAATCTCGGTACAGGTGGTTTGATTGTTGCTTATCGAGAGGCTGCTGCAGACGCCTTAGCTAATAGTGAAATAGAGGAGAAATTCATAGAGGAAGAGGTGACGTACAGCTTCTCTTATCCTATGATGAATGCTGTCATGCGTATTATTAAGGACATGAATCCACGTATTATCAATCAAGTCTTTGATAATACATGCGAGGTAACTCTTTCTATCAGGAAAGGAAAGGCTGATGAGTTACGAACGCGTTTGAACAAGTTATCTTTTGATTAATCTTTCATGTTAGGTATATTCTGTGGGCTAATAGATTTTTCGAACAATGCTATAATCATTCTTTATTGCAGTAAGATTTGTTTTCTCTCAGGCTGTAAGATTTCTTCTTAATTATTGAATAGCCATCACGCATACTCTCATAGTAGTATATTATGTAGGAAACAGCGATTTTCTCATGTGCCATCATACAGGACATATATCGGACACCTTCATTTCTTACAGATATACGCTGATTATGAGTAGTTTATCCACACATGTACAGGGCTCATAAATGGCCTTGTAGTCAGCTGACATCACTAAATACTCCCACTAATATCATGCTTTTATAGTACTTCGGAATGACTGTAACCCTTATTACTTAATATGCTTTTTCCAAAAGATTAAATCACTTTCTTTCATCGAAAGTCTCCAGTCATTGATATCTCTATGATAGAGTAGGACAATTGCGTCTCGCTCGTATAGGCTATACAGTAAAGCGTTCGTTGCATAGTCAGTTGTGGAGTCTTGAAGGAGAGACAACCATGTTTCTCTCTTGATAGTCTTAATGATACTATCCTCCTTGTTCGAAAGTTTTATGAGAACACGATAGCCAATATCATGAATAGGGAAGCAAGAATCACAAGCAACCTTCAATATCTTGTAATGGAGGTCTTGGTTGTTAATAAACTGTATGTCAGTTTCCTGTTGTTTGTTTTGCTTGTATTCCTTGGGCTTACAAGCATAGAGAGTAAAAGATAGCGTTACTAAGAAAAGTAATTTGGAGGATATCCACATGTCTTTATCACCTATAAATATTGTAATACTCAGTCTTTATAATCCCTTATTATATGTTGTTTTGTAACTGTTACTATCGTATGCGAAGATCAGGAAGACGTCTTCAATCACCTATTCATAATGCATTGATTTAGCAGGATGGATATGACTAATTAGATAGCTTGGTGCAATTAAGACAACAACACAAACTAACAAAGTAGCGAGGTTGAGCGCAATAACAAATGGAAGGTTTACTTCTACGGGTACCGTACTTACATAGTATGTTTGTGGATCGAGTTTTATTAATCCCGTCCACTTCTGTAAGAATACGATACCAAAGCCTATAATATTACCAATCAGTAGACCTCGACTAATAATAAAGGTAGCAAACCAAAGGAAGATATGACGTATCTGACGATTTCGAGAACCAAGTGCTTTTAATATACCAATCATCTGTGTACGTTCGAGAATGATAATTAATAGCCCTGAAATCATCGTCACACCAGCTACAGCAATCATAAGTGCAAGGATAATCCAGACATTTAAGTCCATCAAATCAAGCCAAGAGAAGATTTGTGGATTCTGCTCAATGATGTTCTCTGATGAGTAAGTCTCTCCATAGTGGTCGACTGTATTTTTAACCTTACTAAGCACCAGAGAACTAATAGGATTAAGCTGAGAGAAATCGTTTACTTGTAGTTCAGCACCGCTATATTGGTCAGGTTCCCATCCATTTAGCTTGTTTGCTGTATATAAATCAGTGAAACATATCTGTGAATCAAACTGTTTCATATTTGTAGCATATATCCCAGCAATAGTGAACTTACGAGTCCTTACACCCTGGTCGTTGATGAAGTATGCAAAAATACGTTGTCCTACCTTTAGATTGAGTTTGTCTGCTATGGTCTTAGAGATAACCAGTTTCTGATGACTTTCTTTATCAGAGAAATGGGGTAGGCTACCCTCTACCATATTGTTATGTATGAAGGTCGTATCAAAGTCAGGTCCTACTCCTTTAAGCATAACACCCAAGAAATCTTCATTCGTCTTTAATATACCTTGTGTATAAGCATAACGTTGAACATGCTTAATCCCAGGAACATCTTTAAGAACCTTGATAAGTGAGTCGTTTACTTGTATAGGATATTGCTCTGAACCCTGAAGTGTAAGGAAATTAGCCACTGTTATATCACTTCCAAACCCAATTACTTTATCCCGAATAGTATGTTTAAACCCTAAAACAACACAGACAGATACAATCATAACGGCCAAGCCGATTGCGACACCAACTGTAGCAATCGTAATAGCAGGCTTTGACACCTTACGTGTCTTGTCTCCTCCGTTATATATCTTACGTGCAATAAAAAGTGGATAGTTCATTATAATGATGAGTGTTGAATATAGGGTGATGATGAATTAGTGCAATATAGGTAGTGAATGAAGAATATCGTATGATGAAGAATTTGCTACATATAAGTGTATTGAATAATTTATACTATTATTCTTCATCATCTAACAATCCCCAGTCAACATCCCATTATTCTTCTTCTACACGTCCAGGATAAGCCTCTAAAGCTTTCTGAAGCACAACCAAGGCACGCTGTAAGTCTTCTCGTTTCAGTACATAAGCAATACGAACTTGGTTACGTCCTGCGCCAGGAGTAGTATAAAAGCCACTTGCTGGTGCCATCATAACAGTCTCACCTTCATAGTTGAATTCCTCTAAACACCAACGACAGAATTTGTCGGAGTCGTCAACAGGGAGTTTAGCTACTGTGTAGAAGGCGCCCATAGGGATAGGAGAGTAGACACCAGGGATGCGGTTTAGTCCATCAATAAGGCATTTACGACGCTCTACATATTCATCGTAGACATCACGATAGTAGGAAGCAGGTGCGTCAAGACTTGCTTCTGCTACAATCTGTCCAATCAATGGGGGAGAAAGACGAGCCTGACAGAATTTCATGACAGCCTTGCGAATCTCTTCATTCTTCGTGATAAGTGCACCAATACGAATACCGCACTCGCTATAACGCTTTGACACAGAGTCGATAAGAACGGTGTTGTTTTCTATTCCCTGTAGGTGCATTGCAGAGATATATGGCGACCCAGTGTAGATATATTCACGGTAGACTTCATCAGAGAAGAGGTAGAGGTCGTATTTCTTAACAAGGTCTCTAATCTGATTCATCTCCCTTCTTGTGTATAGATAACCCGTAGGATTGTTCGGATTACATATCATGATAGCACGTGTCTTCTCGTTGATAAGTTCCTCAAACTTCTCAACCTTAGGTAGGGCGAACCCTTCTTCTATGGAGGTTGCAATCGTCTTTATCTTCGCACCTGCAGATATTGCAAATGCCATGTAATTAGCGTATGCAGGTTCAGGGACGATTATCTCGTCTCCAGGATTTAGGCAAGCCATGAAGGAATAGAGCACGGCTTCAGAGCCACCGGCCGTTATGATAATATCATCTGGCTTGACATTAATATTAAACTTCTTGTAGAAGTCGCATAACTTCTCCCTGTATGAAAGATAACCTTGGGAAGGTGAGTATTCTAAAAGTGTACGGTCAATCTTCTTCAAAGCGTCCAACCCGCATTGTGGAGTAGGCAGATCTGGTTGACCAATATTTAAATGATAAACTTTTATACCACGTCTTTTTGCCTCAACGGCAAGTGGAGCCAGTTTTCTAATAGGTGACTCCGGCATTTCAAGTCCACGAACTGATATTTCCGGCATAATGACTTTATTTATTCTCCCGATAATGAATGAGAGTCGAAGATATCTACTCTTTCATTCTATACAATACTGCAAAGGTAGACAATTTTTTTATTTTAACCGCACTTTTAGCCGATTAACGCAGATTTTTTACTACTTTTGCATATCTATAAAAACAGCTTTTACTCTTCTTAAGTTAGGATATTTGCGAGGGAAGAGATGGTCATAACAAATAAAGAATAATTATGAGAAGTAGAACAAGTACTTGGTTTGAAACACGAGTTAGATATGATAAGACCATGGAAGATGGTCAGAATAAGAAGGTCATAGAGCAGTATGTTGTTGATGCCTTCAGTTTCTCTGAAGCTGAAGAGTTTATAACTGAAGAAATGTCACACTATGTCAGTGGTGAATTTGACGTTAAGGCAATCTCTCCAGCAGCGTATGGTGAGATCTTCTTCAGTGATATTGATACTGATGACAAGTGGTTTAAGGCAAGGCTCGCATTCATCACCTTAGACGAGAAGACCGAGAAGGAGAAGCGCTCTTCAGTGACTTATCTTGTTCAGGCCCACTCTGTGAGTGGCGCTGTTAAGCATGTAGAAGAGGTGATGAGTTCTACAATGATCGACTATGAGATTGTTGGTATTGCCGAAACAAAGATTATGGATGTCTTCGAACATCGTGCTGGTAAGAAGAACGACAAGGACGAGAAGCCTGAATACGAGAAATAAAGAGATAAGAATCTAAGGTACTTACGATTATGTATGATGTAGCAAATAATTTACACAAAGTTCTTGGAACTCTTCCTGATGGTGTGAAGTTGGTTGCCATCAGTAAGTTTCATCCTAACGAATATATTGAGGCTGCATATCAAGAGGGGCAACGTCTCTTTGGTGAGAGTCAAGTACAAGAACTCTCACATAAGGTTGATACGCTCCCCAAAGATATCGAATGGCATTTTATTGGTCATCTTCAAACCAATAAAGTAAAGTATATTGCACCTTATATCTCTATGATTGAAGCTGTCGATTCACTCAAGTTATTGAAGGAAATCGATAAGCAAGCTGCTAAACATAATCGGATTATCAATGTCCTTTTAGAGCTTCATATCGCAGAAGAAGAGTCGAAATATGGTTTTAGTCCTGATGCTTGTCGTGAACTGTTAGCCAACGGCGAGTGGAAAGAACTGAAGAATGTGCATATCTCTGGACTAATGATGATGGCTTCTAACGTTGATGATCGTGAGCAGATAAAGCGTGAGATGACGTTAGCAGCCGACCTCTTTGATGAGCTAAAAGAGAAGTACTTTGCAGACGATTCAGCATTCAAAGAACGTTCATGGGGCATGAGCCATGATTATGACATTGCCGTTGAATGTCGTTCAACGATGGTTCGTGTGGGTACAACCATCTTTGGTCCACGTGTTTATTAGGCCCATTGATTGATGGGTGTTGGGTGGTGAATGATAGGTGTTGAGTGTTGAATGATAGGTGTTGATGGTTAGAGATATGGAGTGTTGAGTGTTGAATGATGGGTGTTGATGGCTTGAGTAAAGCTTTTAATTCTTACTTTTAACATACAAAATCACGGCGAATTTTGTCCCGTTAGGCGCTCCCCTCCCTTTCGGGGAGGGGCTGGGGGAGAGGTCTTCGGGGCTGGGGGAGAGGTCTTTTTCTCCTCTTCTTGTCAACTATTTTCGCTCCCCATGAATCCACTACATGCTCTTTAAGCAGAAAGAAGGTGCCTTTCAACGATTAAGAACACGCCTTTCTTGCATGCAGAAGACGCCCTTCTTGAAGCAAGAAAGGCGTCTTCTTTAATGCTATATGTAACATATTGAGTTCTTGTAGGTTACAAACTATTATTTAAGAGATAATATACTCTTATATAGATGCCGTTTAGTTTAATGCTATGTAATGATTTTTCGCAATTTCAATAACCTTTTCGTTGTTTGAAATAATTACTTAGATAGTTCTATGGATGACATTGATAGAAATAGATAGGAGTTTTCTTTCCCTCACTGATAAAGCATCTCAAAAGCTATAAGGAATGTTTTAGACAGTAAACAAAAAGTTGGATAGGCTATCAATAAAGCTATTTTGTTGGTTTATAATATCTAAGTATGCCAAGGATTTCTGCGTTCTCTGCTTTGGCACCTATCGTTATTCTTAGGCAGTTGTTACATAATGATAGGTTGGAGCAGTTCCTTACCTTGATTCCTTTTTGGCACAAATAGTTATACACGCTTTGTGCATCTTTCATCTTTGCTAAGAAGAAGTTAGCATTCGATGGATAAACTTTTTCACAACAAGCTAAGCTCTCAAAAGCAAGCATCATACGTTTGCGTTCTAACAAAAGAATCTTTATCCAGTCCTCAATGTCGTACCGATGTTTGAGAACATCAAGTGCCTGTTCTTGTGTGAGTTGATTGATTGGATAAGGATTACTTACTTTCTTAAATATATCAATGATTGCTTCTTGTGCATAGACCACACCCAAACGGATAGCTGCATTTGCCCATGCCTTAGAGAAAGTATTGAGTACTATCATGTTTGGAAACTCTGATAGTCGTTCTCGAAAGGCTGGTAGACGTGAGAAATCAGTGTAGGCTTCATCAATTACAACAATACCGTTAAACGCTTTTAGTAGCTTTTCTACTTCGGTGATATTCAGTATGTTACCACTTGGAGAGTTCGGAGAGCAAAGCCAAATGAGCTTTGTATGCCTGTCGCAAGCCTTCAAAAGCTTCGTAGCACTTAATTGAAAGCTATCATCTAATAGTACTGGGCGATACTCAATATCATTCAGTCTTGCGAAGCGTCTGTATAGTTCACAAGTGGGTTCAATGGCTACAACGTTGTCTATCTTCGGTTGACAAAAAATACGAAAACAAATGTCTATCGCCTCCGTAGACCCATTGCTTAGGAAAATCTCTCTATGAGTGACACCTCTCAACTTTGCCAGTTCCTCCTTTACCGCAGCCTGGTTGTCAGAGGGATAACGGTTCAAAGGCTTGTTATATGGATTTTCGTTTGCATCAAGCATAATATGTTGAGCATCTCTTTCAGTCTGTTCAGCTTTTGCATCAACGTCAGAGATGAGTGCTCTAATATTTGTTCTGACCAATTGTTGTAAGTCTATCATATTATGATTCTTTGTCGGTTAGTAGTTACTTGTCCCACAGAAGTAGGCGTTATCGCCGTCTGAACTCTGCGCAAACGATAGAGGTAGCAATGGCCACGTTCAATGACTCTGCCGTTGCTCGCTCTGGTGGGTAGTTTGGTATCAGTAGTTTTCGATTGATTCTGGCTCTTAGTTGTGTGGTGATACCGTTCCCCTCGTTTCCCATGACAATTATTCCGTGATGGGAGAGTTCCTGCTCATAGATGTTGTTGCCGTCAAGGAGGGTGGCATAGATAGGATAGTCAGCAGGGAGATGGTCTATCAACTCGTTCAAGTTTAGATAGTGGAGTCGAACTCTCGCAATACTTCCCATTGTTGCCTGAACGACCTTTGGGTTCCAACAGTCAGCTGTTTCTTGCGAACAAAAGATGTCTTCAATACCAAACCAGTCCGCAATTCGAATGATAGTTCCAAGGTTTCCTGGGTCTTGTACGCCGTCAAGAGCTAAAACAAGTTGGCCCTCAATATGTTTACTAAAGATACTTGAGTATTCGTTTGAATGTTTTTCATCCTCCTTAGACATTCTGAACACGCCTAATATCGGTTGTGGATGTTGGAGGAAAGACACCTTCTTGATATCGTCTAAATCGTCTAAAATCGTTTCTGCCACAAATCCCTCGTGCAGCAGATCATTGACTACTTTGGGTCCTTCTGCCACAAACAATCCTGCTTTCTCTCTTCCTTTTTTGGTTTCAAGAGACCGGATAAGCTTAATCTTGTTTTTTGATAACACTTCGCAAATTTACAAAAAACTATCCAGTCACAGCCTATTACTTCTTAACTTTTTACTACCTTTGCATAAAATAAGCTGCGTTCGGCAAATTGAAAGTAAACTTTCTTTGCCCTCACTTGCATTATTTTTGCATAAAATAAGCTGCGTTCGGCAAAATGAAAGTGAACTTTCTTTGCGCTCACTTGCATTATTTTTGCATAAAATAAGCTGCGTTCGGCAAATCGAAAGTGAACTTTCTTTGCGCTCACTTGCATTATTTTTGCATAAAATAAGCTGCGTTCGGCAAATTGAAAGTGAACTTTCTTTGCACTCACTTATATGTGTTTTGCTGCTAAAATAATTAGGATATCAATGCTATCTTTAAAGTTATATAGATTAATTGCACCTGTCTTTGTCGTTATGACGATATTTATTGTCGTGGCATGTTCGTCAGATAAGTTTGTTCCTGACGGACAATATCTATTGGATAAGGTTGAGTTACACTCTGATAAGAAGGATGTTAATTCGTCACTTCTTATGCAATACGTACGCCAAAAAGGTAATTCACGCTGGTTCTCTCTATTCAAGATACCATTAGGAACATACACCATGGCAGGGAAAGATACCACAAGATGGATTAATCGCACACTCCGTAAAATGGGCGAAGAACCTGTGTTGTACGACTCTGTTCAGGCTCGTCTTTCCTCTGAAGACCTGACTGTTGCGTTGCAGAACATGGGTTATATGAATGCTACTGTCGATTTGGAGAAAAAAGTAAGAGGTAAGAAACTTGTCCTTAATTACTTTCTTCACCCCGGAGAGCCATACATCATTGATCGATTTAACTATGAGATAGAGGACTCTGTCATAAGGAGAGTATTGGAGTCGCAGCTCAACTCAGATACAAAACGTCCACGACAATTTACGGTTACATCATTGGATAATGAGCGTAAAAGACTCACACACATCCTTAACGACTCTGGATACTATCGGTTTCACAAGGATTTTATCTATTACACAGCCGACTCTACGCAAGGTAGACAGCATGTGAACGTAACATTACATTTGATGAAGTATGTTGAGAACAGCAATTCTACTCCTACACTCCATCCTCGATATGTTATTAATAGTGTAAATTTCATCCCTGGAGACTCAACGGGTTTCCATCTTAGAAAGGGTATCTTAGAAGATAATACACTGATAGAGAAGGGCAAGTACTTCTCTGCCACCGATTTACAAAAGACTTATAATAACTTCTCACGACTGGGTGCTGTTCGTTACACAAATATAAACTTTAGAGAAGCACCTCGTTATGATAGTCTGAAAATAGGTAAGGCTTTCACCTATACAACCTCGTCTACACATTATTTAGATGCTGACATCCAAGTATCAAACAATAAGCCTAACACCATATCATTCCAACCAGAGGGAACGAACACGGCTGGTGACTTAGGTGCTGCAGTTGTTCTCTCTTATCAGAATAGGAACCTCTTTAGGGGTAGCGAGCATTTAAGCTTGGAGTTTCGAGCTGCTTTTGAGGCCATCAAAGGTCTTGAAGGTTATAAGAATAGTGATTATGAGGAGTATAGCGTACAAGCACATCTGCGCTTCCCACGCTTCTTAGCGCCTTTTCTCTCTAAGGAATTCAAAAGGAGAAGTAGTGCAACATCAGAAGTATCAGTGGGTTGGAACCTGCAAAACAGACCAGAGTTCCATCGGAGAGTCTTCTCTTCTGCATGGAAATACCACTGGTCTAATCCTGCACATCACTTGACATACGACTTTGATTTACTTAATCTTAGCTATGTATATATGCCTTGGATTAGTGAAACCTTTAAGCATGATTACCTCGACAATGTGACGACACGTAATGCTATCTTGCGTTATAACTATCAAGACTTGTTCATCTTAAGAACAGGATTTGGCCTGAACTATAGTAGTACTAACTATGCGCTTAGAGCAAAGGTCGAGTTAGCTGGTAATATGCTAAATGCTTTAAGTGGTATCTTTAGGTTTAAGGAGAATAGTGAAGGAAAGCGTACACTCTTTAATATAGCCTATGCGCAGTATGCAAAGTTTGACTTTGATTATACAAAGGTGATTCGTTTTGACGAACGAAACGCCTTAGCCTTGCATGGAGGATTGGGTATCGCTATCCCATACGGGAATAGTACTGTCCTCCCATTCGAGAAGAGGTATTTCTCTGGTGGAGCCAATTCTGTGCGTGGATGGAGTGTGAGAGAATTAGGACCAGGAAAGTTCAGAGGTGTTGATGGTCGAATAGATTTCATTAATCAGACGGGTGACATGAAGCTTGACTTGAATGCAGAGTATCGTACACATCTGTTTTGGAAACTTGACGCAGCGGCCTTCGTAGATGCAGGAAACATCTGGACACTACGCGATTATGCCGATCAACCAGGTGGACAGTTCCTTTTCAAAGATTTTTACAAGCAAATAGCAGTAGCTTACGGACTCGGTCTTCGTCTTAACTTCGATTACTTCATCATTCGTTTTGATGGTGGTATGAAAGCGATAAATCCGGCTTATACGAGTGTGGAAGACCACTATGCGTTGTGGCATCCTAACTTAAAGCGTGACTTTACATTCCATTTTGCCGTTGGACTACCGTTTTAGTTGATTCGTAGAAACATCTATAATTAATTATTCCTAAAATTAATAAGCATCAAGAGGTAAGTGTATAGAATATTTTGTCTATCCGAATAGTTTTGTTACATTTGCCTAAAATAAAAATAAAATGCTAAAGTTTTTATCGTTTGGCAGCGGTAGTAGTGGTAATTGCTATCTTTTGTTTACTGACACAGATTGTCTTATGATAGATTGCGGGGTCGGTATTCGCACGCTAAAGAAGCATTTCCACAATTACGGACTGCAATTAAAAATGGTTCATAATATGCTCATTACCCACGATCACGCTGACCATGTTAAGTCGGTTGGGTCGGTAAGTGGTGATTTGCAACTACCTGTATATACAACAGAAAAAGTTCATTCGGGGATTAGCCAAAACTGGTGTGTGAGGCGAAAAGTAGATGCGCAGTTCGTTAGATACTTGGAGAAAGGAGAAGAGAAACTTATTGGTGAGTTCAAGGTAACGCCATTTGAAGTCCCTCATGACAGTACAGACTGCGTCGGTTATTCAATAGAACATAATGGTATTAGGTTTACGTTGATAACAGATTGTGGTCATATAACAGAGGAGATAGCTCACTTTATTTCCATTTCTAATTACTTAGTGATCGAAGCTAATCATGAACCGGAGAAATTAATAGCTGGTCCTTATCCACGACACTTGAAAGAGCGCATTAGTGGACCTAATGGTCATTTAAGTAATGAGGCCTGTGCACAAGCACTTGTAGAGAACGCCTCTCCCATATTACACCATGTTTGGCTGTGCCATCTGAGTGATGAAAACAATCATCCAGAGTTAGCTAAGAAGACAATTGAGACTGTTTTGCGAGACAGTGGAATAGTTGTTGGGAAGGATTTTATGGTCGAAGTCTTGAAACGAAAGATACCGAGTGAGTTGTACGAGCTCAATCCTTAAAGGGTACATCATTATCGACTATAATCATCGTACTCGTATGTAAATCAATAGATTTCGTCTTTGTGCATAAAAGAAAAGCATTATGATGATAGCATTTTTTAACTAATTAAATGTGTAATTATTCCAAAATACTTGTAACTTTGCACACGATATAATTCAAAATAACAATATTCTTAAACATTATAAACAAAGCATTATGAAGAAGTACGAATGCAATACATGTGGTTATATCTATGACCCAGAGGTTGGAGACCCAGATAGTGGCATTGAGCCAGGTACAGCATTTGAGGATATCCCAGATGATTGGGTATGCCCTCTATGTGGTGTTGGTAAGGATGATTTCAGTCCAGTTGAGGATTAATCAAACTATAATGATAGAATACAAGGCCTGCTCATTTTTATGGGTGGGCCTTTTCTGTAGCTAAAAAAAGACTCAATGGGAGGGTAGGGAAGCATGAAAACAAGCTTGCTCCTATTTATACTTACATCTATACAACAGAACAGGAGTAGCCGATAAGACAATCAGGAGAACTGTTGTTCAGCATGTTCTTTTGTAATATCTTTTCCTTCCTTGTTTTGAGTATATGCCTAACAACGTTCGAGACAAGGCTTATCAACACTGCAGAAGACGCCTTTCTTATATGTTGTTAACGCCCTTCAAGAACTTAATTAGACGTCTCTGACTTTGGCGTATACATAACCCACTGATGTAGTGCACTATATATTGAATGCATAGATGTTGTTGTCCACTTTATTTATAAGTAAAAACACCATCGTACATGTAAATATATTTGATAATACATACAGGTTAGTTTAATGGTTATTACGTTCATAATAAGATATAGGAAAAAGCACAAGTAAAACTAAAAAACAAGCAAATATAAGCTCTGTAATCGCTTGTATATAGGCTGATAAGAAAGAAATACCGTTTCTAAAAGACTTAATCGAGAAAAAAAAGTTATCTTTGCAGAAGATAAGCTGTATTCGGCAAATTAGAAGCAAGCTTCTTTTGCGCTCATTTGCATTATCTTTGCAGAAAATAAGCTGCACTCGGCAAAATGGAAGCAAGCTTCCTTTGCGCTCGTTTGCATTATTTTTGCAGAAGATAAGCTGCATTCGGCAAAATGGAAACAAGCTACATTTAGTTGTTTGAAGACTGTCTTTCTCTGCCGATACTTGCACAGCTCTTAGATTTGTATAACAAAAGATATAACAATGATTGACGTCAAAGTAAAAGATAGCGATATACGCAAAGCCGTTGAAGAAGGAATGGACAGTTTTGTTCAGGTCTTTGTTGATGCCATTGGCAATGCAATAGATAACAAACTGACATTGGAAGCTATGCAGCAACTAAATGCTGACCAGATAACATTGTTGGCGTGGAGTTATCTGCATCAGGAGGTGATGGATGGCGGCTATGTCCAGTTGATATACAATGGTTATGGTGCTTTTATCTTCAAAAACCCTTTTGCCGTAGCAATGCGCAACTGGGGAATTCGTGAGCTATACACACACATTCGTCACGGAAAGAAATATTACGAAAAGTATCACGAGGCGATTGAAGCTGTTGAATCTGATGAAGATTTCATGGCTTTATATGAACAGATGCCTGAATTTGACGAGTTTGATGATGAGTTTGTGGTCAATGAAGAACGTTGGTGTGCAATGATTGCAGCCTATATCGATGACCATATTGAGAATTTTGCAACAATTGAAAATGAATAAGGAACAACAAGAGAAAAGAAAGAAATCACCTGTACAGATAAGAAATAAGAAAGCTTCTTTTGAGTATTTCTTCGTTGATACTTACACAGCAGGTATTGCTCTTACTGGTACGGAGATAAAGTCTATACGTGCTGGTAAGGCTTCGTTGGTTGATTCTTACTGCTATATAACAAAAGGTGAAATGTGGGTTCAGGGGATGAACATATCTCCTTATTTCTATGGTTCGTATGCCAATCATGAGGCAAAACGTCCTCGTAAACTCCTATTGAACCGAAAAGAAATACGCAACCTTGAAGCCGATTTAAAGACTCCGGGTTTCACTATTATTCCAACACTTATCTTTATTGATGAGAACGGACGAGCAAAGGTTGACATTGCCTTAGCAAGAGGTAAGAAAGAATACGACAAACGACAGACACTAAAAGAGAAGGAGGACCGACGAGAAATGGATCGGGCAAAGAAGCACTATTAAAAAGGTAATGAAGTTAAGGGATAACATTAAAGATAGGATACTGATTTTAGATGGTGCTATGGGCACTATGATTCAAGGATATAACTTGACGGAGAAGGATTTCCGTGGTGACCTTGAACTTTTACAGATGCTCAATTATCAGGGTAATAATGATATGCTGAATCTATCACGCCCTGATATTATAGAGGAAATTCATCGTAGATATTTAGAGGCCGGAGCAGATATTATCAGTACAAATACCTTTTCTGCACAGCGTGTTTCGCAGGCAGATTATCACATGGAGAGTTTCTCCCGTGATATAGCCTTTGCTGGAGCAAAGTTTGCACGTAAGTGTGCTGATGAATTTTCAACCATCGATAAACCTCGTTTTGTTGCAGGAAGTATTGGTCCTACGAACAAGACTTGTTCGATGTCGCCTGATGTAAGCGACCCTGCTAAGCGTGACCTTACGTATGATGCACTCTTTGATGCTTATAGCGAGCAGGTTGCAGCGATGATAGAAGGGGGAATTGATGCTATTTTGATTGAGACTATCTTTGACACGCTTAATGCTAAAGTAGCAATTGATGCGTCATTGTCTGAAATGAAGAAGGCGGGTGTCGATTTACCTATTATGCTGTCAGTGACCATTACCGACCTGTCTGGAAGAACGCTTAGTGGTCAGACACTCGATGCTTTCCTTGCATCAGTATCGTCTTATCCTATCTTTTCTGTTGGTCTTAACTGTTCGTTCGGAGCAGAACAGATGCGCCCTTATTTGAAGGAGTTAGCTACTAAAGCACCTTATTATATAAGCATCCATCCAAATGCAGGTCTGCCAAACTCGATGGGGGAATATGATGAAACAGCAGAAATCATGGTGCCACAGATGGCTTCATTCGTGGATGAAGGGCTTGTGAATATCATTGGTGGCTGTTGTGGAACAACGGAAGAGTTCATTGCAGGCTACGTAAAAGTTGTTGAAGGAAAGAAACCTCATATACCTGTTGATGCACCAAAGGAGATGATTCTCTCTGGACTTGAGCAGTTCCGATTGACCCCAGAAATATCATTTGTAAACGTTGGTGAACGTTGTAATGTTGCAGGAAGCCGTAAGTTCCTTCGCTTAGTCAAAGAAAAGAACTACGAGGAGGCGCTGACAATTGCTCGCAAACAGGTGGATGATGGTGCGTTGGTACTGGATATCAATATGGACGACGGTCTGTTGGAGGCAAAAGATGAGATGGCTCATTTCGTCAATATGATTTCATCAGAACCAGAGATTGCTCGTGTTCCATTGATGATTGACTCATCTGATTGGGAGGTAGTTGTATCTGCTTTGAAGTGTGTACAGGGTAAGGCAATTGTCAACTCTATTTCTTTGAAAGAAGGTGAAGAGGTATTTATTCGCCACGCAAAGGATGTGCTACGCTTTGGTGCAGCTGTTGTTGTGATGTGCTTTGATGAAGAGGGACAGGCAACAAGCTATGAGCGTCGTATCGAGATAGCTGAAAGAGCTTATAAGATTCTTACCGAGAAAGTGGGTTTCCCACCTCAGGATATTATCTTCGACCCTAATATTCTTGCTATTTGTACGGGTATGAAGGAGCATAACAGCTATGCTGTCGATTTCATCCGTGCAACGGAATGGATAAAGAAGAACCTACCTGGTGCGCACGTTAGTGGTGGTGTAAGTAACCTTTCATTTAGTTTCCGAGGTAATAACTATATCCGTGAGGCTATGCATGCCGTCTTCCTTTATCATGCTATTCAGGTGGGTATGGACTTTGGCATTGTCAATCCAGCTACCAAAGTGACATACGCCGATATACCAGAAGACCATCTGAAGATAATTGAAGACGTTGTTCTGGATAGGGTAGAAGGAGCCGACGAACTACTGATAGAATTAGCTAACAAGATTCTTGAGGAAAAAGAAGCACAAAAGAATGGGGGTGCTACACAGGAAATAGCGCAGGAAGCATGGCGTAATGACATTTTGGAAGATAGATTAAAATATGCACTGCGCAAAGGTATTTCAACCTATTTGAATGAGGATATTCATGAAGCATTGGGGAAGTATCCACACGCTGTGAATATTATTGAAGGTCCTTTGATGCAGGGTATGAATGAAGTAGGCGACTTGTTTGGTGCTGGTAAGATGTTCTTACCACAGGTTGTCAAGACTGCCCGCACAATGAAAGATGCTGTAGCTATCCTTCAACCTCATATTGAAAAGGAGAAGGTAGACGGTAAGGCTATTGCAGGAAAGGTGCTATTGGCTACAGTAAAGGGCGATGTACACGATATTGGAAAGAATATTGTGGGTGTTGTGATGGCTTGTAACAACTATGAAGTAATTGATTTGGGTGTTATGGTGCCAGCTGACCAGATTATTAAGAAAGCCAAGGAAGAGAATGTAGACATGATTGGACTGTCTGGCCTCATTACACCAAGTCTTCAGGAAATGGTAAATAGTGTTGTAGCTTTTAAGGAAGCAGGACTGAACATTCCTGTTATGATTGGTGGCGCAACAACTTCTCAACTTCATGTTGCACTGAAGATAGCCCCATTATACGATGCTCCAGTTGTATGGGTTAAAGACGCTTCTGTCAATCCTTCCATAGCAGCAGCACTGCTTAATGACAAAGAGCGTGAACATTTCTGCAAAGAGTTAGATGCAACATACGAGAAACTCCGTGCAGGTTATAAAGAAGAACAACAAAAGGTAATGTCTTTAAGTAAGGCAAGAGAGAATAAACTAAACCTTTTTTAATAAGTCTAAAAGCTTTCTGTATAGACAGAATGACATAGTTTTAAGAACCTTATTAACTATGTCATTCTGTCTATTTTTTATTTTTTTTCTTGATTCGCTTTGATATTTTAATCTTTTTTGTTACTTTTGCGTCCGAATTAGGGATTAATCACGATGATACAAGCAATAAATAATAATTTTAATAAGCGTAGCACTTTGCAAAACAAAGGTGTTCGCCATGCTATTGCTGTATCTAATTCATTGATGGACGAGAGTAAAAAAGTTGAAAAAAAGATAGTAAATTATTTGGTAGTTCCAAATAATTTTGTACTCTCTCTCTCTCTCTCTCTCTCATAGAGCAGGCTTAACTTATTTTTTAATTTTGTTCATACGCGCGCGAGGCTCGCCGTGTATAACCATGGTAAACAAAGGACTTTTAGGAGTTTCCTTTGTTCATTTTTTATATCCCTACATGAACTGAAATAAAGCACGAAGAAATAACTATTTTAATTATTGATAACAATGAGAAAAAAGAAACTGAAAAAGGAGTATTTTGCTCCGTGGTGTACAATTACAATGGTACAGGCAGAGTGCCCCTTGCTAACGGGGTCTATTCATGTCACTGTTAATGAGAACTCCTCAAATGATCAGAACTGGGGCTATGATAACCGGTTTGAAGGAACTCCTCATAAGAATGGTAGTAATCCTGACGATAGCTGGTTCGGAACAACGAGTGAAGTTGCTCCTTAAAATGACAACTAAAGCAAATTACTGTATTAAACAAAAAACAATGAAAAAGAGAGTTTATTTATCGGCACTTTTTAGTGCTATGTTTCTGATTCTTTTCTCAGCTTGTAGTAGTGACGAGAACATGGATAAAGGACAGACCGTAGATGTTGCAAAAAACATTATTTTTAACATGAACTTTGTAGATTATAATACGGGGGATTCTATTGAAGGAAAAACGCGTGCCTCACAGCCAGAATTAAGTAAAAAGCAGATTGTCCCGATGGGCGATTTCTTTGCAGAGGTAAGTTTAGAACGCGATACAACAAAAGCATCTAAGAAGGAGCAAGCTGCAACAACACGTGCTCTTGCTGACGGAAATTACCGTGTATATGCTTATCAAGGGAGTGTACAAAAAGGAATGATCACAGGAACAATGGCAAGTAACACTTTTACTCCAGACGGAGGTATTGATGGAATGTCACTTTTACCTGGCACCTATACTTTTATTTGTGTAAATGATGGCATTGATGTCTCAGGCAGTCTTTGGAAAGTATCACAATCTGATATTGAGAAGGCTAGAATAGGTGTCGCTGAAAATGTAAATATCGCAACTTCTCCCAAATTACAAAAAGTAACTTTTGATATGAAGCATGTTGGCTGTCGCATTAGACCAGAAATAGATGCTGAAGGTTACAGAGCATTGGGGATACAAGCTACACTTTCTTCTGTCAATGACATTCCGCAGCAGGTTATGTTTGACCCTGCTACTCGTGCTTATTCATATGGGAATACAGCAGCGTTCTCTGCAAATATAAATAATGATTATACTTATGTATATATGTGGCCAAGAAAATATTTGTACGTTTGTCCTGGAGCCAAAATCGCAGACTTTAAGATGACTCTTAACAGCGGAATGGGATTCAATATCCCTATTACAAACAAACGAACCTGGACATTTAGTAATCAAACAATGATGCAAGAAAATGGTTCTTATATACTCCACATCACATTGAAATACAACTATATTTACCTCTACAGTGATGGTACAACTGGCCAGTATACCGATGCAGATTTTTCTTCCCATACCCCAGTCGGTATGGTTGTAAGTAGAAGTAAGCGACTAGCTATAGCTTTAAAGGATGCGGCACATTGGAATGATGCTGGTGGGACTGGATATTTCTGGAGTACTCTAAATGAACAAAGTAATCCTAATACAAGTACTGTACTGAACAATCATTTAAATGATTTTAATGGTGAAGATTATAGTTATTCTTCAACTTATGCAAAAAATGGTGTCCTGCGTGCTAATGATGCTGTCAACTTTCCAGCTTTCCATAAGGCTGCAACTTATGATGCTGGTGTTACGCTGACGGGAGGTCTCAGTAATCATAAATGGTTCTTACCTACAATTGCAGAGTGGGATCTTTATGTGAAGAACCTAAGGCTATCTAATAGGCAGTTTGCAGAACCTTCTACTGATTGGAAATCAACTGCCGACGAGTTTGGCTTTAAGCGTGGAGGTGGAGAACCTTTGTATCATCTTGAAAAGACACTTCCTATAGGTACCCCAAGTTTGGTTTATGGTGGTAGGTATATGTCTGCATCTGAATATTCAACAAATGATTATTTTGCTATGAAGATTAATGTTACGGCAAGTCACATCAACCCTTGGACTTCAGATGTAACATATTATTATAGCTTAGACGGTTCATATGATGCACCAAAGAATAATGCATTTGGTTTTATTTCTTTTGTAGCTATTCGTCCATTTATTCACTATTAATTATATTTTCGTTGTTCTGAATTATCTAGAATAGCAGTAACTATTTTTAATAACATCAATAAAATTATCACCCCTCCGCAAGTTTAAGGTCTCCGGCTTGCGGAGGTTAACAAGAGGAGCCCCCTTAATAACAATATGGCTAATAAACCTATTCAATTTATCTTAAAAGAACAGAAACTGAATATTGGAAAACAAGCAGGGAAGACTGTAATCGTAGCGCGCCCGACAGGCAGACAGCGTGTTGACTTCCGCAACTTTTGTGAACGTATTGCTAAGTCAACAACCTTTAATGCGCAAGAGGTAGCTGCCGTGCTTAATCTTGCGAGTGAAACCGCTCGTGACATTGTAGCCAATGGTGACATCGTAGAGTTTGGCGACCTTGGGACTTTGACACCTTCGTTTAAGAGTAAGGCTGTTTTGAAAGGCGAACAGTTTCGTGCACAACAGCACATTGAGAAGCCTGTTGTGAAACTCCTTGCTTCTCGTAAGTATTTCACGCTAAACGATGTTACCTTTGAGCAGGTAACACCAGGGGAAAAGAAAGCAAAGAAGGAAAAGAAGACAGAGAAAAAGAACGAAAATCCAGGTCCAGTTCCTGCAGATTAATAAAGATATAATTCTTTTGTCTAAGACATCCAATGTAAAGTTCGCGAACAAATCGAAAAAAGTTCGCGAACTTTTTTGTGTTTGTCATAGCTATACGTTTAGCTTAATAAATTACAAGATGTAAGAGTTTATAGCAGTCTATGGCTTTGAGACATCTAAAAAGGACTTGATTTATTTTGTATTGTCTTTGAATTATAGTACTTTTGCAAAGACTAAGTAAGCATATAAGGAGAAAAGATTGTTTTCTTATACTTGTTTGCTTTATTCTTGTAAAAAGATAAAATTGACGATATGCAGTTGAAAAAGAAAAGGTGGCATTGTCTTCCAGGACAGGAGCCAACCGAAATGGACTTAAAGATAATGGCTCTTGAGAAGAAGGGCAAACTCGTTCCTACACGTGATATGATTAAGACACCTGAGCAGATTGAAGGTATCCGAAAGAGTGGTATAGTCAATACTGGCTGCTTGGATGCTGTCGCTGAGGCTATCCATGCAGGAATGAATACACAGGAGATTGATGATATCTGTATGCAGTATTGCAAGGACCATAATGCAATCCCTGCCTGCTTGAACTATGAGGGATATCCTAAGAGTGTATGCACAAGTATTAATGAAGTTGTGTGTCATGGTGTTCCAAAGAAAGAAGATGTTCTTCAAGAAGGTGATATTATCAATGTTGATATGACCACGATTGTAGATGGCTATTATGCTGATGCAAGTCGTATGTTCATCATAGGAAAGACAACACCTGAGAAGGAACGATTAGTTCGTGTAGCGAAGGAATGCCTTGAGATTGGTGCAGAAGCAGCTAAGCCTTATTCCTTTGTAGGTGATATCGGTCATGCTATTCAGAAGCATGCCGAGAAGAATGGCTATGGTGTTGTACGTGACCTCTGTGGGCATGGTGTTGGTATCGAGTTCCATGAGCAGCCGGATGTTGTTCACTATGGACATAAAGGTACTGGTATGTTACTGGTTCCTGGTATGGTATTCACCATTGAGCCAATGATTAATATGGGTACATGGAAAGTCTTTATTGATGCTGACGACCCGTATGGTTGGGAGGTTATCACAGGTGATGAGAAGCCTTCAGCTCAGTGGGAGCATACTTTCGTTATGACAGAACATGGATTAGAGATTCTGACACATTAATGTCTTTTATTCTCTTAGGAGAGAATCTAACAGAAAATGGTAAAAGAAGATATTTATATATTAGGTATAGAAAGCAGTTGTGACGACACAAGTGCTGCTGTCTTGAGGAATGGTGTTATCCTCAGTAATGTAACAGCCTCACAGGAGGTGCATAAAGCTTACGGAGGAGTTGTTCCTGAACTTGCATCAAGAGCACACCAGCAGAACGTGGTACCTGTTGTTGACCAAGCGTTGAAGCGTGCAGGTATTACCAAAGAACAACTTTCAGCCATAGCCTTTACACGTGGTCCTGGATTGATGGGTAGTCTTTTGGTTGGTGTAAATTTTGCCAAAGGTTTTGCTCGTTCTTTGAATATCCCAATGATAGAAGTAAACCATTTACAGGGTCATGTTATGGCTCACTTTATCAAGGAAAGCGATGACGACAATCACATGCCTCCATTCCCATTCATTTGCCTCTTGGTTTCTGGTGGTAATTCTCAGATTGTTAAAGTAAATGCCTATAACGATATGGAAGTACTCGGTCAGACTATTGACGATGCAGCTGGTGAGGCAATAGATAAGTGTTCAAAGGTAATGGGACTCGGTTATCCTGGTGGTCCAATCATTGATAGGCTTGCACGCCAAGGTAATCCTTTGGCTTATAAGTTTGCAGAACCAAATGTAGCTGGTTTTGATTACTCTTTCTCTGGTCTTAAGACATCATTCTTATATAATATGAGAAAGTGGGTACAGGAAGACCCAGACTTCATTGAGCATCATAAAGAAGACATTGCTGCCAGTCTTGAGCATGCGATAGTTGACATACTTATGAAAAAGCTGCGCTTAGCTGTTAAAGAAACAGGCATTAAGCATGTAGCAGTTGCGGGTGGCGTATCGGCTAATAATGGGCTTCGTAATGCGTTCCATGACCATGCAGAGCGTTATGGTTGGACGATTTACATACCGAAGTTTAGCTATACGACAGACAATGCAGCAATGATTGCCAGTGTAGGTAACTTCAAGTATCAAGACAAAGACTTTACAAAGATGGATATTCCTGTATTTAGTAAAGTAACTTTTGAATAATAATAAAATAAAGTCCTATAATAAGAATAAGTTTATGGAATTTGAAAGTAAGATAATATCACGTCAGATTGGTGACATCCTTTATGCTTCAGGTTACACAATTGGAACAGCAGAAAGCTGCACAGGTGGTCGTATCAGCGAAGCGATTATGGCTATCCCAGGATCATCTAATTATTATAAAGGAGGAGTAGTTGCTTATACGGATGAAGTAAAGGAGAAACTACTTGGCGTATCTCACGAAGTACTTGAGGAGAAAAGTGCAGTATCAGAGGAGGTTGCACGTGAGATGGTATTAGGCACTATAAAAACTATTGGAGTAGACTTTGCCATTGCATCTACAGGAGTAGCCGGCCCTGGAGGCGGTACAGCAGAACATCCAGTGGGTACTATTTGGTTGGCATATGGCAACAAAGATGAGGTAAGAACATTTAAGTTAACCGAAGACTTCGGACGTGACATAAATCTTGCCATTGCAACAAACAAAGCAATCCGTCTATTCCTTGATTTCCTAAAAGAATTAGATATTAAGTCCGAATAAACTCGCAAAAAAGCTTAAAAGCAACAATTATTGTAGTAAAAGTTTTGCTCATTTGAAACTTTTTTGTAATTTTGCACCCTGTTTGGAATAGGTATCAATTAACGAATCACAAAACAAAGATAGAAATGTCTAAGATTTGTCAAATCACAGGAAAGAAGGCACAGATAGGTTGTAACGTGTCTCACTCAAAGCACCGTACAAAGAGAAGCTTTGACGTTAACCTCTTCAGCAAGAAGTTCTACTACGTAGAGGAGGCTTGCTGGATTCAGCTGAAGATTAGTGCTGCTGGTCTTCGTCTTATTAACAAGGTAGGTCTTGATGCAGCACTCAAGCAGGCTGTTTCTAAGGGTTATGTTGACTGGAAGGACATTAAGGTAATAGGAGACTAAATATCATGGCAAAGAAAGCTAAAGGAAACAGAGTCCAAGTTATCTTGGAATGTACCGAGATGAAGAACAGCGGTGTAGCTGGTACAAGTCGTTACGTAACTACAAAGAACCGTAAGAATACTCCAGAGCGTCTTGAGCTCATGAAGTATAATCCTGTTCTGAAGAAGGTTACCCTTCACAAGGAGATTAAGTAAGCTCGCTAAAAAGAGTAGTATAGTTAATAGTTAAAATTAATAGACTATGGCAAAGAAAGCGGTCGCTACCCTCCACGAAGGTTCTACGGATGGTCGCGCATATTCAAAGGTTATCAAGATGGTAAAGAGCCCTAAGACTGGTGCTTACATCTTCGATGAGCAGATGGTCCCAAACGAGGACGTCAAGGAGTTCTTTAAGAATTAATTCTATAAAGATACAATCAATAAAAGGCTATAGGATTTCCTATAGCCTTTATTTGTTTTAGCACATTATACCAACTTTAATTCACACAACACATCCAAATTTGTTTTCATAAATGCTTATAAGAAACAATAAAGTAGGAGAGTTACTTACGACAATAAATGTATATTCTAAGGGTAAATAGCTTAATCTACTGGCATGTATTTAACCATAATCAGTCATTATATAGTTTTATTACTATGATATTGTTTCCTAACATCTTTTATTTTCTTATCAGTATCTTGTCTGTCTTTGTAACTTAACATAGTACGATACGCCTGCGCTAAAAAGATAACCTATCTGCTCGATAATAAAACAAAATATGTTTAGAATCTAACGACCGGTATGAGTTTAAGCAGACAAGAATGATTTTATTATAAAGCTATTCTTAACTTCATCGTATATATACATATCTTACAAGAATATTTTTATTTTAATTTCCTGTCACTTTTAACATTTCATCTACTTTTCTGTGAACCAACAAGTTAAGAATATATAACAGATGACAGTAGTGACAGCAAATTAAATTTAAGGCATTCAGGGCATTGTTCGGAGGAGTGACAGATATTCCTTTCTTTTTATATAGACTTATGAAATTATGTGCTTAAGGGGGATAGGCTTGCAATTGGGCTTTAGAACTGACCCCAAAATTCACCAATCATATAAAACAAGAAAAGTCCAGCTTAATAGCTGAACTTTCTTTTGGTAGTCGATAGGGGAATCGAACCCCTATGCCAAGATTGAGAATCTTGTATCCTAACCATTAGATGAATCGACCAGAATAATTATTTCTTACTAAGAGGTGTTTGGTAGTCGATAGGGGAATCGAACCCCTATGCCAAGATTGAGAATCTTGTATTCTAACCATTAGATGAATCGACCAAAATACATTTGAGATTATGAGATAAAGCGGAAGGAGGGGGATTCGAACCCCCGGTACGCGAATGCGCACGGCAGTTTAGCAAACTGCTGGTTTCAGCCACTCACCCATCCTTCCAAGATGGCCTTTAACCGAATTACCAAGCATTATCTCAAATGCGAGTGCAAAGATAGTACTTTATTTTCATACCTCAAAATTTTTCGTTGTCTTTTTCTTTTATTCTATGAAAAAACACAGCTATGACAAGAATATTAATGATAGAAACAGAATATATCTCTTTTAGAAAAGAAAATGTAAGTATAGTTTAATCGAATTGAGTTTTCTTGAAAAAAGTTTGCATATATGAAATGTAATAACGACTTTTGTATAACATATTTGTTAAGAACGATAGTTTGGTATCTAAGAGCTATGTGTTAATTGGATTTACATAATTAACCGCCCTATTAAGTTAATATAGTATCTTGAAGAATAAAGAATTGATAGCATGAGGGTAAAAATGATATTACCAGCGTTGCAAGAGGCAGAAAGCCCTTATTGGCGACCAATCAAATACTCGCTTTTTCCACCTTTGGGATTAGCTACACTTGCAGCTTATTTCTCTGAAAATGACGATGTAGAGATACAAGATCAACACATTGAGAAACTAAAGTTGGATGATACTCCAGATTTGGTTTGTATTCAAGTCTACGTTACTAATGCTTATAGGGCTTACAAGATTGCTGATGAGTATAGAAGAAGAGGTGTGTATGTAGTTATGGGAGGACTTCATGTTACAAGTCTTCCTGATGAAGCTGCGCTACACGCCGACACACTTATCTTAGGGCCAGGGGAAGAAGCATTCCCACGATTCATCAAAGACTTACGCGAAGGACACCCTCAAAAGCGATATGTAGCAAGTTGGAGAAGCATTGAAAACATTCCTCCTGTACGTCGTGACCTTATTAAAGGAGAGAAGTATTTTGTACCAAACTCGCTTGTTGTTTCCCGTGGTTGTCCTCATCATTGTGACTTTTGCTACAAGGATGCCTTCTATAGCGAGGGTAAATCGTTTTACACCCGAAAGGTAGACGATGCCTTAGCTGAAATTGATAGTCTGCCTGGCAGACATCTTTATTTCCTTGATGATCATCTTTTAGGTAATCCTCACTTCGCATCAGAATTATTTGAAGGTATGCGCGGTATGGGTAGAGTTTTTCAGAGTGCCTCTACAGTTGCAGCAGTACAAAATGGTAATTTGATAGAAAAAGCTGCCGAGGCAGGATTACGAAGTTTGTTTTTAGGCTTCGAGACATTTTCTCCAGACAATCTTCGTTCAAGTAACAAACTACAAAACTTATCGAAAGATTATGTAGCAGCTGTTGAACGACTGCATAGTCTTGGTATAATGATTAACGGAAGTTTTGTTTTTGGACTTGACCATGATGATAAAGACGTATTTCGAAGAACTGTTGATTGGGGGATTGAACATAGCATAACAACAGCTACCTTCCATATTCTAACTCCTTATCCAGGAACTCGTCTGTTTCAACAGATGGAACGAGATGGACGGATTACATCCTACGACTGGAGCAAGTATGATACCCGAACGGTTGTGTACAAAACATTGGGATTGACCGCAGAAGAGTTAAAACAAGGCTACGAGTGGGCTTACCGTAACTTCTATTCATGGAGTAATATTTTTAAGGCAAGCTTTGGGCACGATAACATAAAGCAGCAATTGGCTCATCTCTTTTATATGGGAGGGTGGAAGAAGTTTGAACCTTTCTGGAACTTTATGATTCAATATGGTAACCTCAATCGTATGTTACCCGTGCTGGAGAACCTATTGGCTAATACAAATGGTCATAAAACAAAAAGTACATGATTAACAAGGATATATACTAAAAAGAGGGTGTGTCAAAATTGATACATACTCTTTATTCTTCCTTCACCTTGTCTACCACATAATTCGTTATTTACTGCAGCTATGCTGCTAATTTCATATAAAATGATTTATTGGGCTTTAAATAGCCTATATAAACTTGTATAGAGCATCTGAAGGTTACTAAAAGTACCTCCATAACGGCTTTTAGTTTCTTGAGATTGGTTTTTCTACACATTTTCCCTATGTTAAAGGCAATAGCAAAGAAGGCAAAGTCCATATTGACCTTGTCTTTTCCAAAATGCCTAAACCTCTTATAGGCTTTATTATATTTTGTTTGTCCAAAAACAGCTTCAGGTTCTATGCACCTTCGTCCTCGATGCTTGATGCCTTCTTCCGAGGTCAGTAGTTCCCGTGCCTTTTGTTTATAGTGCTGTAGTTGGTGGTTTACTTCTATAATTCTGTTCCCTCTTGCCTTAAAACATGAGCTTCTCAACGGACAACCATCACAGCGTTCTGCCTGATAACGTACGCTGTAAGTAACGAATCCGTTAGGGGTTAGGGAACGCTTCATACCTATACGCTTCATGTGCTGTCCCATAGGGCAGACGTAGAAATCCTGTTCCTTATTATAATAAAGGCTTGCGGGACTGAATGGGTTAGGTGTGTAGCGTGGACGCTGCTCTTGATGGAAGTAGTTATACTTCACATAGGCTTCCATATTATGTACGTCCATGAACAGATAGTTCTCCTCGGAGCCATACCCCGAATCGGCTACGACTGTCTTGGTATAACGATGATAGCGTGATTTGAAAGACTCCAAGAAAGAAGAAAGTGTGAGCGTGTCTGTACGGTTAGCATAGAGTGCAAAGTTGGTGATAAACTGGTTCTCAGTTGCTATCTGCAGATTATATCCAGGCTTAGTCTGTCCGTTCCGCATAGCATCCTCCTTCATGTGCATAAACGTGGCATCAGGATCGGTCTTGCTGTAGGAGTTTCTCTCTCCCATAACCTCAAGTTGTTGGTCATACTCCTGGAGTTTATTACGTTTCTTCTCAAGCTCTTTAGCTGTTTTTTCTTGGTTCTAACAGCCTGCTTCTCTTCTTTTGTCTTAGGCTCAGGGGCTGATTCCAAAGACTTGTTCAATTCCTCGGATATCTCATCGAGCAGAGCTGCAGTAAACTCGACACCTTCTGTTTTAGCGGCATTGTCCTGCGCTATGACATCATCAACCTGAAGCAAGAGAGTGCGTATTTATTCCTGCAACTTGGCGCGGTTCTTTTCCACGGTTCTCTTCCAAACGAAGGTATACTTGTTGGCTTTCGATTCTATCTTTGTGCCGTCAATATATTCAACGTCAAGACTTATCAAACCT
>NZ_FZNZ01000059.1 GCF_900187995.1 Prevotella jejuni
ACTGGGCTTATAAAGCTTGTAGACATTATCCAACATAAGATTATCCACCAAGGCATCTAAAAGACGAACAGGGTCATCTTCTGCGATATCCTTATCGATTCTTTGAGGAAAAAGAATCATTTTCTTGTGTATGTAAGAACGAAAGTGTACCTTTGCCATAATGAGATTTTTTGTATGCCTAAAGGTACAAAAACTTTAGGAAATAGCAAAGTCCTGGCTTGAGAAAGTCGGGGCTTTGTGCATAAAAAAGAGGATGTGGACATTTTGACACACCCTCTTTTGATTTACTACTTCTTGAACTTGCCGCCTTTCAGGTCGCTCCCCACCATCCGCTTATAGATTTTTTCACGGAGTTCGTCAAGAAAATAAGTGCGACTGTCATCTTTGCGATGCTTTATATTCATATATACGTTGTAGCAGTTCTTTATCTCCGCTCCGAAGATTTCAGAGAGTGTGTGTGCCAATTCCTCCATACCAATTTCTCCATTACTGATACAATTGCAGGTATCGAGAGCATACAAGAGTTCGACTAAATAATAAACAGAAATACCAGAAGACAATGATAAAATTGTTACTCCGGCAAAAAAATGAAACTTAAATGTCGTTATTTTCATTGCCTGATATTTTTACAGGCTAAGCTCGAAAGATTGTTTAGGGCAAAATAACCCTCAAAATGCAAGTAATATTTGTGTAAAACTTATAATGAATCAAGATATTGCTTAGGTTTCATCCTGTGATATTTGCAGAAAGCCTCTGTGAAATGACTGAGGTTAGTATATCCAACTTTATAGCCTACTTCTGACACCGAGTAGAGGCGAGTGGAAAGCAGTCGTTTTGCCCATTTCATCTTTTCGGATAGGGCATATTCTGCGATGGCTTTTCCAATAACCTGCTTGAAGCACTTTTGTAATTTGGAACTGCTCATATTGGCATCACGCGCCAATTCGGGAATACTCGGTACATTACTGAGACTTTGAAGAATCTGGCGACGAACACGGAATACTGATTCAACATCATTCAAGTTTAGGTTGGCAAGAGATTTTACTTCCGAACGTTTTTCGAGCTTTTCAAGGAACATTGTCAGTAATTCCATAGTTTTTCCATGCAAATGAAGCGTTGAAAAAGGATTGTCGATTTCAGTTATAGACTTAATGTTATCCAAGACCTGTTGCATTGCAGGTGTAATGGTCTCAAACAAATAAAAAGCCTTGTCCGATTGGAGAAGCCGACCGATATAGGTTTCATGTGCTGCATCAATCTTTTCAATCCAATCCTTATTGAAAGTCAGTGTAATATTTTCGTATCGTTTCTTTGGAGGAAAACTCCACTCAGTCGGGATGCTACTTGAAGGCATGAAAATGCCATCGAGCGTGTCCACTCCGACCGTTTTTGTACTTGTTCCAATTATCTGCTCGTGTTTATGCTCATTGATATAGAACATGACAGGAATCCATTTCGAGTTTTCTACCGAGCGACGTATCATAGTTATCGGTTCGTATGCTACGAAACTGATATAAGTCAATGTTAGCCATGGCAGAGGATAATATTGTTTGAAGAATCCACTACCAATAGAAGAAGGAATGGTAAATCCATCGTTTATTACTGATGTGCCAAATTGTTCGGCAACCATTTCCATCCAATCTTCAGGCTTATTGATTGCACAAAATTCTATGGTCATTTTATCATGTCTTTTTGCAAAGTTACAAACAAACACGGATAAAAACTTGAATTATTGCAAGTTTTTATCCGTATTACTCTCAAAAAAAGAACCAATAGCTCCATGAGAAATGTTTTTAATGAGAGTTTACTCAAATGCGACTAAACTTGAAGGAACTCCTATGGCAGTAACAATTGGTTTTTGCGAGCATTCGCCTGTCTTGGTATTGTAGGTGTAATACCCCGTACCATTGTTACATATCATTCCAAAGACGATGAAGTCCTTGTAGCGAGTTATAGCAAAAGAGCCATTGCTGTCGGTCATTGGCAAATCAAGTTTTTCGATGGTTTTGTTCCAAATGTCGATTTTCACAGGTTGGAAGTCTTTCTTGAGTATTCCAAATTCTGTATCCGTTACTTTCACGCAACTATACACAATACCATTACCTGCATAGAAAGACTTAATCATATACTGCCCTGTTTTACCTATTCCTTTTATGGTTGTCTTCGATAGGTTGAACAGATAATCGCTATCCCATTTGTCGCTTCCTTTGCGGATACGCAGGAAACCTTCCTTATTGGCAACATTGAAGTTGTTACCCGCACTGTAAAAGTAGATGTCACCCCGCTCGTCTATGAATGCGTCAGAATGGCGGAACAATCCTACAACACTTGTGCGGTTATCTTTGATAACTTCAGTCTTTTTCGTCTTGAGGTCAATGATAGCTACCTCTGCTCCAGTACCCGGTACGGAGGTATGAGGCGAATTGAGCTGATTGAGGGCAACATACATCTTTCCATCACGGATGACATTACAGCCGGGATCAGGATTGTTGTCTTGAACCGCATAAGATGAGAGGTCAATTTCATCTTCCTTTTGCAATGTTGAAGTATTGATTAACGCAATTTTTCCACGTCCATGCAAAGCAACGTATGCCCGCTGTTCATCAACGAAGTTAATTTCTCCGGGTTGAGCCATCTGTTCAAATGTCATAGTACCTGCTTTTATCAGTTCTCCATGGGCACCTCTTGTAAACTTATGTATCTTATCCCCGAATTTCCCTTCGGGTACAAGCACTGTATTACCCTTAGCAAAGAGGTAGCAACCGAACCCGAATTCAAATGCTTTCTTATTGTCGGTCGCTTGAGGAGTCAAATCACTGAATGTCCCTACATAAGCACTTTTGTCCACATAATGCACAAAGGTGAAATGTTGCTGCACCTCTTGAGGAGTAGGCGTAGGTTCATCATTTTTGTTACAAGATGTCAGCCCTATGAAGCCGACCAGCATAGCAGAAAAAGCTATACGATTGAAAATTGTTGTATTCATCTTTTTATATTTATTAAATTAGAAAATTCCTTTTGAGAAGACATATCTGAATTTGAGGTGAAGTGTCCGTCCTGCCAATGGTTGGCGGAATTGGTCCCAAACTTCTTTGTTCATTATATTATGGCATTCCAAGGCTACGGAATATTTGCTTTTGTAGGTCAACAATAGCCCTATGTCATTGACGAAACTGCGGGGAATACGTCGTTTCTGTAATTCGGTAAGTTCCCAGAAGTAGAAGAACTCCTCAGTAAATTTGCCGTCCCAGAAAGCCTTGACATACCAATTCTTGAATAATCGGTTGCTGTGATACTCCGCCCCGAAGTTGGCGAACAAATAGGGAATGTTCGGTAGTCGCAATCCTTTTGTCGGATTGGGGGCTTGGGTACCGGGTAAATAGTTCAAGACATCACGCACATCCTGATAAGTTAGATTTCCGTAGGCATAGACCGTTGGCGATATGTCCAATTTTATTTCGGTTTCTATACCTTTAATATGTACCTTTTCTGCGTTTACATATCCGGCTGCCATGTGTTGTTTCATCAATTTTATCATATCGCTTACCTGCATATAAAAGCTGTTCACTTCAAATTGCAATCGCGATAAGCCGAGGACATCATTTTTGTCTATTAAGAACCCCAGATTGAAGTTGTGGCTTTTCTCTGGTCTCAATCCGGCTGCAGGAAAGGTGATGATACCATCACCGAATAGTTCTTGTGAATTGGGAAGGCGTATTGCCCGCTGGTAAGATGCTTTCAAGTGAAAACCTCTGAAAGGCTCGTATTTTATAGCCTCTATCCAGCCTATTTGTGAGGTCGTATTGTTCTTTTTCTTCGGAGCCTCAATCATCTCGTATGAAGTCAAATCTTCTATCTCGGAATGGAGGTGGAAATACTTTGCGGAGAGCATATTCGTCAGTTTCTTATCAAAGAGTTTTGACTCCCAAGTCAACCCCGAAATGAAACTGGTCTTTTTACTGGGAAATCCTCCGATAACAAAACCTGCATGCTGACTTGCAATGTTGTCGCTCGGTTGTCTTCTGGCGTAGTTAATAAGTGTGTTCAGATTCAAACTGTGATTGGCGGACAACTTGTAATCAAAATTGATACGTTCATTGATTTCCAATCCTTTGTCATTCGAGTTGTGAGGAACATCCCCTGTTTCTCCCTGTCCATTCGGACTCGGATATATGTTTCCTTCGAAATCGTGATTAACTCGTGCCGTATCCACAAAATTGTTTGTTGTATGTGAAAGGGAAAAATGGGACTCAAAGTTAAGGCGGTCGTTCAGCATTCCGCTTTTTATCAATTTGTTTTCCAACATAAACATTCCTGATTTGTTTTCGGCATGTTGTATGTTTTTTAAGATACCTTGGATTTCATTGAAACGATTGTAATACCCGAACTCGGTACTAATCTCATCGAGCCAAAGTTTCGTGAAAGCAATTTTTCCCTTCAACATATACGAACGAAAACGGTCGTGGTCACGTCTTACTAACAGATTTTCTCTCTCGGGAACTCTGAAAGAGTAGTCATTCTTTGCAGATGTATAATAACCTCCCGCACCGAGTAGAATGCCACTCTTTGGAAAATTCTTGCGAGAGAAGACACTTCCTTTGTGTGTTTGGTAAGATCCGAATTCATACGAGGCATCTAAATAATCCGTACTAAACTCTTTAGTAACGATATTGACGGCTCCCCCCAATCCATCACATCCGAAACGGGCGGGTATGATACTCTTATAGACTTCTATTCTTTCTATAATGTCTATCGGAATTTCATCAAGAGAAAAAGCCCCGTCAGAAGTACTCATTGGTATTCCGTCCCATAAGATTTGAATGCGGTTTCCTTCCAATCCATGAACAATAATTCTCGAACTGCTTCCCAAACCGCCAGTCTGCCCAACTTTCAAACCTATGGTTTTATTCAAAACGGTTTCTAACGAAATAGATCTGCCTTGAAGTTCTTTCGCATTTATTACAGAAACTGCTTCAGGCGACTCTCTGAGTATTTGTGCTCTTGTTTTTCCTACTACGACTACATCTGCCAGCTCTGTTGATTCCGGGAGTAGTCTTATGGTATAACGCTTCCCATTTGCAGTAATCGTATCGGTAATGGTCTGATAACCGACATAACTTACCATAAGCATAAGTTTTTGATTACTTGATGCACTTAGTTTTGCAATACCTTTCCTGTTTGTAGTCGTACTATTCGTGTACGTTGGAGCATTCAAACCTTTCCATTGTACGGTGGCAAATTCTATACTGTTCCCATTTTCTGCATTAATAACTTTTATTTCTGTTGGTTGCAGTTGTGCAAACATAGGAAAAGACCACAACGATAGAAAGCCGACAATGAGCATTCTTTTGTATAAATGGACTATTGAGCTGATTGACATATCATATTTGTTTGTGAGATTCTGTGCAAAGATACTTACCTGCCGAGCAAATAAATAACCCTATTATCCACGCTTATACCCCTATTGTGTTTATATGCGAGCAAATTGTTGTTTTGGGGCAGTATAATGCTTATCGGGGTTATTTTATCCCTGTTTGTTGCCGTACTTTTGCAGCAGAAAAGATCAAAACGACACATATATGGATAAACAAAAAGTCAGACTCCTTGATGAGGAACGGGAGAGCCGTAGCCTGCTCTCCAATGCTGTGGTTATATTGCACCTTATTTTAGGCACACTCCCTATACTGCTTGTAGTGTGGGCGGTTGACAAGTTGATGAATAGTACACTCTCTCCCATAATAGTTTGGGGTATTGGAGGAATAATGATACTGTTGGCAATGCTTAGAGGCGTATTCTATGGAACCTCGATTTGGCGTGCACACCAGTCGGCTTACAATGCCCTTACACGATTGAGGTTGCGTATCATAAGTCATCTGCAACGCTTGCCGCTCGGTTTCTTTCAAGAACGGAAAGTTGGCGACTTGGTGAATATTATTAACCACGATGTGGAACAAATTGAAATTTATTTAGCACATGGATTACCCGAAATCCTTTCGGCTACTCTTTTTCCAGCCTTACTCTGGGTAATCATTATGGTGTTAGACTGGCGTTTGGGGCTGTCGCTCATTTCTCTTTTACCTGTGGCATTTCTTCTGCAAATGGCTGTCAAAACACTTTGGGGAAAGAGCTTTCAACACTTTATGGAAAGTACGCAAAAAATGTCGGAAGACCTTTTGGAATATGTGGCTACCATATCGGTAATCAAAGCCTTCAGTAACGAGGAAAACAGAACGGAACAGGTACTTGGTGGTATGCGCGACTACATCCGTTGGGTAAAGCGGAGCATGTTTAGCGTTACCGTTCCCATGACATTGATAACGATGTTCTTGGAAGGTGGTATCGTGGTAATGACTCTTATTGGACTATGGATGATGAGTTCGGGCGAATTAACTGTAGCTCGTTTTATCCTTGCCTTGATATTGGGCGGATTGTTCTCGTCCTCCTTTGCTAAGTTGGCTACATTCCAACATTTCCGAATCATCTATGGTCAGTCGTTGGCAAAAGTACAGTCCATTACAGAGGTACAGACAAAGGAAACAGCGGACAAGAAAACAGATACGACACAGACGGATGTTTGTTTCGAGCATGTTACATTCTCCTATCCAAACAAGAAAGACAATGCACTGAAAGATGTATGTCTTCAATTTCCGAGAGGAAGCCATACTGCTATCGTCGGCGAGTCAGGGTCGGGAAAAACCACGCTGGCAAGTTTGATGATGGGGTTCTGGCACCCCCAAACAGGGACTATCCGACTGGGAGGAGAGAATATTATGGAATTCTCCGAACGTAATATCGCTGATTATCTTTCGATGGTACAGCAGGAGGTTTTTCTCTTTAACACAAGTATTCGGGACAATATCCGTATTGGAAGACCTACCGCCACACAAAAGGAAGTGGAAATGGCAGCAGAGCGTGCTCGTATTCATGATTTTATCATGGGCTTGCCGAATGGTTATGATACGCTGGCAGGCGAAGCCGGCATAAAATTCTCTGGCGGAGAAAAACAGCGTATTTCCATTGCTCGAATGTTGCTCAAAGACTCTCCAATAATTATTCTCGATGAAGCCACTGCCGCATTGGACGGAGAGAATGAGAAACTAATCCAAGAAGCTCTTGATGAATTGCAGCGCAACAAGACCGTCATTACCATTGCTCACCGTCTCAATACTATTCAGGATATGGAGCGTATTGTTGTGATGGACAAAGGGCAGGTTGTGTCAAAAGGAACACACCAAGAACTGATGAAAGACTGTTCTCTGTACCGCAATATGACGGAAACGCAAGAGCAAGTAAGTAAATGGCAATTAAAAGAAGAGGAGGAATAAGAATGGTACGCAATATACTGAATGAATTGACCGCTCGCGGAGTTCGGCATCTAATTATCTCCGCACTGTTTTTCGTGGTTTATGCCCTTTGCGGCACGGCGATAATGCTCACAGTCTTGTTTCTCATCGACCGTCATATACATGGAGAAAGCATCTCTTTCATTTCGGCAGCATGGGTACTCGGTAGTCTGCTGGTCTTGAAAACCATATCCAATGCCATTGCCGATATGAGTAAGCATTTTGCCGGATTTGATCTTGTGGAACGTATCCGCGAGAAAATCATACTGAAACTGAAAATGTTCTCACTCGGCTTCTATACCAATGAGCGTCTGGGAGAGATAAGTACAATCATTCACAAAGACGTTGATAATATGGAAATGGTAGTAGGACATCTATGGACACGGATGTCTGCCGACTTCATTGTAGCTCTAATACTCGGTATTGGACTATTTTGTGTGGATTGGCGCATGGCATTGACAATGGTAGCCATTCTTCCTATTGCCCTGTTTTCTCTGTATCGGGGCATTCGCTCGGGAATGAAAGCACAGGAAGAGTCTCAGGACAATCTGGCAGATATGGTCAGCCTCTTTGTAGAATACGTCAAGGGCATTCCAGTTTTGAAAGTGTTTGGAGGAAAAGGAATGTTCCGTGACAGACTTGACCACTCTGTCAGTGAATTTGGAGAAAGCAGTAAGAATACTTCTCGTTTGGCAGCTGTGAGTGTGGGCAGATACACTTTCCTGATAGAATTGGCTTTCGCTCTGATGGCTACAATCGGTCTTTGGTGGACACTGCAGGGGGAACTTTCTCTTTTCGCTTATTTAATGTTTATCATTGTCTCAAAAGAATTCTACAAACCTTTTGTCAATATGGAGAGTCATTGGCTGAATTACATCAAGGTAAAAGATAGTTACGGACGCATTTCCCATTTATTGAATGCTCCTGTTATCACCAATCCTGAACAGCCGAAAACAGCAACCCATTTCAATCTTTCCTTTGACAAAGTGGATTTCCATTATGAGAAGGAAGGTTTTGAGATGAAAAATCTCACGTTCCATGTTCCCGAAGGAACGGTAACGGCACTTGTCGGATCGTCAGGTTCTGGTAAAACAACCATTACCAGCCTGTTACTCCGTTTCTGGGAACCGCAGACCGGCAGTATCCGTATCGGTGGTATAGACATTCGAGAAATGGACTATGATTATCTGCTCGGTAAAATCAGTGTAGTGATGCAAAATGTTATTCTCTTTTCAGATACCATTGCCAATAATATCAAAGTGGGCAATCAACATGCTACGCAGGAAGAAATCGAAGAAGCAGCACGTAGAGCCATGATACACGACTTTATCATCAGCCTGCCGGAAGGTTATGAAACAAAAATCGGAGAAAACGGTTTGGGACTCTCCGGAGGGCAGAAACAAAGGCTTTCAATCGCCCGTGCTTTCTTGAAAGACGCTCCCATCATTCTTTTGGACGAGATAACGAGCAATGTTGACCCTGTCAATGAATATAAGATACAACAGGCAATGTCTGCCCTTATCCGAAATCGCACAGTCTTGGTCATTGCCCATCATTTGCAAACCATCCGTAATGCTAATCAGATTATTGTGATGGACAAAGGACGACTTGTAGAGAATGGGACGCATGCAGAACTTGCAGCAAAAAACGGAATGTACTGCAAATTGCTGTCTATGCAATAACCTAATCAATGAAAAATATGGAGGGTGTGTCAAAATGCAAATTAATAACTTGACAACTTTCAATCTATAAGTAGGATTCTACTAAAGGTAAAGAAAAGAGGGTGTGTCAAAATGGACACATCCTCTTTTTACTCCCCCCTTTACCTTGTGTACCACATAATTCGTTATTTACTGCAGCTATGCTGCTAATTTCATATAAAATGATTTATTGGGCTTTAAATAACCTATATAAACTTGTATACAGCATCTGAAGGTGACTAAAAGGAGCTCCATAACGGCTTTTATTTCCTTGAGATTGGTTTTTCTACACATTTTCCCTATGTTAAAGGCAATAGCGAAGAAGGCAAAGTCCATATTGACCTTGTCTTTTCCAAAATGCCTAAACCTCTTGTAGGCTTTATTATATTTTGTTTGTCCAAAAACAGCTTCAGGTTCTATGCACCTTCGTCCTCGATGCTTGATGCCT
>NZ_FZNZ01000009.1 GCF_900187995.1 Prevotella jejuni
TACTTGCCGTCCTTGGCCAATACACCAGATATTTGTTCTGGAGACCATTGCTCAGTAATAAGAAGGCACTTCGCCTCTTCCATGACATCCTTGTCGACTGAACGATTGCCTGGCTTTCTGCGCCTTGTTTGTACTGCATTTGCTTGGGCAGTTTCCCAATTATAGTGTCTTCTGACTCCACTATTACGTCTTATTTCACGAGACACTGTACTTGCACTTACATTTATCGCCTTGGCAATATCTTTTTGTTTCGTTCTATTTTGGAGTAGCACAGAAATTGTGTACCTTTGCTCCGAGGTTAATTGTTTGTACATTGCAATGCAAAATTAATTAATCTTTGGGAGACAGAGGTCTCCCTTTCTTATTTTTATGCATTGCTTGTTGATTTTCTTCTCATGGGGGCTTCTCGCCCCCAAACCCCGCGGTGTTTTCAGGTATAGATTATTAAGCTACACCAGCACTTGGGATTGCAGTTCTATGTTGAACTTGCGGAACCATAAAAAAACTCTTGTATAATACGTGGTAAATTCCTTCTTACTTTAGCGGACTTTATCACTCCATATTATCGAAGTATCTCAAAAAAGAAAGGAAAGCACGAATATTAGCTATTTTTTCGTTATCTTTGCAGCAACAAAACATTGAGAACGAGAATGGAAAGTGCAAAGAAGTATTTGTTGGGAATGACACTTGGCGAACTGAAAAAGGTTGCCAAGTCGCTCGGAATGCCAGCTTTTACAGGCGGACAGATAGCCAAGTGGCTCTATACACAGCATGTGAAAAGTATTGATGAGATGACGAACATCTCAAAAGCAAACAGAGAGAAACTCGCTGCAGAATATGCTATTGGCTGTAAGGAACCTATTGATGCACAACATTCTAAGGACGGAACCATCAAATATCTCTTCCCAACTGATAATGGTAAGTTTGTTGAAACGGTGTATATACCAGATGAAGACCGTGCCACACTCTGCGTTTCTTCACAAGTGGGGTGTAAGATGAACTGTCTCTTCTGCCAGACAGGAAAGCAGGGTTTTGAAGGTAGTCTTTCGGCTACAGACATTCTCAATCAGATTTACTCCCTCCCTGAACGTGACAAGCTGACGAATATCGTCTTCATGGGGCAGGGCGAACCAATGGATAATCTTGATAACGTACTTCGTACCACAGAGGTTATGACAGCTGATTTCGGCTATGGATGGTCACCAAAGCGCATTACAGTGAGCAGTGTAGGTGTCAAAGGAAAACTCAAACGGTTCCTTGATGAAAGTGACTGTCACGTTGCTATCAGTATGCACACCCCTCTGCACGACCAGCGTTCGGAGTTGATGCCAGCAGAAAAAGGAATGTCTATAGAGAGTATCATCGAGTTACTCAGCAATTACGATTTCTCACATCAACGTCGTCTGTCGTTTGAATACATTGTCTTCAAGGATTTCAATGATAGTGAGGAACATGCTAAGGCGATTGTACATCTACTCAAAGGATTGGACTGCCGTATCAATCTTATTCGTTTCCATCCTATCCCTAATATTCCATTGCAGGGTGTTGATGACAATAGGATGGAGAGATTCAGAAACTATCTGACACAACATGGTATCTTCACAACAATCCGTGCCAGTCGTGGACAGGATATCTTTGCTGCCTGTGGTCTGCTCTCAACGGCAAAGAAGATTGATGAGGAAAGAGGAAGAAAGAAAAGTAAAAGATAAAAAGGAAACTGAATAAAACAAAACAATACAAGATATAATTATATGAACGAGAATAAAAGAATCCGTATAGCAATCACACACGGAGACACGAACGGCATTGGTTATGAGCTTATCTTTAAGACCTTTGCTGAACCAGAGATGTTGGAACTCTGCACGCCCATCATCTATGGTTCGCCTAAAGTAGCCACCTATCATCGCAATGCACTCAATATTGAAGCTAACTTCACTATCATTAAAGATGCATCAGAAGCACAGAATGGACGGCTTAACCTGCTCCCTGTCTTCGATGACGAGATTAAGGTTGAATTAGGTGTACCTTCTGAGGAAGCTGGTGTAGCTGGTTTACGTGCTGTAGACAAGGCTTTAGAAGACTATCGTCAAGGACTATTTGATGTTCTCGTAACCGCTCCTATCGATAACAATGAACATTTCCACTTTAGTGGTCAGAGTCGATATATTGAAGACCATTTGGACACAGAGGAGCAAGGACTATCTGTATTGATTAATGATGGACTACGTATTGCCCTCGCTACACGTAATCTCCCATTACGCCAAGTAGCAGAGTCTATTTCAAAAGCAAGTATTGTCAACAATGTAAGTGCACTCTTTAAGACTCTTCGTCGTGATTTCCGCCTTTCTTGTCCACGCATTGCCGTACTCGGTTTGAACCCCAAAGCTGGCGACAATGGTTTGTTGGGCTCTGAAGAACAAGAGATTATCTTGCCAGCTATAGACGAACTGGTAGAAAATGGAATACAAGCTTTCGGTCCTTACCCTGCTGACACCTTCTTTGGCTGCAACGATGCAGAACAGTTTGATGGTATATTAGCAATGTATTACGAACAAGGACTTGCTCCTTTCCGTACTCTTTCGTCATGCCATGGTATCATATATACAGCGGGATTATCACTTATTCGTACAGCTGCAGAAATACCAAATAGTCTGGCATTAGCAGGTAAGGGGATTGCAGACGAACTACCCTTCCGCCATGCAATCTATCTCGCTATAGACATCTTCCGCAATCGTGCAGAATACGATGCACCTATGGGCAATCCTCTTCCAAAGCTTTACAAGGAAAGAAGAGATGAAAGCGACAAGGTGCGCTTTGCCATTCCACGTAAGCGTGAGGACCGCACACCAAATAATGGCGAAAGCCGTAATACGAAAGAGACACACTAAGCGTGTCCTCTTTCTACTACTGATATTAATAAAGAAGACCTATGAACAAAAAGTTTCAGAACATCTTCTTCATCTTTGGCTTGGTTGTACTCTGTATTATGGTGTACAACCTTGACTTTACTGATGCATGGCAAAAAATACAGCATGCAGGTTATTGGTTCCTTGCTGTAGTTATACTTTGGGCATTCCTCTACATCTTTAATACGGCAGCTTGGTACACGATTATACGTAGTCAGACACAGGATGCAGAGGAACGAAAGAAGGTTTCTTTCCTATGGCTTTATAAGGTTACTGTGTCAGGCTTTGCCCTTAACTACGCTACTCCAGGAGGACTTATGGGTGGTGAACCTTATCGTATCATGGAACTTACACCAAAGATTGGAGCTGAACGTGCAACCTCTTCTGTCGTCCTTTATGCCATGACCCACATCTTTAGTCATTTTTGGTTTTGGCTTGTCTCCATCTTTCTTTATATCTTCACGCAGCCTGTCAACCTTCCAATGGGTGTGATGTTAACTGCAGTCTTTGCCTTTTGTGTGTCTGCCATTTGGTTCTTCCTCACAGGCTATAAGAAAGGTTTAGCAGTTCGGGGAATGAACCTTGTACGGCATATACCTCTTATAAAGAGATGGGCAGAACCCTTTATTACCAGTCATAAGGAAGAGCTCGACAGAATTGACACACAGATAGCATCATTACACAACCAAAACCCACGTACCTTCTTCACCGTCGTTCTACTTGAGTTTTCATGCCGAATTTGTAGTGCATTAGAGATATTCTTCATCCTTTTAGTATTACTCCCGTCAGTCAATTACTTTGACTGTATTCTCATTCTTGCCTTCACCTCTCTCTTTGCCAACATGCTCTTTTTCATGCCTCTACAATTAGGTGGTCGTGAAGGAGGCTTCCTAATGTCTGTCAAAGGCTTAGGACTTACGCTCGAAGCGGGCATTTTCGTTGCCCTACTGGTACGTATTCGTGAGCTCATTTGGACAGCTATTGGCTTACTACTTATCAAACTGAATAGAAGACAAGACAAGTAATCCGCAATATAAAAACAGTTATAAAAAAGTTCGCGAACAATCATCAAGATGTTCGCAAACTCTTTGTGAATTATTCGCAAACTTTTTTTAACTTGTTATACGACTGACGTTCATAATTCTAAACTATTTGAATTATCCTTTATCAGAGGCGGCAAAGAAAGACAAAAAGAAAGTTGTTAAAGTCTGCCAAAGTTGCAGTTTTTTCAAATTTAATAGGTAAATTTGTCAGTTAAATGAATACAACAGAATTACAGAAAACCAAACAACGATATAATATTGTCGGTAATAGTGACGGACTAAACCGTGCATTGGATGTTGCTCTACAGGTAGCACCCACTGATTTGTCAGTACTTATTATCGGCGAGAGCGGTGTTGGTAAGGAAATTATCCCACGTGTAATACACGACAATTCGCCTCGTCGCCGTGAGAAATACTTTGCTATCAACTGTGGTTCTATCCCAGAAGGAACCATTGATAGCGAGTTATTCGGTCATGAGAAAGGTTCTTTCACTGGTGCTATAGGTGAGAGTGAAGGTTATTTCGGTATAGCCAATAAAGGCACAATCTTCCTTGATGAGGTTGGTGAACTACCAATAGCAACGCAAGCTCGACTGCTTCGTGTACTTGAGACAGGAGAGTATATTCGTGTCGGAGGACAGGAGATTCGCAAGACTGACGTACGCATTGTTGCTGCTACCAATGTAAACATGCGTAAAGCCATCAGCGAAGGAAAGTTCCGTGAAGACTTGTTCTATCGTCTGAATACAATTCCTATCCAAATGCCACCACTCCGTGATCGTGGCGAAGATATCCTACTTCTATTCCGTCTTTTCGCAATGCAAATGGCCGAGAAGTATCATCTTCCAAAGATTACACTTACCGAAGAAGCCCGACAGATACTGTTACAATATAAGTGGCCAGGCAATGTTCGTCAACTAAAGAACATTACCGAACAGATGTCAATCCTTAGTGAGAAACGAGAGATTGATGCTGACACATTGCTGCACTTTATCCCTCGTGATCAGGATAGTACACAACTTGCACCAATACAAAGTGGTGGTACGCATAGTTATGAGAGCGAACGTGAGATTCTCTATAAGATACTCTATGAGTTAAGAGGAAATGTAAGTGACTTACGTCGCGACCTCACCAACGTTCGTAAACAGTTGGAAGAGAGTAGACAACTCAATGGGGCAAGTGGATTCCAACCTGCTCCACAGACAGTCTCAAACCTCCCAGCCACTGCTAACAAGCAACCTATCACCCCTACTCGTACGATAGAACCGGTTGAAGATGCTGAGGCTGAAGAGATCTCTGAACCAGAGACACTCAACCTAAATGATATTGGGAAGCAACTCGTGGAGAAAGCATTAGAACGCAACAATGGCAATCGCAAGAAAGCTGCCTTAGAGTTAGGTATCAGCGACCGCACCCTCTATCGTCGCATCAGACAATACGGGTTAGACAAAGATTAAACAATAACTACGTAAAAGAATTATCCTCTCATAAAAGACAATGAAGATAGGAAAGAACATAATATCTATTCGTCCACTCACATGGGGTGTAACAGCTATCTGCTTGCTCTTGCTTGTAGCGTGCAGTGTATCTTATAAATTCAATGGTGCAAGCATTGATTATAGTAAGGTACATACTATCCAGATTTCAGATTTCCCTATCCGTTCATCCTACGTATGGGGCCCTATGGGACCAATGTTCAACAACCAGTTGAAAGATGTCTTTGCCAATCACACACGCTTACAACAAGTGAAGCGAAATGGAGATATGAAGATTGAGGGTGAAATCACACAATACCAGCAACGTAATAAGAGTGTTTCAAGCGAAGGATATTCTGCACAAACAGAACTTTCCATCACCGTCAACGTGCGTTTCACAAACAATACTAACCATAGCGAAGACTTTGAGCGACAGTTCACAGCCACAGCAAGCTATGAAACAGTACGTAGTCTGAACTCTGTACAGGAGGAACTCGTCACACAGATGGTGAAAGATCTTACTGACCAAATATTTAATGCAACCGTAGCTAATTGGTAAATACAATTCATTTGCACTATCATTCTTACCATTCCCCCTCATAAACGCTTCAACACATGGATATAGCCAATCTGATTAATCACCCAGAAAATCTGAACAAGGAGACCTTATATGATCTCCGAAGTCTGCTTGCGCTTTATCCTTATTACCAACCAGCACGTATCCTACTATTACAGAATCTCTTCCTACTCCACGACCCGACCTTCGATGACGAGTTGAGACGTGCTGCTGTTTATATCTCTGATCGTCACATACTATTTAAGCTTGTAGAAGAAGCTCACTATCGGTTGATTCCACAACAGAAACAAGTAAAAAAGCAATCAGAGACTTCTACTGCTACACAGACAGCCAAAGAGGAACAGGATCGTACGACCTCACTGATAGACAATTTCCTGGAACAAATCCCAGAGGAGGCCGAAAGAGAACAAGAGACAGCTGGTGTACGTAAACCAACACCTGCCGATGCAACTGTAGACTACGTTGCTTATTTACTGGAAAGTGAGAGTAAACAGAAAGAAGAGGTCACCCCGCAGCTTAGAGGCCAAGAACTTATCGACGACTTCATCTTCAACGAAGGAGGTAAGATAACCTTACAAGAGGAAACAGAATACGAACCAGAAGAAAACAATCATAACGAAGCAGCCGAAAACGAAGATACTGGCTACTTCACCGAGACCTTAGCAAGAATATATATAAAACAAGGTAGATATTCCAAAGCATTGGAAATTATTAAGCGATTAAATTTGGTATATCCGAAAAAAAATCGTTACTTTGCAGACCAAATACGGTTTTTAGAGAAATTGATAATAAATAACAATAAAAAATAAGACAAGAAAAATGTACACGTTATTAGTAATCCTTATCGTGATTGCAGCACTTTTGATGATTGGTGTCGTACTGATTCAAGAGTCAAAGGGCGGTGGTCTTTCTTCAAATTTCTCATCTTCTAATGCCATCATGGGCGTTCGCAAGACTACGGATTTCATCGAGAAGACTACATGGGGTTTAGCTATTGCTATGGTAGTTATCAGTGTTGCCAGTGCATACGTGGCTCCAAGAGCAAGCACTGATGAGAGCGTAATAGAGAAAGCTGCAACGCAGGACAATACAACTAATCCTAATAACCTGCCTAACTTCGGCGCAAGCCAGCAGAAGCAGGCCGCACCAGCTGCTCAAGCTCCTGCTGCACCAGCTCAGGCACCAGCATCTCCAGCTAAATAAAAAGAAATAACAAAAAAGTACGGGAAATATTTGGTCGTTCCAAATAAAACCCGTACCTTTGCACTCGCTAAGAAGAAATAGCCAACATGGTGGATGTAGTTCAGTTGGTTAGAGCGTCAGATTGTGGTTCTGAATGTCGTGGGTTCGAATCCCACCACCCACCCTTCTTAAATTAAGCGGAAGTCTTTAATAGATTTCCGCTTTTTCTTTTATACACATGATCAGCAATAGTACTAATACAAAAATTAGTGATTTTGTAGTTTAATAACCGACTTAGATAAAACAAGAAATCTCTATCTCATAACTACCTCCTCATGGATAAAACTATAAAACACTGAGGGAATATAGCTTGTTCAGTATTTGACGTCATAAAGACTTGCTAACAAGAGAAGCTATTACACATATTACAAGAATATTTTTTATTTTAGTTTGCTGTCATTTTTAACATTTTATGTAACCATACTGATAACTAATTAGTTAGATGACGACTCCACATGACAGTAATGACAGCAAATTTAAAACCATCTCAAAACAAAGAAGTAGACTCATCCCCACTCTCACTCCGAAACAACGGGCACTACCCCAAAAGATATAAGAGAGAAGGACACATAGATTGAAGGCGTCTGGTAAGGCAGACTAAGTTCTTTATCAAATGTCATACACTAAATCTCAAAAAGACTACTTATTCACGAAATACTCTCATAACATTTCTTATTAATAGATGTCTACACATCATTACTGAATATAGCTAATTCCCTTTCTTACAACTGCCGAGAACCGTAAACCCACTTTCCAACGCTCGAGCCCATACTCTATTATCACCTTCTTACTCCCACTGAATACAAAGAAATGGGATAATATTCATTTGTTTACTAATTATTTCCTATATTTGCAAAGGGAAAGAAACACCTAAACAAAATGGAAGTACACATTGTAAAAAAGAAATTGGGGAGTAGAAAGGAATTAGGCAGACACCCTATAGAGATTGATGATACCGTCAATACGCTCGAAGCCCTACTCTACACCTTGACCCGACAAGGTCTGACAGAAGCCCAGACTCCGAAAGAGAACCATGCTTTATCCGACAGTGAGATAGCCGAACAAGCAGAAGAAGGACGCATCCGCTTTGCTGAGAACTATGGTGAAAACCATGACACACTTGAAAAGGCTATACAACGAACGCGGCAGGCATACGACGACAGCCTCTTTAGAGTATTCATCAACGGTGAAGAAATAACAACATGGGACGCTCCCATCAAGCTCTGTCAAGGAGCAGAAATCGTTATTATCAGACTCACCATGCTCACAGGACTTTATTTCTAAGACATCCCCTTAGAAATTCTGCCTACAAAGGCAAACTCTTAGTTTCTGCCATTCACCATAATTTCACCAACCCTTTCAGTCAGCAATACCGCATTGACAATAAAGGATTTATCATCTAAGAACCTACTAAAAAGAATAAGATATGAAAACAAAGCAAGAACTACAGGAACACTGTAAACAATATATTGAAAACATCAACCTATATAAATGCAATATATGGGAGGAGAAACTTGTAAAACGCTGCAGGGAGGATAACTATCAATTCGGCAACTATCTGAATATTTTCTATAATCCAATCACTGAGGAAAATTTCTCTTTTCAAACAATAGAAGAACTCCTTTCCTCAGGAGCAAACCTCCCTCACATTCTCCCCAAAGACTTTTCCGAACTCTTAGAAGCGCATTTGAGACAGCTCAAAGACCTCTCCCATACGAAAGGAATCTATCGCATAGACGTAAGAGGCGACCTCGACTTAATGGAGATAGCATCTGACATATCAGACATAATGCGAACTTTCTTTGCCACAGCTGCCTATGGCCTCACTATTGACGAGCTCATCCGTGGACAGTACCCAGATGTTACAAACTATTTCTTCTCGTTCACTCCGGTTCTTACTGCTGCCATCCAACAAGGTAAGCCAGAAACTATCGAAGCTACAAAAGAGGTGTTGACCAGTGAGAACAACATCGGAATCCTCACAAAAAGCCTCATCACAGCCATAGAGTCTAATAACAATGAGGAGTTGCACATGCTCCTACTCAACGTGTTGAGGGCAGCAAAACTACAAGAAGGTCTACGCCAAAGTATCGTAGAATGTGGTAATGAATATAGTCTGACATTCTATAAACGATTGATTGGTGTCATTGCTGAAGAAGGACTCCTACGTTATAGCTCCGTTAGACGGTCTGTGCAGACGTGGGTAGGAATAGGCTACGAGACTGTTACCGACAAAGATATAAAGACCATCTTTGAAGGTATTTGCCTGTTCCTGAGCCACCCTAAGGAACGAGCAAAAGCCTATACAGGTCCGAATGCACTACTCGTTTACGTTGCTTTATATACCGCTGGCGCTGAAGACTTCAATGTTGCACAACATGATGCTATACAGTTAATCAACAATGATGCCCCACTCCAAAATCGTATTGCAGCCATCTACTATCTTGACCGTTCAAGTCATTTCAAAGTTACTGACCACCTCGAGTTCTTTGCGAAGCATCTGGATGATCCTTTCACAAAGGCTTTCTTCATACAACAATTAAGTTGTACAGCCAGGGAGGAAAAGTATGAATATGGGAAGGTTGGCCGTGTCTCGGGAAAACAACGTGAACTTTTTCAACAGCTTTTTGATGAGATTGCGAAATGGGAGAAGGAGGTTAAGAATAACACAGACTTCATCTTCAAAGGCTTTGAATGGTTCAGAATCCGTCTTACACGCGAGACCTTCATCAATGCTTTGTGGGTGTTTGCCTGCCAACTGAAGACGCAAGAGACCATTGACCACATCCTTCTTGAGAAGATTCCTAACTGGAGTGTATCCTTTACCAGATATTATAGATATGGTCAAGACGATGAACGCAAAGAGCCACTACGTGCTTTTATGCAGGACTATTACCCCTTAGGCAGTCCTGAAGCACGTCGCCAGTACCTTACAAAGAATATCTTTAGCTACGAGAAGGAGGGTTTTGAATTTCTCTTGACCTTCTTCCCCAAGGAAGACTTTACCACCACGGATATCAAGGAGATAGAGAAGAAACTGAAATCCAAGGTCTCTGACACACGTAATAAGGCTGTCCGCATCCTTCTCACCTTACCTTACTCGCTGCTGAAAGCATCTTACGAACGCTTGCAGACTACTAATGGAGACTATATCCCAGCCGCTTTGACCGAACTTAGGGAGGGCAACAAACAGCTTGCAAAGGACTTTGCTCCTACAAGTGTAGAGACAAGCACTGTCACACCAACGTCCTATCCTGGCCCTGAAGGTGGTTACGGTCTGTACAAGACGGGGGAGATACCAACCATTAAGCTATCCGATCCTTTCCTGACAAAGAACGATTCGCAGTCGTTCCTTGGTAAGGTATTCAATAAGATTACCGGTAAGAGCCATGCAGATGCAAGCTCTGTCTTTACCTATACCATTGACGAACTACGCAAGCTATACACCGAACTGGAAAAGATTATAGTAGAGAATGCCGACAAGGAGTATAAGAGTCGCTGGGGAGGTACACAAATACTTGGAGATAGCTATCTTTCTTTTACGTCTGATGAGCAAACCCTTGACACCCTTCCCTACCCCGAGCTATGGAAAAGTTTTCTGACCGACCATCCTCTCAAAGACGAAGATTTATTAGGTATCTATCTGATGCTTATTGTGTTTGAAGGCAACTATCATACAGAAATCGTAGACCTTAACGCAGACAACTATCCCTTCAAGGGTCTAAAGAACGTTGAAAGCTGGAAGTATGACTACCATTTCAAACTTATCATAGCGACCTTACTTGCCGACTTAAACAGGAGAAATCCGGCCCTACTATTCCGTCAAGCCTACGCGACACTTGCGCTGATATATTTCTATTGTCCGACTAACAAGTATATAAGAATTTCTTCTTACGATTCAGAGAAAGAGGGATATATATTCAACAGCCATTTCTTCTCAATTGCGATGAGGTATGCCGAAAGTAGTTGGAGAACCGAAGAAGAGTTCAAGCTCTTTGCTGAGATGACATTGGCAATGTATGAGAAGTATGCACCATTGGCCCGAACTGACAAATCGACATATTACTCTGACTATAGCATAGATGCACTCTTACTATCCCGCTACAACCTTCAAGGACATCTATCTGACGATGCCTTTATGGAACTACTGCTGCAGGACGAGGGCAAACAGCTACAGGAAGCAGGGAATTACATCTATAACACACGCGGTCACCGACTCTCTTTACAATATGAGGACGAGAAGATATTTGATGCTCGATACGGCAAAGAGACTTACGAGAATTTGCGGAGAGTCATCAACAAGATAGCTCAACACCTCTTTAAGATTGAGATGACGCGCCTTAATGCACCAACGACAGCCTCCTACCTCATCACCCGTGCGGGCAACGCAATGGTGCTGCAGGGTGCTGAATATATGGTTAAGGCCATGAAGACACTGGGTAAAGACCACCTGATGGCAAGCAGCTATGGCACAGAGAAGCGTGTAGTACTGACCGATATCATCGAACGTACCTTCCCACTCGACACAGACGAGCCTGAAAAACTCAAGTCAATCAAAGACGACAGACTCTTAGAATTAGCCTATTTTGCACCGCAGTGGGTTCCACTTATCAAAGCACATCTCAACTGGGAAGGCTTCGATCTTGCCTACTACTACTTCATTGCGCATACAAAGGAGATGGGCGAAGACGAGAAGAGGGCTACAACAGCGCTCTTCACCGACCTCGACCCAGCTGATCTTGCCGATGGAGCCTTTGACGAAAAACTCTTTCACGAAGCTTATACCGTGGTTGGAGAAAAGCGTTTCGAACTGTTCTACAAAGCAGCACGATACATCGGAAGCAGTAACTATCACAGTCGTGCGCGTCGCTTTGCTGACACGGCTCTCGGCAAGATAGATGAAGAAACCATCACAGAACAGATACATTCCAAGCGCAACAAGGATGCTGTTTGTTCATTGGGACTACTCCCAGACAAAAGCGACAAAGCATTGCAACGCCGCTATCAGCTTATACAAGCCTTTCTGAAAGAGTCGAAGCAGTATGGTGCACAGCGTCAGGCGTCAGAGAAACGGGTATGTGAGATTGCCCTACTGAACCTCTCACGTGGTGCAGGCTATGCTGACCCAATGCAGCTGACGTGGCGCATGGAGAGTCAGCAGGTGACTGATAATGCTGCTTACTTGCAGGGAATCAATGTGGAAGGATACACACTGAGACTGCAGTTGGCCGAGGATGGCACCAATAAACTCATCATCCAACAAGGCGAGAAGGTATTGAAAACAGTACCAACAAAGATTAAGAAGCATCCCGACTACCTCAGTATTGCCGATATGGGCAGGGAATGGACGAAACAGAGAAAGCGTGCTCGCACAATGCTGGAGGACATGATGATACGACAGACACCATTACGTCCACAGGATGTAGAGGTGATTGCGCAAAATCCTATTGTCAGTCCGATGTTCCGATTACTGCTCCTTCGACAAGGGACAACCACAGGCTTCCTTACTGACAAAGGTTTGGAGACCCTCAATGGTGTACGTAAAGTGAAAACTAATGAGCCTCTCACCATTACCCACGCGCAACAACTCTATGCCGACGGTACATGGTCAGCCTGGCAACACACCGTCTTCAATAAGAAGATAGTACAACCTTTCAAACAGATATTCCGTGAGATCTACATCCCTACACCTGCCGAAGCAGAACAGAGTGAGTCGCTCCGTTACAGCGGATACCAGATTCAAGTGAAGCAAGCCGCAGCCGCATTGCGTAGCCGTGGATGGAATGCTGACTACGAAGGAGGCCTCCGCAAGGTGTTCTATCGCCAAGGTATCTCGGTTGAACTCTATGCAAAAGCCAACTGGTTCACACCTGCCGATGTGGAGGCTCCAGCCATTGAGTATGTAAGCTTCTCATCTACACGTTCTGACAAGCAACTGAAGATTGCCGATATCGACCCTATTCTTTATAGCGAGGTGATGCGTGATGTGGATATGACAGTCAGCATAGCCTTCGTTGGTGGCGTCGACCCAGAGACAGGAAACTCAACGAAAGAACTCCGTGCAGCCATTGTCAAGTGTACTGCCGAGCTGATGAAATTCAACAATATAGCGGTTTCTGACAACTTCATCCACGTCAAAGGCACACTTGCTGACTATACTATCCACCTCGGTTCGGGCAATGTGCGACAGGTTGGTGGTGTAGAGATTCCTATCATCCCCGTACATGGTCAGCACCGTGGGAAACTCTATCTCCCCTTTATGGATGAAGACCCAAAGACCGTGGAGATTGTTTCCAAGATGGTACTCCTTGCAGAAGATAACAAGCTGAAAGACCCAACAATTTTGAAGTGGATTAAACGGGAATAACGTTAACAACTCTTCCGAATGACGCTGAAGATTGTAAGGATATTTTAATCATCCCTCTCCTCTCAATTTGAGAAGGGGCCGAGAATGAGCCTAAAAGAGGCCCTTCTACGTTCAAGAACATGCCCTTCAAGGGTTAAGAAGACGCCCTTCTTGCTTCAAGAAGGGCGTCTTCTTCAACACTGTTTGTAATCAACTGATTTGTTGCATGTTACAAACTTACTTTTAAGGGAGATTATACTCCGTCATTAAAGATGTTTTGCTCGATACTATGTAATGATTTTTCATAATCTTATTAATTTCTCTGAACAGTGGAGTGACAGACATTCAAGCTACGTAAGCCCCACTTTCACCTCAAGATAGAACTCTCCGCAGCCTTCGACTCATACTTAGGGGAATGGTTAACCTTCTTACCATAGTCAAGAGAATAGGCTACTTTTACAGAAGCAAAAGAATTATCCCGCTCGCTAACATCACGCTCATAACACTGGTAGTTAGAGGCTAATAAACTTCGTGTACGCTCATTTCCTTGTATAAAGAGATTTCGTGCAGTAACGACTACTGACAGATTTCCGTGACTCCATTCTGCTGACAAATCATAGAGGAATGGTAGGTGTACACGTTCCTGACAACCCATCAAATCCTTGCGAGCTGTCTGTGCAGAAGCTGAGAGCGAGAAATCGCCCAAGTAATAACTGGCTTCCATACGTGCATAACAGCATCCTAAACGTTCGTCGGCAGCTCCGCTTACACGGTAATAATCATATCCGCCCTCCCATTTCACATTGAAATCACTCACAGGTTTCCACGTTGCAGAGAGCAACAGTTGGTATTGATGATAGCGTGTGTCACTCGAATAGGTATTTATCAGTCTGTTATTATCTTTTAGAAAAACATTGGCAATAGCATTACTCATATATTCATAGTTGGCAGACAACAGAGCCGACCACTTCTTAAAGTTGAGTGAATAAGTCAAAGCAGGACCAAGCAGCGTGGAGTTGTCCATCGTTGGGTTACCACGACGCACCAAGACACGATCTACCTGCTGCTCTGCTGCATTCACGGTATTCAGTGTCGGGAACGTATTCCCTAAGGCAAAGAATAGTTGTAAAGCCTGATGCTGATTTGGACTCCACGAAAACATTGAGTAAAAACGTGGTGCCAGATGTGTCACCTCCTGCTCTCCACGCAACTTGTAAGCAAGGTAAGACATACCAGGACGAGCTACCAACATCACCTTTCTCCCCCACCGCTTCGCATAATCAACAAAAAACAAGGATTCAGAAGACCGCAGATGCTGCAGACTCGGAGAACTACCTCTATACTCATCTTGACTTATCTTCAAGAATTCAATCAGACTAAACGTTAGATTATGTCCCTTGGGAAGGGGCATCACATAGCTTGAATTAAAGTTTAGATACGTATAATCTTCTTTCACATCACTCAAGAAAACCCTGTCTTCAAGGCTATTACGCTTATAAGTATTACGTGCATAATAACCATCCAATGAACATTCAAGACTCTTTTCACCCTTGAAATTACGATTAAAGTATAGGGAAAGAGTGGGTTTTACAGTCTTATCATGCTCAAGAACATTATTTGTAAACGACAAAGGAACGGTATAACCCGTATATTCCAAACTACCATTCAAGACATCATCACGCCTTGTACTGACTTCAACACCACTTCTAATCATCCACGTTGTACGCTCCATCCTCCGACTAAGACTGACATTAACGTAACGACCGATACGCTTCATATCAGTATCATACGCTGCTTCTTGTTTGTGAATAGGGTTATCCAGCAGATAATCTGTCGTAGTTTCACCATAAACCTTAGGGTTCTGTACACTGCAACCTGCCCATAGATTAACATTATAATGCCCAAGACTATACTTTGAGGTAAGGTTGTAATCACCCCTCAGATAGCCTACTCCCTGCAAAGCATCCACTTGTGTATAACCACCCGAAGTATAAGTCTTAACAATATAGTTTATCACAGCCTTGTCGTTAGCATACTTTCCCGTAGGCATATCATAGTATTCTACATGCAGGATATCCTTTGGACGTAACGAAGTTATCTCTCTCACAGAAGCCTTCCTACCGTTGATATACAGCGTTGCCGTACCTACTGGCGTTGTTATAACACCATTCTCAGTATCCACATTGACGCCAGCCAACATCATATTCCTTATAAGCTCAAATCCGGAATGAGCATGTTTCCGCTGTTTCGGAGTAGGAATACAGTCGATATGGTCCACCTCTCGTTTCGTCATATCACCAGCAACAACCACCTCCTTCAGCTGAACACTCTTTGATACAGAATCAGTCTGTGCAACAGCAGGAAGTGTCATCACACCAAAGACCACACAAATTATCTTCCTTCTATCCATCTTACTGCTATTTTTCAGTCATATACAAGCATATATGACATTATACTTTAAGCTTTATAACTATCGCTACAAAGTAAGAAAATAAATAGGAAAAAAACAAGTGAAAAGGTGACAAATGATATTGAAAAGTAATATTTTTTGCTCTAATTATATTCTACAATAGATAGAGAAAGATGACATATAGGCGTGAGGTACAGAATAATTGTCTACTGTTTATTGTAAGCTCCTACTTACGGAGCAGGTTCTATCCTCCACGCATCAATACAACGTTTCTCCAAAGAGAAATTCACACCAATCTTATAGAGGTGGCGTTCATCCATCAAGAATGGTTTGTCATAGCCCTTTTCATTAATCTGCTGCAAGGCTACATCAGCCGAACCATCTAACTTAAACTCCACGATATAAACATAATCCTTAGTTTCTATCGTTAGGTCCATCCGACCATTACTCGTCGTCCGTTCCACCTTTGTGTAGAAGCCCATCATCTTTGCGACAAGATAAAAAGCATTCTGAAAATAGAGTTCAGAATTACCTACAATCTTATAGTCTGTATCTGAGAAGAGTGATGCTATTCGTTGCATAAACTGTTCTGGACGACCAGATCGGAGATCACCAATGAACTGGCTCATGGAGAAGGGAGTTGTCACATCGTGCAAACCAGTATAATAAGGAAGAAGATAGCGTAGGAACCCTTCTTCCACCTCCTCATTAGGAAAGCCCAATCTATATTCCCCGAATTCAGCATTGTAATCCTTGATTGTAAGATAGCCACTCTGATAGAGCACAGAAATTGGATTATTAGAAACGACATCAATACTATTCAAAACGTCAGCCGTAGAAACTTCTTCTGTCAGATGTGGCAGAACATAGTCATCACGCTTCAACAGTTCAACAAGATAAGATGGTGTTCCTGTCTCAAACCAGTAACTACCAAACTGTAATCGTTCAAAAGTATTTAAAAGACTGAATGGATTATAGATACCGATACCATTCTCAACAAAATGATAACCATCATAACGTTTCTTCAATTTGGCAAGCGTTTCTTCTTCACTCAGTTTATTCTTGATAGCCAATGCACGGATAGGCTCGCCAAAATAACGTACAACCTCGTCCTCTGTCATACCACATAATGCTTGGTATCTCGCATCCATTGAGAGGTCCTGTAGATTATTCAAATCACTAAATACACTCACTTTTCCGAACTTCGTAACACCCGTGAGTAGAGCAAAACGTATATAACGATCCTGCGACTTCAGGGCACCATAAAATCCTTTTAAAATCCCACGATATTCGTTTTGCAGCTCTTCATTACCAATAGCTTGCAACATTGGCTTATCATACTCATCAACAAGAATTACCACAGGGTGGCCTGTCTTTTCATAAGCATATCGAATGACATACTCAAAACGAGTAGCAAAAGACTTTGCAACTGGGTTCTTACCATACAACTGCTCCCAGTCATTAAGGTTGGCTTCCAACTTGTCAGTCAAGGAGTCAACTGTATTATAACGTTCTGTATTTAGGTCAAGATGTAAGATAGGATGACATTCCCAATCTTTTTCCATTTCATCTATTGCCAAGCCTTTAAACAAATCCTTCCGTCCTGAGAAATAGGCTTCAATCGTGGAAACGAGCAGACTCTTGCCAAAACGACGCGGGCGGCTAAGAAAGTAATACTTTCCTCTTTCAGCCAACTCATATACCATCTCCGTCTTGTCAACATACACATAGTTTTCTTTTCTTAAACTTTCAAAACTCTGTATACCGATAGGATATTTCATAATCGTCTCCTTCTCTTTTAATGGATGATACCGCAAAGATACATATAATATTCCGAATAAATGACTATAAGCCCCTCTTCCAATTGCAATTCTACATTTTTTCTTTTCATGTTATAGCTTCACACGGTGCCTACTGATAGTAAACGCATTTCATGCTGTACCTTAACACAGAATTAAAAGGGCATATACAGAGGCTAAAACAAAATTCTCCTACATCTTATGAGTCAACAGAAAGACAGATATAAGGCGGTGATAAAATATTACATAAAACGGCCATCAATGAAAAAAGGATGCTTTAAAGAAACCTCAAAAGCATCCTTTTCTTTTATATGATAAGGTCATTTTACTGCATATCGTAAACTACCTGCATCAGTTTTTTACCTAACGCATCAGCAGCTTCCACGGTGTTAGCCTCGCTGTAAACACGAATAATAGATTCTGTGTTTGACTTACGAAGATGAACCTAAGTAGGAAGATTATGGAACAGGTAAGAGACTTAAACATGGAGGATGACAATATGCAGGTGGTGCTGTCTGCTATCAGCGGAATAAGCAAGAGAATTAAGGAAGTACACAGACACACAAGCCGCTCTTTGCCGGTGAGCACTTCCTCACAAGTAAAGAAGTATGCGAAAGGCTGTATATCAGCCCAGCCCCCTGCAGAGCTATCGGGACAAGAGGATTATTCCCTATACACAGTTCGCAGGAAAGTTACTCTATAAGGCTTTAGATTTGGAGAGGCTGCTGGAAGAGAATTATAGCGCATAGACAGGAGAAAACTCTTTTATCATATAGGAATTGCATCCATCATGTGTTTTATGAGAAATACGTGACGGATGTTTTTTCATGTTTTTGCCGTTTGCCATGTATGAAACGTAGAAAACGATACGAATATTTGCAGATAAACACCAACCTCTCAAGAAATCGTGAGAAAATTCCTTAGATGGGACATACGGACACATACATGTCAAAACGAACAACTATGAATATGCCCAAAGGTCAATTAGTCTGCATTTTACGGTGGTTTAATTGTTAAATTTTAGATTCCCATTGATATTTCAGGTAAGATTCTTGCACTCTAAAGAATAAAAGACTATATTCGCATAAACAACCATTAGATATTCTTATATATGTTATATAGATATTGTAAGAAGATGGTACAAAAATTGGAATTATCCTGACGTAAATTGTCCAAAGTCCCTATGAAAAAGTATTTATACATTCTTTCTTTTTGTTTTTTGCAATGTGCACTAACGGGCTTTGCACAGAACAAACATACCTCAATATCAGATACAATAAATCTTTCTGAAGTAACTACATTAGCAGAAAGACCATTTGTTCAACATAAAGCTGACAGAATGATAGTTAGTGTAGAACATAGTAAATTGTTAAAGGCACGTTCTCTTTCTAATATTTTGAATTTGATTCCGGGTGTAAATTATGATGGAGAAGGTGGAATTACCATTATGGGCAATGGTATCAAAATATATGAAAATGGAAAATTGGTAAGGTTAAGTGGGGCGCAGCTCAAAAGCTATTTATCATCCTTGCGCGGTAATGATATAAAGAATTTGGAGTTGCTGCCTCAGGCAACAGCCGGGTATGATGCAGAAGGAGGCACGGCTGTTCTTGTTATTAACCGGCAGAAGAAACATGAGTACGGACTATCAGGTTATGTGGGCAGTGAATACGAACGGAAAAGCAAGAATCTATTTTCGGAATTTGCAGGGGTAACCTATTCGTGGGGTAACGTTGCTCTTTATGCTAATATGGCGTTAGGGCAGTCGGCAAATCATAGTAAGATATCCGAAAGCGACTATGGACAAAACATTACCATCAATAGTATGTCTGAATCTACAGATAAAAGTCTTTATTATAGACCTAAGTTAGGCTTTGACTTTTATATTTCTCCGAAGCATTATTTAGGCGTAGAATGGGCGGGCAACTATTCAAAGGATTATGCCAATGCCTGTTGGGTTCATTCTACTATTACCGACAATAGTCCTTATCAAACAAGTATTAGGAGTTATGCACCATATACATTAAAGCCTAATACCAATAATGTTACATTAAATTATGAATGGAAAACAGATACACTAGGCAGTAAACTGAACCTTATTGCAGATTATGTAGGAGAAAGAGAATATGATTTGTACGAGTATGAGAATAAATACACCCAAGGTATAGGTGGGGATAGTATTATATCTAAATCGCAATCTTCATTCGAATACATCAACATCTGTAGTGCACAGGTAGATTTTACAAAGTTCTTCAACCGTCATCAGTTTACTCTTGGTACCAAGTATATCAATTCCTGTATCCATTATGATAATAAGCTATATCTCGGAAACACGACTTTAGGAGGAATGTTATCGGAAGATGTTGACCAATGGGATGATTTCTGTTATGTTGAGCGACGATATGCGATATATGGAATGTACAGGTACTCCTCACGACCTTGGGATTTTCAAGTGGGACTACGTGACGAATATACAGAATGGAATACCCAACAAAGAGTTAGAACCCAATTACATAACAATCAAAAAGGCAATAATATCTTCCCGTCTTTCTTTGTGAGAAAAGGTATGGGGCAAGGGAATGCCCTGTCGCTTAGTTATACGCAATCGATAAACCGTCCGTCGTATCAGATGGTAAATCCATTTGTTTTTCATCTGTCCGAAACATCTTATAAGGAAGGTAATCCTAATCTGAAAGGCGAATTGCTGTACAATGCAGCACTACAATTCGTTTTGAAGTCAAGATCAGTTTTCTCGTTATCTGCTCTTTTTATTGATAGGAAAATCAATGAAGTATACGAACAGATGAACGAACGACAAACACGCTACACATTAAGAAATGATGGCAATTTAAAGAAATTAGCTTTATACATAGAATTTCCTTTTACGTGTGGTCTATGGAATAGCAGAAGTAATGTCGAACTAAGTGAGAACTTCTATCGGAACAGTACCAAACGTGTTAATGACTTTGGGCTTATCCTGTCAAGTTTTAATCGTTTCAGGTTGTCCAAGCAACTTACTGCAATGGCTAATTTACACTATATCAGGCATTATAAACAACTTTATCTTATTCAGAAATCAGATTACCTTGGAGTAGATATAGAGGGGGATTATAGTTGTTTGAAAGACAAGCTGAATATCAATTTTGGTGTAAAAGACTTGCTGAATAGCAGAGGAAAGAACCAACAAATATTCAAGAACGGTGACTTTGAGCACCGTACAGACTTTGATTTCATTTCCCGAAAATTCTTTGTCAGCGTAACATTTAGTTTTTCTACCGGGTCAAAACATGCAATCCAGCATGATAAGATACACTCTAATGAAGAAGAAAAAGATAGAATATAATGAATAACTTCCCTTTTATTAAGCAACATAATGCGATGGAGTGTGGAGTTGCATGCCATGCGATGGTATGTAATTTTTTAGAATAGAATATCTTTCTAAAATTTGCTTTGCAACCACAGAAAGCGTCTCATGACTTGGTATTAATGAAACAGCTTTACAACTTGGATTACGAACCATCAGCGGAAGAATCAGTATTAATAAACTTTGGGAGGCTCATTACCCCTGTATCCTCCACTGGAATCAAAATCATTTTGTAGTACTGTACAAGGACAAGAAGGGAAATACATTCTACATTGCTGATCCTGCTAAGGGACTTGTTAAATACTATCTCAAAGAATTTAAGAAGCACTGGGTAAGCACACAATCGAACGGTGAGGAAAAGGGTATCGCTATGTTCTTAGAACCTACTCCTGCATTTTATGAAAAGAAGATGGACGAAGAACCTAAAGAGGAACACTCGTTTAAGTTCCTCTTTGGTTACATTAAGCAATATCGTAAGTATTTCGGTCAAATTGTTTTAGGCTTACTCGTTGGCAGTCTGCTGCAGCTTATTCTGCCTTTACTCACACAATCAATCGTAACTATTCAGCGGTATTGATCAGTCAGTATTCTCTCCTCTAAGTCTTCGTATAAAGGCTATAAAGAAGCCCATTTCCCTACTGATGGAAGAGGGTCGAAGGTGTTGGCAGACAAGTTTAGCGATAGCTTAGAACGGATGACTGCCGTTACCGACCGCCATAGCGCATACTTTGCACTCCATTTTCTCAATCATCAGGTTTGTCTTGCACACTTGTTCCGTGGACTGCAATATCTCTCAAAGTTGAACACTGAACAAGAGTGGTCTGAGAAGTAACCAATCTTTTCCGTGAGCCCATTCACGAGCGAAACACCAATCCAAATGGTGTTATAGACAAGGTATCATGGATTGAACGTTTGGATAATCTACTCAAACAGAATATAGAACGGCTTGGTAAAAAGTTTATTACGTTCAGAAAAGGTTTGGTCAAATGCAGAGACTACATTTTCAAAATCCTTGAAAATCCGATGATCCCATCTGACAATAACGGAAGCAAACGGGGAATACGCAAGCTAAAAATCAAACAGAAGAACTCCTGTACATTTCGTTCTAACTTCGGAGCAGACGCTTTTCTTGAACTTCATTCGGTTGTAGAAACAGCTAAGAAACACGACAAAACACCATATAATACGATTCAAGCTTTATTTAAGGTTTGATAAATTGATATGCACTGTATAATATCGGGGAGCGCTGAATAACGCAAGTTCAACATAGAACTGCAATCCCAAGTGTTGGTGTAGCTTAATAATCTATACCTGAAAACATAGAGACCCTTGGGGCGAGAAGCCCCCATGAGAGGAAAATCAACAAGCAATGTATAAAAACAAGAAAGGGAGACCTCTGTCTCCCAAAGATTAATTAATTTTGCATTGCAATATACAAACAATTAACCACAAATCTCATACCTATATTGTAAGGGATGCCTTTGAAAATATAGTTGGCTGCATCAGGAGTTTTCATTGGGATAAACACAAGACTCTTCCTATCGAAAAAATATATGGGATAAACCCACTAAATGCTATTCACCAGGAAAGTAAATATAATTTTTGGCATATCAGACGCTTTGCCGATGCAAAGGATTCGGGAATATCAACATTGACATTGTTCAAGCGATTAATGGCATTAGCAGTAAAGCCGATAGTTGAGGACAAGTACAGCTATATGATTGCAGAGATTGACAGCAAACTATTGAAAGTAATGAAGGTGTTGAGATTTGGTACAAGTCAAATCGGAAAATCCATCGACTACCTGACATCCGAGACCATTCCTGTATGTTTCAGCAAAAGAGGTATTATGGGTTTCTTTTCCAAGTATGGTGAACTTTGCAAGGCAGCATGATTACACTTTTGTGTAATATTTCAGGCAACAAATTCAGAATTACACAAAAGTGTAACGATATAATTTGGAGATATAAATATATTTGCAATAGAAATAATCAAGTCGACAAGATTATAAAAACAGACCAAACTGTATAAAGGAAAGCAATGCCTTAAGCTGTAAGACGGCATTCTGACCAGACAGAAAAGAAAAGGGGTAGATGTCGAAAAAACTACGAGTAGACAATTTAAAAATCGTTTTTTAAAACCAACAAGTAATATTGGACGTATAGAATGATAAATAAATTTTAATAGGATTAGTATTATGAACGATAAAATAATATTTTCTTTGATTTGCTTTTCCCTTTGTAGTATGGGGCTACATGCTCAAAGAAAAATAGAAGGCAATGTGAAGGATTCTCAAACAGGTAAAAATATTGCTTTTGCAAATGTGACTTTGCAATTACAGGCCGATACAACAAAGAACTATTCTGGCTCATTAACGGATTTAGAAGGAAATTTCTCTTTAGATAATGTTCCTACGAAATCTTATAGAATTGTCGTGTCTTATTTGGGGTATAAGACAATAAAAGAAAATATCGTTTTATCAGACTCCTCTCGTTTAAACAGAAATTATTCTTTACAACCATTAGCTGTAGAATTAAAGGAGACAGTAGTAACGGCAAATAGAAATATACAACATATCGATCATAGATCTATCACTTTTACCAGTGAGCAAATAAAGCATGCTCAGGTGGGTAGAGACTTGGTCAAGGATATTCCAGAAATAAGAGAAGATGCCTTAACAGGAACTTTAAAGAATGTTGATGGAAAAGCTCCTTTTATCCTTATCAATAACATTCGTTCTTCTGAAGTGGATCTTAAAGCCCTAAAACCAAGTAATATAAAGTATATAGAATATTATGATATACCACCAGCGCGATATGCTACAGCTAGTTCTGTTATAAATGTTATTACAAAAACATTAGAAAAAGGTTACAGCTTCGGACTAAAGACGAGGGATGCATTCAGCACAGGATTCTCAGATGATGGGGTCTACCTCTCTATCACACAAGGTAAGAGTAAGTTTGATCTTTCTTACGATTTTAGCTTACGTGATTACAAGAATGTGGTAAATAGCCGTTCGTATGAATATACGAAGGGTGTGGATAATTATATCGATAAGTCTTCTGGAAAGGAAAAATTCGGGTATATTAATCAAGATATTAGTGTGAAATATGCTTATATCCCAAATATGAAATCTATCTTCCAGATTTCCTTTGAGCCTAATATTCTCTGGGAACATAGTAAAAGTATCCAAAATGGTGTATATGGAGTGCTGGGACATAAAGACGGTATTATTCGTAATTCTCATGATAATATTCATACCTTTAATCCTTCTTTAGATCTCTACTTTGATAGGCAGTTTAATGATAAAAATAATTTATCTGTAAATATTAATGCAGCTACCTTTGGTACTCATAGCACTTCCTATGAAGATGAGAAAATTTCAAATGGAGCAGTGCCATATGTAGATGATATGAGGCTGAAGAATAGAAAGAATAGCATCATCGGTGAGATTGATTATTCGCATCGATTTGCAAATATTAAATTGAATACAGGTTACCGTACAGAATTTTCACATTCAAGATCCAACTTGAATAATTTATCAGGTCAAGATGTATATTCCACCAACCAGTCACAACATTATCTTTATGCAGAATTAGTAGGGGGTAAAGGTAAACTTATGTATAAAGCAAATGTGGGAGTTACAACATTAAAAATTAATTCACCACTTGCGTCTCATTCAGAGATTATGTTTACCCCTAAGGCAGAATTAGGTTATAATGTGTCGAATAACACATCACTGAGATTTGAATTTACTTCTAACCCAATTATTCCTTCTTTAAATATGCTTAGTAGTAATGTTACCATGCTAACAAGAGATATTTATAAGAAAGGTAACCCTCATTTAAAGAATGGACAGGATACTAGAGTAACGCTTATGCTGAATCACTATAGTAAATATATAGACTTAATGATGAAGACAACATATTCCTATCAGTCAAAAGCTATTTATCAATATTTTTATACCGATAACAATGAACTGATATTAGGTTATAAAAATTGTAAGCATGTAAATAGCTATGGGGGATTCATTATGCTCCAGTATAAGCCATTTGGAAATTACTTGTTGTCTTTCTCTCTGGCTGGTGTACCTCAAATGGAGAATGTATACAATGAGGATGATGTTAATAAAATCTTCTCCGTAGACAATCTGTTCGACGTAGACTTTAATTATAAGAATTTCAATGCACATTATCATTTGGTAATCCCGGTATACACTGCCAACGGAAGCTTTAAAAGTAGTACTGAAAATAATAATGATTTTACAGCAAGCTATAGAGTAAATAATTGGAAATTCTCAGCATCAGTATTTTTTATTGGCAAAGATGCGAAATACATTACAAAGACAAATTCTTCTTCTTTTGTAAACTATAACGAAGAGCGCAGAATAAAAGACAACCATTCGATGTTTGCAATAGGGATAGAGTATAATTTCAATGCAGAGAAAAACAAATCATTTACCCGCAGGTTGAATAATAGAGATACAGATTCTCCAACATTCTAGCTATTTAAAGAATGAAAAATAAATGCCTCAAAGAAGCTGATTGATAATAGAATTTAAGGCATAATGGACATTTGGTAGACTGAAAACTCTCTCGGGTTCTAGTAATAGACATTTGGTAGACTGGAATGATCAGCCTACCAAATGTCCATTACGCCGAAAGCATGAAAGGAGCTTTAATGAGTGTTTCAGACAGGCTTTTACTCAGAAAAAGAGCCATTATAGAAACTATGAATGATGAACTTAAGAACATTGTGCAAGTGGAATACTCCAAACATAGATGCTTAAAAAATCATCGTCAACTTATTCGGGGCAATTGCTGCCCATAATCTGTTCCCAAAGAAGCCGTGCATCAATGTGCAAAGGACCATTGACACACAGCTTACATTTTTCTGAATTCGTCGAACTCACGTTAAAATAAACAAGTAGATTATGGAACTGATAAGAGATTTGAATATGGAAGCGGACGATATACAAGTGGTGCTGTCCGTTATCAGTAGTGTAAGCAAGAGAATTAAGGAAGTACACAGACACACAAGCCACTCTTCGGAGATAAGCATTTCCTGACAGGCAAGGAAGTGTGCGAGCGGCTGTATATCAGACCCCGTACCCTGCAGGACTATAGGGAAAGGAAGATTATCCCCTACACGCAGTTTGCAGGGAAGATACTCTATAAGGCTTCGGATTTGGAAAGGTTGTTGGAGGATAACTATAAGGAGTAGCAACACAAACATGTTATCTTCTGAATATGTTATAAAATCTAAAATAATCAACAATGTGATTGATTATTACACTTTTGTGTAGAGTATATATGCTTTATTACATCTACTTTTGCCTAAAATAACTATTTCGTTATGGAAGAAAGATACAGCAAAAACAGGCTCTATGTGAGCGAAAGAGAACAAAGCGTCATCAAGGAATATAAGATATTCCTTGGTGGTGCAGGTATTGGCAGTATTATCTCAGAATGCGCTTTAAGATTTGGTTTTGAACATATCACCATCGTTGATGGCGACATGGTGGAGGAAAGCAACCTTAATAGGCAGAATTATACAGAGAATGACATTGGCAGATACAAGGCGGAATGTTTGGCTGAGCGTTTGCAAAGTATCAATCCTGATGCACAGATAGATTTCCATACAGAGTTTTTGACTCCTGATAACATCGAAGAGATGCTGAATGAGCACGATGTAGCCATCAATGCATTGGACTTTAAGGATAAAACTCCATTCGTCTTTGATGAAATATGCAAAGAAAGAAAAATCCCTATACTGCACCCATACAACTTTGGTTGGGCTGGATTTGTTACGATTGTAGACCCATTGGGGCATTCTTTATCGGAACTGACTGAAGAACCAAAGGGATTTGAATTAAAGGTGGCAGAGTATGTTACCGGACACGGGGCTTTTTGGAATCAACCTAAAGAATGGTTAGACAAAATTGTAACCCAATATAAAAAAGAAAGCGAAATGCTACCGCCTCCACAACTATCCATAGCATCATGGATTGCAGCAGGCTTGTGTACAACGGCAATGTACAATCTTGCTACAGGAAAACCTGTGAACTATTTTCCTAAATTCTATCTCTCTTCGCTTTTGCCGTAAGTTATTTTTTCAGAAGAGTTTGTTTAAGGTAGCTCTTGAAATAGCTTCAGTGATATTCGTCACGCCTAATTTGTCAAAGGCGTGGCGTTTATAGGTTTTGATAGAATCTAACGAGCGGCACATTCTGTTCGCAATTTCCGTCATGGTAAGCCCTGCTGCTGACAACCGTAGCACTTCAAGTTCTTCTTCTTTGAGTGATATTCCATCACATTCTTTCCACCGATGTTCTTCGAAAGAATATTTCCAATAGTTAAGATTACCCTTTTTGTGAAACTCTACATGTCCCACTGTTTTATGTGAAGATAGTGATACGACACACATACCAATCCATATCTTGCCTTCATCTGTCAATAGAATGGGAGTAAGCTGGTGATTAATCAACTTACTTTTTGTTGTTTTACTCTTCAGATGAAAATGATATGACATGGAACATTGGTATTTATCAACATTGTCGAAAGTATCAAAGAACTTAAACCCACTGCTGTTTAACTCAACAAGCATTTTTTGTTCTTCCTCTGATACATGCTCCAAGTAAAAGCTGTAGCCTAATTCCTTCACTTCCTTTGCCGTATGTCCACAAAGAAACAAAGGGTTGTCCGACACATAAAGAAATTCCTGCCTGTAATAGTCTATCAAGTAAACACTCTGATAGGTAACACGAGCAAAAGCCTCTACGGTTTGCACTAATGTAGAGAGTACATTGGAATCATAGTCAGGTGCGTTGCGCACGGTGTTCGATGCTATAAAGAAATCTTTTATGTCTGTCATATATGCTAAACATGTTAAGGTTCTCTGATATATTTCACTACAAAAGTACATTTTTAATGCGGAATACCGCAAACAGATTACACAAAAGTGTAAAAAACAAAGAGAGAGATGCCAAATTACACAAAAGTGTAATAGGTGATATTTGGATAAGAAGTATTTTTGCCATATAAATCAAGAAACAAAAAGCATTATGGAAAAACAGATTGCAACATTTAAGGACTACGCTATCTTCATGGCGGACAAAACGAATCTGTTGGAAATAGCACAGTTTGTGGTCAAGGAAAATTACTCCCATAACTTATTTTCATTTACAGAAATTTTATCAACAGAATTATGAAACACTATCTAAATAAATGTTTTATACCCTGTCTATTGATGTTTTGCTCAACGGGGTTAGCGCAAGAAACAAAGCACCTTGATGAAGTTGTTGTTATAGCATCTCGGACAGTTAATAAAACAGACGGATACATAACCAATCTCAAAGGAATGAACATTGTTAAAGCTAAACCTGCTGCCTCTATACTCTCTTTCCTTCCAAACATTTCATTTGAAGAAGGCAAATTCAAGATAAATGGACTATCTGTTAGTGAAATATATGTAGATGGTGTAAAACTGTCTGACACTTCTGAACTTAACAAGATACCAGGGGAAAGGATTGATAAGGTTGAAGTAAAATACCTTGCTGGTGCAGAAAATAATGCAGCGTTGAGTGGAGGAAGCATTATAATAACTTTACGCCGTCCTGAAAATGGAGGCTTCTATGGTAGTATTATGGGGAACTCCGAGTGGTTTCGATCTTGTGGCTTTGGAAATGAGGATGTAGGATTACTTTTTAATGCCCGCTATAAGAATCTTAGTCTATATGATAATATGGATTTCGGACATAAGAAGATAAAGGAAACTGCAGAGCAATGGCAGGCAGAACAAGATATACAATCATTAATGTCTAATAGTTTGGTTTCCTGTTCTGTTAATTTCAGGAATCGAATCAGCCTTACGCAAGAATTCAAATCTGGAGTTCAGATAGGCGGAAGCTATCTTTATGCCTCTTCAAACCCGTCTCCAACAACTAAAACGTTTGCAAACAACGAATGGACTTCAATTAGCGAGGTAACGAATATTCATCTGCATGAAGGAACCATCAAGTTCTTCATGCCATTAAATAAAAGAGGAAGTTCTATAGAAGTAACCACCGACTATTTGAATAGACATAGTAACAATAATTCGCTATATTATATTGAAGAGGAAAACACTAACAATATTACGGAACAGAATCAGCTCAACTTATGGAAGTTTAAGGCTGATATTTTGTATCCATGTAATCGTTCACTTGTATTTAAATTTGGAACATCTGCCCAATTATTATCTTCACAGTATAGTCCTTCTGGGAATAATATAAGTAATCGTTTTAATACGAGTACAAAGACTACGAAAACCTCCGGTGTGACTCCAATTGTTTATGCTGTAGCACAAGGAAAAATTAGTAAATTCCGATATAGTGCAGGTTTGAACTGGCAACTCAATCATATCGGTTTTAGCGATTTGACCAGCAATATTCATGAACATAACAATCAATGGAGTTTCAATCCTATTATTCAGATAATGATGCCATTTGGAAAAAGGAAAGAACACAGTTTGATGCTTAACTACAAACGAACGATGAGTGACATTCCCTACTCTGCAATATCTTCAGCTATCACGTGGAAAGATGCATACAACTATAGTGTAGGTAATGCAAATCTGAAGGCACCGTCGTCTGATATGCTAATGGTCGGTCTTTCTATGTTTAGAAACAAGGTGACGCTTACTGCTATTTATGCTTACTCGCATAACCGTATCTATTGGCAAACCTTTAATGATGAAATAAATTCTAATATCCTTTATACAAAACCCATTAATATTTCAGGACAATCTTATTGGGGAATGGGAGCTGAATATATGGAAGCTCCGACTAAATGGTGGAACTTTAAATTCTCAGGACGTGTAGAGATAACCCCTGAAAATTTACAAATAGGTACGACCTTTTATAACAAGACCCGTTTCAAAGAATACTTCTCTTTTAACAATAACTTTGAATTTACAAATGGATGGGGAGGTATGCTAAATGCAAGCATTGAACCAAAATACCAAACACTTGAAAGAACTTATCATACAGTATATAGTGTTAATGGGAGAATTTATAAATCATTCTTAAATGATAATCTTCAGTTTGCTATTGACTTTACTCCTCTTGCCAATAGACGTAAACTTGATAGACAAATAGGAACAAGCAAAATTACCTATCAAAATACCTCTTCAACTCAGTATGTTGGACTGTCTATTACTTGGAATTTTTCTAAAGGTAAAAAAGTAAAAGTAAATTCTGTAGATGGGATACAAGAATATCATCAGACAAAAGATAACTGGGAATGAAACATTTTTATGGATTAAGCAAGCTGATTCTATGCCGCAAGTTCAACATAGAACTGCAATCCCAAGTGCTGGTGTAGCTTAATAATCTATACCTGAAAACACAGAGGTATTTGGGGACGAGAAGCCCCCATGAGAGGAAAATCAACAAGCAATGTATAAAAATAAGAAAGGGAAACCTCTGTCTCCCAAAGATTAATTAATTCCGCATTGCAATGTACAAACAAACAGTAGTGAATATATATTATAGAGGAATAGCTATAAAGAAAAATAAAAGAGATACGACGCAAGAGAATAAGAGTTGAAAATGAAGAGATCTGGGAAGAGTACTTGCCACAAAGCATCCATAAATGGCGACTATTATCGCTTACTTTGAATGGAGATAGTATCGCCAATGACAACTATAGCTTGTTTGTTCGTTATTGGTTTTAAGAGTAGATGTCTGTTCTCTCGTATGACTGTCTGTGTTGATTCTTCAAAAGGATAACTTTTGAAATGCACAACAGGATAGAAGTTAACAATACCAAGTGCTGTAAAATCATTAAATCCAGGTGTCATAGAAAGATGATTATCCATTTTCTTCGCATACTCTATATTAGGAGCAAAGACCATAGCACCTGCTGATTCTCCAATATACAGTTTCCCCTCCTCTACCTGTTCAACAATTAACCTGTCAGTCCCTGTCCTCCGTAACTCTTGCATAAGAAAGAAAGTATTGCCACCTGTGATATAGATACAGTCACAGTTCCTCAGCACCTCCCTTATCTCTTTCTGTTCACATTGTGTAATTTCTAATTCTTTTATAGTCAATCCGAGAGATACAAGAGCTTCCCTTCCATCTTCAACATATTGATTAAAATCTTCATGAATACTTGCTGTTGGTATAAATGCTACTATCTTTCCATGCAAAGAATTAGGGATACTATGAGGCAAAAGAGCGGCTACCTCAGCAAAATATGAGCATAAAAAGATTTCTCTCATTGTTATTTTGCACTTTAAGGAACAAGATCATGTTTTCTATTTTTTATACTATAAAAGAATTAAAGATGAGAGGTAAGAGCCTTAAATAGGGATTAGCATACTCATCATTTCAACCTCTTCTAATCTAACAAAACGAAAACACTAATATTTTTTTAAGTAAATAACATTATCTATGAGATTCTAAACTAAAAAAAGATTGTGTAATTAGAAGCTCGTTACATCGTTTTATTCTTATATATCAGACAATAAGTCTATTGAAAGAGAGGGTGTGTCAAAATGCAAATATCATTTTGATAATCTTACAGTTTGAAACAATCCAATAAAAAATGACCATTTCTATACTCGATTTTGAGTAAAGAAATGGTCTTTTCTTTGCCTTTAGAAGAATCCTACTTATAGATTGAAAGTTGTCAAGTTATTAATTTGCATTTTGACACACCCTCTCTTTTATTTCATTGTAAATAGTTTTATCTATTGCATATCGTAAACCACCTGCATCAGCTTTTTGCCTAATGCATCAGCAGCCTCCATGGTGTTAGCCTCGCTGTAAACACGAATAATAGGTTCTGTATTTGACTTACGAAGATGAACCCAAGCATCAGGGAAGTCGAGCTTAACGCCATCAATATCAGTTACCTGTACATCTTTCTCCTTTCCATAGAGTTCTTTCACACGTGCAAGGATTGCATCAACGTCTGTATCAGGAGTAAGGTCAATACGATTCTTTGCTATGAAATACTCTGGGAAAGTCTTGCGAAGTTCGCTTGCCTTCAGTCCCTTCTGTGCCAAAGAACTAAGGAAGAGCGCAATACCAACAAGGGCATCACGACCATAATGGCTTTCTGGATAGATAACACCACCATTACCTTCACCACCAATAACGGCACCGACTTCCTTCATCTTTGTGGTAACATTCACCTCACCAACAGCAGAAGCATAATACTTACCGCCATGTTTCTCTGTTACATCACGTAAAGCACGTGTTGAAGAGAGGTTGCTAACAGTATTACCCTTCACATGCTCGAGGATATAGTCTGCCACTGTGACGAGTGTGTACTCCTCACCATACATCTTACCATCCTCCTGAATGAATGCCAAACGGTCGACATCTGGGTCAACAACGATACCCAAATCATAACCACCCTTGGCAACCTCGTCCATGATACCTGTGAGGTTCGCTGCGATAGGTTCTGGATTATGAGCAAAGTCACCTGTTGCTTCACCATTCAAGAACTTATATTCAACCCCTAAACGATCAAGAAGCTTAGGTAGAATGATACCACCAACAGAATTGATAGAATCAACTACGACACGAAACTTACGATTCTTAACAGCCTCAAGGTCGAGCAATTCAAGGTTCATCACCTCTTCTATATGGCGCTCATCAAATGAATCGTCATCAGTATAACTACCCAAACCATCTACATCTGCATAAACGAAATCCTCACGCTCAGCGATGTCTAACACCTCTGCCCCATCAGCAGCAGTAAGGAATTCACCCTCCTCATTCAGAAGTTTTAAAGCATTCCAGTGGCGTGGATTATGAGAAGCAGTGATAATAATACCACCATCTGCCCCACTCATGCGTACAGCCAACTCTGTGGTAGGTGTTGTAGCCAGTCCGATATTCACTACATCAGCGCCAATACCCATCAGCGTACCGCATACCACATTTTTTACCATTGGTCCAGAGATACGTGCATCACGACCAACAACAATCTTTAATTTCTTTCCTGGGTGCTTGCAAGCAATGAAAGTTGCGTAAGCAGAAACGAATTTAACAATATCCAGCGGATTAAGCGTATCACCCGCACGACCTCCGATAGTACCACGGATGCCGGAAATAGATTTAATAAGCGTCATACTTAAAATATGTTTGAAGGGTATTCCCCTTATTGTTCTCTTATATTGTTGTTCTTTCTCGTCTTTCTAATCCCCCTCGCCACATTCTATTAAAGTCCTCGTTGGAAAGTAAGGTCATAGAAGCAAGGGTAAACAGACTGTGAAGCATTAATCTGTCCTTGCTGTGAAGGAACAATAAGTCTTACGTGTGACAGCTTTGAGTCTGCTCTAACTAATCTGCCCAAACCGATGTAAGGCATTGGAACCAACCAACCATTAGGAACGGAAGTACTCTGATAAACCTCATACATCACACTTGACAAAGGGTCGAAGGAAGCTGTATAAGTACCACTTGTGTTTGTTACAGACATCTTATCAACCTTCGGTCCAAAGACAAGATACTGATTTGACAACTGAACAGTGTCCCTAAGAAGATTACGTTCGGTAAAACGGCAAAGGACAGTCGCAGTCTCTCCTTTTTTAATAACTTCGCCAGTTCCCTTCTCAACAATCTGCATATAAATACCTGTATTAGGGAAGAGAACATACTGATTCTTTGTTGTGTCTGTCGTGTTCCCTTGTTTTGTGAATTGCGCTTCAGTAATTACATTTATTCCTTTCTTAACAATAAATGCGTGAATAGCATCGTTCTCTCGCTCTAATTGGTCTGCATAGGTCTCAGACTTATTACATGAACTAAATGCCAGCACCACTGCCAACACTACAAGGAGAAAATTTATCTTCTTCATTTATGCTTTCTTTTTAATATATTGTGCAAAGATAAGAAAAGTATTTAGAAAGGGGAAATATGTAACAAGAAAATATATTAATCTGTTCAATATATCTCTCTAATCCTTTTAGTATGACGAAAAGAATACAAAATTATTTGTCCCTTTTTAATCATTTAGAGTGATAGTACAAGCCTCAACGTTGTTTGCTTCGAAGCTGAGAATAATTGGGTAGAAACAGGATAAGTCCTCACCGTATCATTCGTGGAATAAGGAGGGACTCAACGATGCACTTTTTATGTGATTGACTAACCTCCCATCAACAAACAATTCCTGCAAAATTAATTGTCCTGTTATGTCTGTCATACATTTGACGGAGATAACTTATTAAGTTATAGTACACTTACAAGGGATACTAAATATGACAGCCAAATAAAATAAAAAAATATTTTATTGTTAACCTTAATTCCGCAGCATAAATTCTTGTAAGAACTCCAAGTATCTGAGAAACAAAGTTCTCAAAACACTTGGATATGTCAGAAATTTCACCTATCTTGGTGCTACAAACATAATAAGTAAGCAAAAATCTGACATGACAAAGGTAGCAATTAAAAACGAGAATATCACTTCTTTCGGTGGAATTTATCATATTATGGATGTTTTCTCAAAGCTGGGCTTTGAAAAACTTATCGAATCCGTATTGGGCAGACGTGGAAGTAGCGGCAAAGCATTCAGCCATGGAAGTATTTTCGGCTCTCTCCTTTTCAGCTACCTTTGTGGTGGAGATTGCCTTGAGGACATATCCCAAAATGTCACTTCAATATATAAAAGTACCTCACAAGGAATAATGCTGCGGAATTGAGGAAATCGGAGAACGAGTAAAAAAATTACTTTATTCTCACAAAGAAAACCTTGTTTATTTCTGTTGGTTTCTTGATTTTTTTTTGCGGAGTTGGCGAATTTATATATATAATCGTATCCCCATCATCAAATTTCCCAAATTGATCTATAATGTCATTATGATAGACAATTTCATTCCATTCATTCATTCCTCCAACCTTCCATGTTCCTACAGTATCAGCCATAAATGGCACGGAAAATGATAAGGAAAATGTCATATCAGAATTAAATATTAATCTTAAATTATTATATTTTTCAATAGAATCCTTATAAATTTCAGAATCAGTATGATTAAAATCTAATTTATAAATTCCTACGATACTATTTATTTTATTGTATCTATAATTATTATCAGATATGCACCAATATAGCGCATATCCAATTATAAAAAAGAAGAATATTATAGTGGGTCTTTTCATTTTGGGTTCTTTATATATAGATTAAATGTTTGACTAACACCTTAATTCCGCAGCATAAATTCTTGTAAGAACTCCAAGTGTCTGAGAAACAAAGTTCTCAAAACACTTGGATATGTCAGAAATTTCACCTATCTTGGTGCTACAAACATAATAAGTAAGCAAAAATCTGACATGACAAAGGTAGCAATTAAAAACGAGAATATCACTTCTTTCGGTGGAATTTATCATATTATGGATGTTTTCTCAAAGCTGGGCTTTGAAAAACTTATCGAATCCGTATTGGGCAGACGTGGATGTCGCAGCAAAGCATTCAGCCATGGAAGTATTTTCGGCTCTCTCTTCTTCAGTTACCTTTGTGGTGGAGAATGCCTTGAGGACATCAATGTGCTTATAGGGCAGTTCAAGCAGAGACCTAATACGCTATTACCCGGTGCCGACACTGTGGGGCGCGGACTAAAGGAGCTTGCTGAAGAGAACATTGTCTACAAGAGCGATACCTCCGGCAAGTCTTACAGTTTCAACACGGCAGAGAAGCTGAACACCTTACTATTACGGATGATACGGAGAATGGGGCTTATAAAGGCGGGCAGTCATGTTGACCTAGACTTTGACCACCAGTTCGTTCCAGCCAACAAGTTCGATGCAAAGTATTCTTACAAGCAGGACTTTGGTTATTTCCCTGGTTGGGCTTCCATTGGGGGAATCATAGTCGGAGGTGAGAACCGTGACGGAAACACCAATGTGAGATTCCATCAAGAAGACACGCTCCGTCGCATTATGGACCGTGTAACCTCAGAACTTGGTGTGGTAATAGAGCGTTTCCGTGCTGATTGTGGATCGTTTTCAAAGGAAATTATCCAAATCGTAGAGCAGCGCTGCAACACGTTCTACATTCGCGCTGCCAACTGCGGCAGTCGATGCGAGGAGTTTCGCCAGTTGAAAGAATGGAAGAGCGTTGAAGTTGGCTATGAGAAATGCGATGTCACATCCATCAGCATGGACAGCTTGATAGAAGGAAAGTCATACAGACTTGTCGTACAGCGTAGTCCTTTGAAAGACAAGGATGGCAAGCAACAGACGGATATGTTCGGAGTAATATACACATACCGCTGTATCCTCACCAATGACTGGCTGTCTACCGAGAAGGACATCATTACATTTTATAATGAGCGTGGGGCAAGTGAAAAGAACTTCGACATACAGAACAATGATTTCGGCTGGTCACATCTGCCCTTTTCCTTTATGGCTGAGAACATGGTTTTCATGATGGTTACTGCCATGCTGAAGAATTTCTATATCTATCTCGTCCGTCATATCAGCGAAAAGGTCAAGCCGCTGAAAAAGACAAGCAGGCTGAAAGCCTTTATCCTGCATTTTGTCAGCATACCAGCAAAATGGGTGAGAACGGGAAGGCAGAACGTTCTGAACCGATATACAAATAAAACATACTACTCTGAAGTATTTCTTGAATAAACAGTATTTCTTTGTGGATATCATATCCCCCATTGGGTTTGGGTGGGGGATTTTATGCCTATGCAAGAACCAAGAACCCCAGAAAAATCCCAAATCAATGGATAAATACCAAAATGTCACGTCAATATATAAAAGTAGATCGCAAAGAATAATGCTGCGGAATTGAGGGTTAAGTATAACAATTGATCATCTCTCACATGTAGGGTTAGCTCCGTCATTTCACGATACACAAAGGACTGGTGTTACAGTAGTTGAGGAAGATTCTCTTTCACAAACTCTTCTCCCAAACGGAAACCTTCTTCATATAGCGCTTCAAGTTTCTCTACATCTTTCTCCATCCGTCCGACAACTACTGGTGCCACTGGACGAATAACAAGTATCTTCCCTTGTTCTTCTAACTCATCTACCAAATCGAGCTGACGATTATATGCTTCTATTCGATGGCTAAGAGCAACCCGAAGACGTGGGTAATTACGATAGATAAACTTAGGCTGTTTATAGTCACGTCCGGTATCTCTCCAACCCTTATTACGCGTACTAATAACGACATTGGTAGTGTGTCCTGTTTCTATAGAACGGAGAACAGGAATAGAGTCAACAATCCCACCATCTAACAAATCCTTACCATCGATCGTAACCATCTTACTTACATAAGGAAGACTTGAAGATGCTCGTGCTAACTCATTGAGTCTCTGTTTGTCTCCTGATGCCTCCGTAAGATACTCAGCAAAACCAGTCTGACAGTTTGTGACCACCATTTCAAATACATCACCATTCTTACAATTACGGAAATATTCCTCATAATCAAATGGAATAATCTCATAAGGGAAACGGTGGTAAAGTAATTCAGGATCAAAGATACATCCCTGCGTAACGAGATAACGCAGTCCTATGTAATCATATTTGGCAAGCATATCAATGTTAGAGATGCGTGCACGACGTGGCTGACGACTGGCATACGACAAGCCGTTACACGCTCCTGCAGAGACAGCAACAGTGTAATGAAAGTAGAGCTTATACTTCATAAAAGCATCCAACACACCAGAGGTAAAGACGCCACGCATGCCTCCCCCTTCTAACACTAAGCCTGTATTCCTATCTATTTGCATAAAATCTCGTTAAAAAACAACTGCAAAGTTAATAACTTTCAAACAAAAATAACTATCTTTGCAATCAAACCAACTAATAATTGAAATATGTTTAACAAAGAAACCTATGTAAAGCGCCGTGCAGAGCTAAAGAAGCTTGTTGGGAAAGGTATTATTATCCTTTTTGGCAACAACGAGTCGCCTGCAAACTTTCCTGCGAATGGATATTATCCTTTCCGTCAGGACTCATCATTCCTCTATTATTTCGGTCAAAAACGTGACGGATTAGTTGGTGTTATTGATATTGACAATGACACCGAGACTCTCGTTGGCGATGATATTGATATTGACGACATTGTTTGGTATGGTAGTGTTGACTCTGTAAAAGATATGGCAGACGCTGTTGGCGTAGCTAACACCGTCAACATGAAGGGATTGAAGACTATCTGCAACAATGCACTAAGAGAGCATCGTAAGGTTCATTTCTTACCACCTTATCGTGCAGACATCATGATTCAAATCTTTGACCTCTTTGGTATCCACCCAAACCAGCAGAAAGAGTCAGCAAGCATGGACCTTATTCATGCGATTGTTAAGATGCGTTCTGTAAAGACACAGGAAGAAATCGAAGAACTGGAGCGTGCTGCTGTTATTGGACATAAGATGCACACAACTGCAATGATACTGGGTAAGCCAGGTGTGACAGAGCTGTTCGTCGGTGGTCAGGTTAGTGGTATTGCCAACTCATACGGCTCAATGGTATCATTCCCTACTATCTTCACCCAGCATGGTGAGATTATGCATGGTAATCCTTCAATGGCTGTATTGGAGGCTGGTCGCCTTGCTCTCTGTGATTGTGGTGCTGAAACCATCAACCACTACTGCTCTGATAATACCCGTACATTCCCTGTAAGTGGTAAATTCACACAGAGACAATTGGAGATTTATAAGGTGGTAGAAGAATGCCACGACGCTGCATTGAAGCTTTCTAAGCCTGGCGTTAAATATATGGATGTTCACTTTGCAATCTGCCGCATTCTCTTTGACCGAATGAAAGAGCTTGGATTGGCTAAGGGCGACACCGATGCTGCCGTTGCTGCTGGTGCTCATGCTATGTTCTTGCCTCATGGACTCGGTCACATGATGGGTATGGATGTTCATGACATGGAGTCATTCGACCAGATTAATGTTGGCTTTGATGAAGAGACACGCCCTAACCTTGAGCAGTTCGGAACAAACTGTCTACGTATGGGTCGACGCTTGGAAGAAGGCTTTGTTGTTACCGATGAACCAGGTATCTACTTTATCCCAGCATTGATTGATGAATGGCGTGCAAAGAAACATTGTGCTGATTTCCTCAACTTTGATAAGTTGGATGGGTACAAGGACTTTGGAGGTATTCGTCTTGAAGATGACCTTCTCATTACCAAGGATGGTTGCCGCTTCATTGGCAAGGATATTATTCCTTATCATCCACAGGATGTTGAAGATTTCATTGCAGCAAACCGAAAGTAATAAAACATTTTAATTAATATTTACATCAAGGTTGCCGCAAGAGTGTCACTCACAACGGCAACCCGATTTATAAGAAACAACTTATGAAAAAAACTTTAGTAGTAGCATTGTTCGCTTTGCTTGCGTTAGGTGCTAATGCCGCAGACAAGAAAGAGGGTGCAACCTCAAACAAGCCTGTTTTCACAGTAGTAAAGCAGAATCCAATTACAAGTATTAAAGACCAGAACCGTTCTGGTACGTGTTGGGACTATTCAACTCTCAGTTATTTTGAGGCTGAGATTTTGAAGAAGACTGGTAAGACTTACGATCTTTGTGAGAGTTTTGTAGCTAATAAGACATATATGGAACGTGCTATCCAAGTAGTACGTTTGCATGGTGATTGCCAGTTTGCTCAAGGTGGCTCTGCATACGATGTATTGCACACCCTTGAGACTCATGGTATTTGTCCAGAGAGTGCTATGCCATTCCCAGGCTCACTCTATGGTGATTCATTGAACAATTTCAATGAGTTCTTCTCATTGTTAGAGCCATACGTAAATAGTATTGCACGCAACAAGGCAAACAAGATTTCAGGTCAGTGGAAGCAAGGCTTGCAGGGTATCCTCGATGCTTATCTTGGCAAGTGTCCAGAGACATTCACTTACGAAGGCAAGCAGTACACTCCAAAGAGCTTCGCAGCAAGTCTTGGTTTGAACTGGAGTGACTATGTAACCATTACTTCTTACACACATCACCCATTCTACTCACAGTTTGCTGTTGAGGTACAGGATAACTGGCGCAACCCATTGTCTTATAACCTCCCAATGGATGAGATGATGCGTATCATTGATAACGCTGTCATGAACGGCTACACTGTAGCATGGGGTGGCGACGTTAGTGAGCCTGGTTTCACTCGTAAGGGTTTGGCTTACATGGTTGACGGTAAGAAGGTTGAGAGCATGAAGGGTAGTGATATGGCTCATTGGCTCGGTCTTTCTGCAGCAAAGAAGAAGGATATCATCGACTCACTCGGTGTAAACGTACCAGAGGTTGTTCCTACACAGCAGCAGCGTCAGGATCGTTTCGATAACTGGGAACTTACTGACGACCACGGTATGCTTATCTTCGGTATCGCTAAAGACCAGAATGGTAAGGAGTACTATATGGTAAAGAACTCATGGGGTGAGACTGGCGATTACAAGGGTATCTGGTATATGAGCAAGAATTTCATCGCAGCTAACACCATGGACTATATGGTAAACAAGAATGCTATTCCTAAGGATATCCGCAAGAAGATGGGTCTCTAAAAGAATAAAACAAGTTGAATTGATAACAAAGAACAAGCCTTACTGATATTATCATTTCAACAATCTATAAATCATAAACAATCCCGCTCTAAGCAATTGGAGCGGGATTGTTGTTTTATTATCAATTGAGCTAATTAGCCTGATAGGGCTAATATCATAAAAAAACAGAACCAAATAATACGCTACATAACATTCTCATTTGGCTTTTTTTTTGTACCTTTACGGACAGAAATAAAAACAACTTAAAATGCAATTTAAATGGAACTACATTCCACCTACAGAGACTCAGGACAATGCAGCTAAAGACTTAGGAGAGAAGTTAGGTATTAGCACTATTCTTGCTTCACTGCTGATACGTCGTGGTATAACGACGGAGAGTGCTGCAAAACGGTTCTTCCGTCCTCAGTTGGCAGACCTCATCAACCCTTTCTTAATGAAGGATATGGATGCTGCTGTCGACCGTCTCAATGATGCGATGGGGCATAAGGAGCGTATTCTTGTCTACGGAGACTATGACGTAGACGGCTGTACAGCTGTAGCGTTGGTATATAAATTCTTACGACAATTCTATTCAAACATCGATTACTACATCCCCGACCGCTATGATGAGGGTTATGGAGTAAGCAAGAAGGGAATAGACTTTGCTAAAGAAACAGGAGTTAAACTTATTATCATTCTCGATTGTGGCATCAAAGCAATCGAAGAGATAACCTATGCCAAGGAGCAGGGAATAGACTTTATCATCTGTGACCACCATGTTCCTGATGAAGAGATGCCTCCTGCAGTAGCTATCCTTAACCCAAAACGACCAGATGACACTTATCCTTTCAAGAACCTTTGTGGTTGTGGTGTAGGTTTTAAGTTCATGCAAGCATTTGCAAAGAACAATAATATTCCCTTTTCTCGACTTGTTCCCCTACTCGATTTCTGTGCTGTCAGCATTGCAGCCGATTTAGTTCCTGTAGTAGACGAGAATCGTATTCTTGCCTTCCACGGACTGAAACAGTTGAATCAAAACCCAAGTCTCGGATTGAAAGCCATTATAGATATCTGCGGATTGAATGGTCGTGAATTATCTATGAGCGATATCATCTTCAAGATTGGACCACGTATTAACGCCAGCGGCCGTATGGAGAATGGCAAGAAAAGTGTTGACCTACTTGTTGAAAGAGAATACAGTCTGGCATTCGATCAAGCAAAGCATATTGACGAATACAACGAACAGCGAAAGGATGTAGACCGTCAGATGACAGAAGAGGCCAACCAGATTGTTGCTCGTTTGGAGAGCCAGAAGCATCAATCAAGTATCGTTCTCTATGATGAGCATTGGAAGAAAGGTGTCATAGGTATCGTTGCCTCTCGTCTGACTGAAATCTATTTCCGTCCGACAGTAGTCTTAACACGTGACGAGAACCTTGCTACAGGGTCTGCACGTAGTGTAGCTGGATTCGATGTATATGCAGCGATTAAGAGTTGTCGTGATTTATTGTTGAACTTTGGTGGACATACATACGCAGCCGGACTAACCATGAAGTGGGCAGATGTAAAGGAGTTCCGTAAAAGATTCCAAGCCTACGTAGAGCAGCACATTGAGCCTGAACAGCGTGAGGCGATCCTCGATATCGATGCTGTTATCGACTTTAAGGATATAACCAAAAAGCTACACACTGATCTGAAACGCTTTGCCCCATTTGGTCCTGGTAATCCCAAACCACTCTTCTGTACGTTAGATGTTTACGACTTTGGAACGAGTAAGGTTGTAGGACGCGAGCAAGAGCATATCAAGTTGGAACTGGTTGACTCTAAATCCAACAACGTAATGAATGGTATCGCTTTCGGACAGAGTGCTTCAGCCCGTTACATCAAATCAAAACGCTCGTTTGACATTGCCTACACGATTGAAGATAACGTCTTTAAGCGTGGCTCTGTTCAACTGCAAATAGAAGATATCAGACCTACTGAGGATTGCTAACAATAGTATAGAGCTGTATTATTTGTATCAACAATAAGGACTATCAACCCTAAAGTCCAAAAGCTCAAAACCTCAATGTTCATCGTTCAAAGCATGTAGTTTAATGTCTTATCTCGACATTCTTCATCAATATTGGGGCTATCCTGATTTCCGTGGTATTCAGAAGGACATCATCGAGAGTATCGGTTCAGGAAAGGATACCTTAGGACTAATGCCAACAGGAGGAGGAAAGTCCATAACTTTCCAAGTACCAGCATTAGCCCAAGAAGGAGTGTGCCTGGTCATTACTCCTCTTATTGCGTTGATGAAAGACCAGGTTGACCATCTCCGTCAACAAGGCATCACTGCTGCTGCTATTTATTCTGGCATGCGCCATGATGACATTGTATCAACCTTGGATAACTGTTCTTTTGGTGGAATAAAGTTACTTTATATCTCTCCTGAGCGTATAGGGTCTGACCTTTTTCAAACAAAACTACGACACATAAAAGTGAGTTTCATCACTGTTGATGAAGCCCATTGTATCAGTCAATGGGGTTATGACTTTCGCCCTTCGTACTTACAGATTGAGAACATCCGAAAGTTAGTACCTGATGCACCTATCCTTGCCTTAACTGCAACAGCTACACCAGATGTCGTTGATGATATTCAAGACCGCTTAGGATTTAAAGAGAAGAATGTCTTCCGAATGAGCTTTGAGCGTAGGAACTTAGCTTATGTCGTACGCCAGACTGAAGACAAAGATGCCGAGATGGTACATATTCTGCAATCCTTACCCAAGACAGCTATTGTCTACTGCCGTAGCAGAAAACGCACAAAGGAGATTGCAAAGATGCTCACAGAACATGGTATCTCGGCTACATGGTATCACGCAGGCTTAGAACCTGGTGTTAAAGACCAACGCCAGAACGACTGGCAGACTGATAAGATACGTGTCATGGTTGCGACGAACGCATTTGGTATGGGTATTGACAAGCCTAACGTACGTGTAGTTATCCATATTGATTGCCCGAGTTCATTGGAGGCTTACTTCCAAGAGGCGGGTCGTGCAGGTCGTGATGGTAATAAGGCATACGCTGTTCTACTTTATAATGGCAATGACAGACGCACACTGCAGAAGCGCATCGAAGATACCTTCCCACCTAAAGACTATATCCAAACAGTCTATGAACACTTAGCCTACTTCTATCAGATAGGCGTTGGGAGTGGCTACGGATGTATATTTGAGTTTCCGATTGACAAATTCTGCAATACTTTCAAGCATTTTCCCATACGTGTTAATGCAGCATTGACCATCCTTCAACGAGCAGGATATATTGATTACGAACTTAACCCAGACACTAAGGCACGTGTTCGCTTCCTTCTCAATAGGGATGAACTTTACCGATTAGACTCGCTGAGCGATAAGGAAGACAATATCGTAACAGCACTACTTCGCAATTATGGTGGACTCTTCTCTGACAATGGCTACATAGATGAAAGTTATCTTGGACAGGAAGCTGGGTTGGATAGAAACCAAACCTACATGATACTCACCAATCTTAGTAAAAAGCGTATCATCAATTTCATCCCTCGTAAGAATATACCACTTATTAGCTACACACAAGATCGTATTGACGGCGTTGATGTTGTTCTTAGTAAAGAGGTATATGAAAATCGAAAAGAAGAATTTATCAAACGCATCAACTCTGTTATCAATTACGCACAAAATGAGCGAGTGTGTCGCAGCAGACAGCTACTATCCTATTTCGGAGAAAATAAATCAACCGACTGCGGACAATGTGATGTTTGCTTATCGCATACCAAAGAGGATGATACGAACGAGAAAGAACAAATCAGAAAACAACTGCTGACACTCTTAGAAGATGGGCATAAGCATGCTATTACAGAGATTCGTCAACTGAATGATGATTGGGACCTTGTTCAGCAAGTTATGCGAGAGATGATTCTGGAAGAGGAAATCCTTTTGGATGGAAGTTTCTTACTTCTACCCTAAAAGATTTGGTCTTCTGATACATGGATTAATGTGGTAGGTCTCAACACATCTCGGTTTATTGGAGTCCTCACTAATTGGACTAAAATTAAAGCTGAAATACAACGTTTATAACAAATTTATTTTTAAATTCATTTGCTGTCATTTTAACATTTAGAACTAACTCATTGCAATCTAATTAGTTAGATACTCATAAAGCATGACAGATGTGACAGGAAAAATTATTTTGTAGATACAGCCTACTTATTGTAGGCTCGCATCAGTAAGAACCAACAGCTTCTCGTTGGTTCTACTAATATTTGATTGGTATCAAACAAACTGAACTCTACAACGACAAACCTCTACTTCTGCGCTGTCTCTATTACTCTTGGTTATTCTAACATTAAAATCAGTATCTGAATCCCGACCCTCTCGATAGAAGTGGAGTCTATCTCCTTGATGAGATTCTGCTACGTATGCTATCTCAAAACGCTTGATACAATGCTGCTTATACCAAGCTACGTCCCACAGATCTAATACATGCTCTATGTACTTGACTGAGTTTATATGCCCATTGATATCTACATCATTATAATAAGTGTCGATTGAACGGATTGGAGTTGCACCAACTAATAGCTTCACACGTGAAGACTTTTCTATCGGACAAGGGTATTCGGTTTCTATATACTCAGTTATCAAGCCGCCACGAACGGCAAGTATGTCGGCAGGATGACGTGTATCAAGGTCTATCATGGCCCACACACTCTTTCCGTAACCATAAACATGCCCAGACTCCCCGACTATCTTAAAGTTACGGCTTGTAAAAGACCTCAGAGCACTGTCCACCCAAGTCTCTACGAAAAACTTATCGTAGGCCTTCGGCATGTCCATCACCTCAATAGCCAGGCGACTCAATACCCACGTCTTATTGACAGTATTGAGATAATTCATACCATAACCACGATCATTACTATGGAAATCAGCAGCATTCAACAAGTGATTGCCTAAGTGACCCATAAACAAATGATTGGAAAAGTCGCAATGAAACGGCTCAGCCAAAAACTCATATCTTCCTATCTTTGATAACTTTTCCATATTACACTTATCTTACACGAACATTTACTTTATGCATTTACCAATGCCTAACTTACTATTATAACGGAAAAATTGTCATTATATTCTATGTAAGCAAGAAAATCTGAAGACTCGTAGTTGCCCTTAGTAGAAATGAATCGTTATATCTAAAGAGGGCATACTCCACTTCTTAGGGAACAGGTCAAACATTTAACCTCACTCTTCATGAGGATTAATAGGATTAAGAAAAATAATTACACATAGTCGAGCAGGACACCCCTTATGTTGGGGTATAATATCCTTTCAGATAAAATTCATAACACACATTGTATCAACATGTTACATATTGCATTAAAGAACATGCCCTTCTTGAGGCAAGAAGGGCGTCTTCATCACCCAAGAAGAGCATGTTCTTGAATACTGTTAGGCCTCTTCTTCTATCTTAAAGACCATGTATTACTCTCTTGAGAGTCGAAAAAAGTTTACGTTAAGACAAGGGATAGGCCCTATATATAGATTCTATTTGCGTGCAAAATTCAGTGTTCCTCTATGGAAAAGAACTTTCCCACTTGATAAGATGACATGTATGGTAGATGTTAAGTGTTATGTTTCTCACAGAGAACACACTATATGACAAGCAGTAAGTTGATAACGAAAAAGCAAAATAAAAAGGGATGCACCTTAAAGATGCATCCCTTATTGTTATTGTTTGAAGGATTGTCCTTCTTAACCTACTCGTTTAGATTACTTTACGTAAACAACTGCAAGACGGTTAGAAGTTACACCCTGTACACCCTTACCAGTTGCCTCGTCAACGATAACGCCACGACCCTTGAGGTAGTTAGCAACTACGTCAGCACGAGCCTGTGAGAGACGATCGTTAAGTTCCTTAGAACCCTCTGGAGAAGCTGTACCAACAACCTGAACGTGAACACCTTCCTTAACGTTGTTGAGAGCAGCCTTAGCCTCTTTAGTAAGAGCAGACTTACCCTGAGCGAATGTTACAAATACAAGGTCAGATACAGTGAACTCCTTAACCTTAACAGAAGGAACCTCCTTAACAATCTCCTTAGTAATAACCTCTGGCTTACGGTTACGGAGCTCGTTAATCTGAGCGTTCAAAGCATCGATCTCAGCCTGGTCACGTGGAGTAACGATTGTGAAGTTGTGTGTACCGTTAGAGTTCTTGAACTTGTAAACAAGACCAGCATTCAACTGAACGAATGAGTTGTTGATGTTGTAAGCTGGCTGACCTGCCTGTGAAGCTGCCTTGTAACCATACTCCTGATGATCAGCTAAAGCTACTGGATTCAAAGCATTACCAGTTGCAACCAATTCCTTGTTCTTTGACTGACCCAAGAATGCGAAGTTGATAGAAGGCTCTACGTAGAACTGGAACTGCTTCTCTGAACCAAAGTTGAAAGCGAAATCAAGAGCTGCCTTAGAAGTCATACGGTTACGGTTGTCAGCAGTAGCATCCTTGAATGCCTTGTTGCTTGTGAATACGTGCATCCAACCAAGACCATAAAGTGCGCTAACCTCGAAGGTACGTGGCTCACCCTTGTAACCACCGAAGAGGTTGCTCAAGTTTACAGTACCGAGCAAGCTTGCGTTTGTAGCGCGAACTACAGTACCTGTAGAAGTCCAAGGCTTGTTAGAGAAGTATGCATTACCCTCAATTGCCAAACCGAATACTGGAGTGAAATAACGACCGATACGGATACCAGCGTTTGGATCGAGGTCGCTCAACCACTTGTGACCAGTTGTCTTTGTTGCAACACCACCGTTAATACCAACGTAGACGTTGTCAAATGCCTTGCTTTCTGCCACTGTCTGAGCAGAAACTGAAGCTGCCATAGAAGCAGCTGCCAACATTAAAACTAACTTTTTCATTGTTTTCTCTGAATTAATTAATATTTGTAAAATCTATAATGTCAGTGTCTTAAACTCGCTGCAAAGTAATAAAAAAATAATGAGACAGCCAAATTTTTTTAGATAAAAAATGCACAGGCCCCTATATTATGAGCATAAGAAACCATAAAGATGGAAATATTGAACAATGTTATATATCTTTTATCTTATTGTAACATAATAACATGTGAAACAATGGGGCTATATCACATATATTGTAGGGAGAACCCTCTTCAATACCGAAAGCGATATTTCAAAATTATTGGAAGTCCACAAAGTGGTTCGAACAGGCCCTTATCGTTTGTTTCACTTACGGCTATCGAAAGTTCTACCTCCGACTTTCTACAATCATGCGAACACACTACAAATATGGTGCTATAAGTTATTATGTTTCGTGCTAACTCGTAACGCCAAGCAACAAATAGCTATAATAGCCTTCTACTTGTTGTTAGAAGATTGCTTGCATGCTAATGAGAATCTATTAGCAAGATAACAGAAACAATATCTGTTCAGCCCTCAACGACAAATATAAGAAGACACAATCTTGAAGGATAAGATGTTTACTAAAGAAAAAGGGACCCGTAGCATCACTGCTTAGGTCCCTTAAACAAATTAGAGAGTTATAAAAAATCAGGTTAAATTCCTTTATTATAACAACAGTTACTATTGTTGTTTACCACTTAATTATTGCTGAGTAATGATTTTCATTCCCTCTTCCACTGCTTCCATATTTAGTGGGATGAGGTTATGATGGCGTTCAGGAAGACTCTTGAAGAGTGCCTTCTTTAGTCCATCAGTGCTGACAACAGGGCAAACCTTAAGCAGACCACCCAGCACAATCATATTAAACACTTTTGCATTCTTCATCTCAGCAGCTTTATCCATAGCATTAATGCGATAGATGGTGATGTCCTTACGCGTAGGAGGATTGAATACACCATAACCATCATAGATAAGAATACCACCTGGCTTAACCTTTGGTTCAAACTTATCAAGCGAAGGTTGGTTCAGCACAATCGCAACATCATACTTACTAAGGATAGGAGAAGAGATGCGTTCGTCGCTTACAATAACAGTAACGTTGGCTGTACCACCACGCTGCTCTGGTCCATAAGCAGGCATCCATGTTATCTCCTTATCTTCCATTAGTCCCGAATAAGCCAGGATCTTACCCATAGAGAGTACGCCCTGACCACCGAAGCCACTAATAATTATCTCTTTTTTCATTTTACACCTTATTTATATAGGGAAGGATTAAAGACCTGTAGTATCTTTCAAATCACCCTTTTCATATTCAGGGAACATATTCTCACGCATCCACTCGTTAGCCTTAACAGGAGAAAGCTTCCAACCACTGTTACAGGTTGCAACAATCTCTACTAATGAGCTTCCCTTTCCTTGCATACTTGCCTCAAACGCTTTGCGGATTGCACGCTTCGCCTTATTAATTGAAGCAACGGTGTCAACACTCTGACGAGTTACATAGCAAGTTCCTTTCAGATGACTTGCCAACTCCGTAATGTTCAGATTATAGCCATGCAGTTCTGGTTCACGACCGTATGGACAAGTTGCTGTCTTCTGACCCATAAGCGTTGTAGGCGCCATCTGTCCACCTGTCATACCATAAATGGCATTATTAATAAAGATGATAGGAATATTCTCGCCACGGTTCAAGGCATGGATTGTTTCTGCTGTACCAATACAAGCGAGGTCACCATCTCCTTGATAAGTGAAAACCAAACGGTCCTCCCAAAGTCGCTTAATACCTGTTGCTACAGCCGGTGCACGACCATGAGGAGCCTCCTGCCAATCGATATCAAGATAACGATAAGCAAATACGGCACAGCCAACAGGGCATACACCAATCGCCTTATCACTCATTCCCATCTCTTCGATAACCTCTGCAACTAACTTATGAACCACACCATGAGAACAACCCGGACAATAGTGCATTGTCGTATCGTTCATCAAAGTAGGCTTCTTATACACCAGATTCTCAGGTGAAATGATATCATTTGCCATAATATACGTCCTCCCTTCTTACTTTACTAACTTTTCCTTGAGTGCCTTGACTATCTCTTCAGGGTCAGGAACGATACCACCTAAGCGACCAAAATGCTCTACAGGTAAGGCGCCATTGATAGCCAAACGAACATCTTGTACCATCTGACCTGCATTGATTTCACTAACCAATACACCCTTCTTACCCTTGCATAACTCTGCAAGTTGCTTGCTTGGGAAAGGCCACAAAGTAATAGGACGGAACAAGCCGACCTTCAATCCCGACTCACGAGCCAGCTCAACAGCCTTCTCACCAATACGTGCTGCACTACCGAAACTAACGATAATATAGTCGGCATCTTCGCATTGCTGCGTCTCAAAGCGTACCTCATTCTCACGAATCTGACGATACTTCTCCTGTAAGTGGAGGTTTCTTTCTTCCATTATCTCTGGCTTCAATTCCAAAGAGGTAATGATATTAGGATTACGATCAGCTGTACGACCCATTGAAGCCCATGGACATTCCTTACGGACTTCTTCCTCTGTACGACGTGGCTTCTGCGGTGGAAGGACAACCTTCTCCATCATCTGACCAATCACACCATCAGAAAGAATCATTGCAGGATTACGATACTTGAATGCTAACTCAAATGCTAAGTCAACAAAGTCAGCCATCTCCTGTACTGAGCTTGGTGCCAATACAATCACATTATAATCGCCATTACCACCTCCACGTGTCGCTTGGAAATAATCACTCTGACTTGGTTGGATTGTTCCAAGACCTGGTCCACCACGCTGAACGTTTACAAAGACGCCTGGAAGTTCGGCACCTGCCATATAGCTGATACCCTCTTGCATTAAAGCTACACCAGGTGATGAAGAACTTGTTAGCACACGCTTACCAGCACCAGCACCACCATATATCATATTGATAGAAGCCACCTCGCTCTCAGCCTGAAGAACAACCATACCCGTTGTCTCCCATGGCTTCAATGCTGCAAGTGTCTCTATTATCTCACTCTGAGGAGTGATAGGGTAACCGAAATAGCCATCAGCGCCACAGCGGATAGCTGCATGAGCGATAGCCTCATTACCCTTCATTAGTTTTACATCTTGTTCTGCCATAAATTATTCCTCCACTTTTTTACGATAGACCGTGATACAGCCATCAGGACAAACCGTAGCACAAGCAGCACAACCGATACAATCATCTGGTCGTGCAGACTCAATATACGGATAGCCGTGGACATTTACCTTTTTCTGAGCCAATGCAATAACATCCTTGGGACATGCAACGATACACAACTGGCATCCTTTACATCGATCTGTGTTTACTACAATGGCACCTTTCATCTTGCTCATAGTTTTTGTATTTTAAGGATTATACGCATCCTTGTTATAGAAGTTGAGAATATTCTCCAGCATCTCTTTTGCGACTACTGCTGGAGAATTAGGGTCCAACTCGATAGCCTCCATATAATTAGCTAAGGCTTCCTGCCAGTCGCCTCTCTGTCGGTATTCATTACCTCGTTGGAAGTATTCTTCTGCTGTCATCTACTTATAATATTCTTTCTTGCCTGCCGCAAGTGTATTTTTCATCAGTGAGCAGATGGTCATAGGACCAACACCACCTGGGACAGGCGTAATGAAAGAGCAAAGAGGAGCAACCTCATCAAATTTCACATCACCACACAGTCTGAAACCACTCTTGCGTGTTTTGTCTTCTACACGTGTCGTACCGACGTCAATAACCACTGCACCAGGCTTCACCATATCAGCTGTTACAAATTCAGGTCTGCCAATAGCTGCAATAATGATGTCTGCCTCTTGGCACTCTTTCTTCAAATCCTTTGAACGAGAGTGACATACTGTTACCGTTGAATCACCATATTGTTTCTGCATCATCAGCTGTGCCATAGGCTTACCAACAATATTGCTGCGACCTAAGATAACACATTTCTTACCAGAAGTCTCAATATGATAATGCTGCAATAAGGTGAGAATACCCAATGGAGTAGCTGAGATAAAGCAAGGTAAACCAATCGCCATACGACCCACATTGATAGGATGGAAGCCATCCACATCCTTGCGATAGTCGACAGCCATAATAATCTTCTGCTCGTCGATATGCTTTGGCAAAGGAAGCTGAACGATGAAGCCATCAACATCTTCGTCTTTATTCAGCTTATCCACACAAGCCAAAAGCTCTTCTTCTGTAACATCAGCCTCAAAACGAATGAGCGTAGACTTAAATCCACACTGCTCGCAGGCAATGACCTTATTCTTAACATAGGTTTCACTTCCGCCATCGTGTCCCACCAAAACAGCAGCCAGATGAGGTTGTTTACCACCCGCGGCAACAATGGCCTCCACTTCTTCGGCAATCTCCTGCTTTATTGCAGTTGCTGTTGCCTTTCCGTCTATTAACTGATATTCCATAGTAATGATATTATTTAATGAATATGTGTTTCTTACATCTTCGGCATCTTTGGCATACCCGGCATACCTTTCATCTTGCCCATCATACCAGCCATCTTCGAGCCAGTAACCATCTTCATCATCTTACGAGTCTGGTCGAACTGCTTAATGAGTCGGTTTACCTCTTGTATATTGGTACCAGAGCCCTTTGCAATACGCTGACGACGGGAGTTATTGAGCAATTCTGGGTTCGTGCGTTCCTTCGGTGTCATACTTTGGATAATAGCTTCAATACCCTTGAAGGCATTATCGTCGATATCAACATCACGGATAGCCTTGCCTACACCAGGAATCATAGAAGCAAGGTCTTTCAAGTTACCCATCTTCTTGATTTGTTGTATCTGGTTATAGAAGTCGTTGAAATCAAATTGGTTCTTCTGTATCTTCTTCTGCAGACGCTTTGCTTCTTCCTCATCGAACTGCTCCTGCGCACGTTCTACAAGTGAGACAACGTCACCCATACCTAAGATACGATCGGCCATACGACCTGGATGGAACACATCAATAGCCTCCATCTTCTCGCCTGTACCAATGAACTTGATTGGCTTTGTGACGACAGTGCGGATTGATAACGCCGCACCACCACGCGTATCACCATCAAGCTTTGTGAGAACAACGCCATTAAAATCCAAACGGTCATTGAACTCCTTGGCAGTATTCACTGCGTCCTGACCTGTCATTGAGTCAACAACGAACAGAGTCTCGTCGGGATGAACATGATTCTTGAGACTCTCGATCTCATTCATCATCTCTTCATCAACAGCCAAACGACCAGCAGTATCGATGATAACTACGTCATTTCCCTTTGCCTTTGCTTCTGCAAGTGCATGATCAGCAATCTCGTTTACATTCTTATTCTCTGGCTCGCTATAGACAGCTACTCCCACCTGCTCTCCAACGACCTTCAACTGGTCGATAGCTGCAGGACGATAGACGTCACAAGCAACCAACAAAGGATTCTTATGTTCCTTTGTTTTAAGCATGTTTGCCAACTTTCCAGAGAATGTAGTCTTACCAGAACCTTGCAAACCACTCATAAGAATGATTGAAGGACGACCTGACAAATTCAGACCGACAGCCTCGCCACCCATCAATTCTGCCAACTCATCATGTACTATCTTAACCATGAGTTGTCCAGGCTTAACGGCTGTAAGCACATTCATACCTAATGCCTTCTGCTTTACAGTATCTGTAAACGACTTAGCTACTTTATAGTTAACATCGGCATCAAGAAGTGCTCTACGCACGTCCTTCAGGGTTTCTGCTACATTTATCTCTGTTATCTTTCCTTCTCCCTTGAGTATCTTAAAGGAGCGTTCAAGACGATCACTTAAATTTTCAAACATTGCTTTAAAAGTAAACTTATATATTTCTGATTCTATCTTACAAAGATAATAAAAAGAGAAATAATACAGCAAGCGAATAACCTCTATTTTAATGTATTTTAAAACACGCTCCTTATAATAATGCGCACATAAATAGACTTTGTGCAAAAAAATGTAAAACATAACCTTCTCTACCCCACTTTCCAACTTCAACAATGAAGGGTACGAATTAATCCTATCTAAGTATCTTTCTTCTACTGATATTGATTACGTTTCTAATCTTGCTGATTAAAAGTAAGACTAATGGTCTTCTAAGAGCGGATACCACCTGTTTTGCATTTACACTCGGCCTAAAGACTAACCGCAAAGGCAAACATCTCTTAAACTAATAAACGAAAATAAGTACTGACAACGCCTTATAGAAGAGGTGGAGACATTGTCAGCACTTAGCTTTTCTTTAAGGAACTACGTTTATAAGACTTTGCTCGTCCATCCATATCTACGAACAATGACAGTATTTATCACCATTCGTCTTCCATGTAACGAACTATTCCTACACCTTTCCTTACCCTACATGTCTATGCCAGACAATTAATGATTTCTGTTACAGACTTACAGCCATGACGGTCGAGCCAATCATTAATACCATCACGCACCTTTATCGTTACTTGAGGGTCAAGGAAATTTGCTGTACCTATTTGGATAGCAGTGGCACCCGCCATAAGGAACTCTATCGCATCTTCCGCAGTTGAGATTCCACCCAACCCAATGACTGGTATCTTTACAGCCTTTGCCACATCATTGACCATTCGGACTGCTACTGGTTTTACAGCTGGACCGCTCAACCCTCCTGTACGAATACTCAACTTAGGGCGACGACGCTCTATGTCGATTGCCATTCCCATCAACGTGTTTATCAGCGACACTGAATCGGCACCTTCATCTTCGCAGGCACGTGCAATGCTGGCGATGTCTGTGACATTAGGTGATAGCTTGACTATCATCGTCTTATGGTAGTGTTCGCGTACAGCCTTTACGATTGAAGCTGCCCCAGAACAGGTGACACCGAACGACATACCGCCTTCTTTCACGTTTGGACAAGAGATATTCACCTCGATAGCTGGTATTCTCTCCAACGCATCGAGCTTCTCTGCCGTCTCAGCATACGTCTCTGGAGAATTTCCACTCACATTAACTATCATATTCGTGTCGATATCCTTTATCTGAGGATAGATATGTTCGATGAAGTAATCTACACCTTTATTCTGCAAGCCTACACAATTAAGCATCCCTTGAGGTGTCTCCACCATGCGCGGATAGTCATTTCCTTCTCGTGGCTTCAGCGTCGTTCCCTTGACGATGATTCCTCCAATCTCTTCCAATGGTACGAAATCGGCAAACTCCAAACCATAGCCAAAGGTACCACTGGCCGTCATCACGGGGTTCTTGAGATGTAAGTCACTTATCTTTACACTTAAATCAGCCATATTATAATCATCTATTTTTACGAAACATTGTGGTATTCTCCTTCTATCAACCTTATTAAGACGATTCATTTTATCGACCGAATAAAAGCAAACAAAGTCTCCTACCACTTCTTTCTGATTTATTCTCCCCACATCAATCTACGTGTATCAAAGACAGGACCTTCCTTACATACGCATAGATTACCTTCTGTTGTCTTCTCTACACAACACAGACAAGCACCGACACCGCAGGCCATCATGTTCTCTAACGATGCTTCGCAAGGGATTGAGGCTTGATAGGCATAATGTGCTACGGCCTTCATCATGGGCTTAGGACCACACGTAGATATACGGTCAAAACGCTCTGTGGACAGGACGGAATGGTTTGTGACAAACCCCTTCTCACCTGCTGAACCATCCTCAGTGGTTATACATACCCTTCCATACTGCTCAAAAAGCGATATTTCTGCTAAGTCGGCTGCTGTACGAGCACCCAACAAGAAGACCGGTGTTCCGCCTGCTTCCTTTATCTGCTTACCGAAATATAATAGTGGAGCCACCCCTACTCCTCCACCAACGAGTAGTACTCGTTCAGACGAACTTGCCAAGGGGGTGAACGTATTACCTAATGGGAGCACACAGTTTAACATGTCGCCTTTGCGCAAACGTGCGAGCGCATGCGTTCCTTCTCCTACTGTTGCTACAAGCAGCCACAGCTCATTACGCTCAATATCAACGAAATTTATGGATATAGGACGGCGAAGAAAGGTAGAAGGTGAGCCGTCCACTCTCACCTCTACAAACTGACCAGGCAGCATCTCTGGGAGTGGTTTATCATCTGTCAACCTGATAAGGACATTCCTTGCATTGACTCTCTCCACAGAAGATACCTTCAAGTCGAGGACATACTTCTTCATCTTTGCTTTGCTTTATAACACAATGCAAATATAGATAAAATATCTCGATTATTAGCTGATTGACGTAAAAAACAGAAATAAATCTTACCAAAATGGGGTTAGCATGTTATTCACTCATAAAAAGACTGTGATATACTTCCTCCATGAATACTATCCCTAAAACAGTCTAACATTAAGCTGTGGGCTCTCTCGCCATGCCTACAACTCAATAATAAATCACGCTGTTTTGAACTCTTGATTGTTAACTGATGCTCTGACATTATGAGGTAATAACTCACCTTACTGACAGAAGGAAAACACAACACATTATACAAGAATTATTTTTATTTTAAGTTGCTGTCATATTTAACACTTCGTGTAACACTACTGATTACTAACAAGTTAAATGACAACATCGAATGACAGTAATGACAGCAAATTTGATTTTGACTGAATAACCTTACTATGACTATAGTTACGCAAGTCTTCCGAGACGGGATATAGTTAAGACTGAGTAAACACTTTTAGCCAGAAGATGATAGCCAAGGTAACAGAGTGAACGATGCTTGGCGGAGTAACAGGTTTCATCATCTTTTTTCCTCACATGTGGAACATCCATACATCATCCGAAAAGCGTGAAAACATTGATAGAAGATAGGAAAGAAGGAGGGAGCATAGACTTACAATAAGTGACAGTAAGTTCACTCTGTAAATCTTTTTCGCTTATCTCACAACCAATACTTGCCCTTCATGCTTCAAGAAGACGCCCTTCTACGTTCGAGAACATGCCCTTCTTGAGGCTTGAAGACGCCCTTCTTATCCCTTAATAACGCCCTTCTCAATAGGTAATCATAACCAACTGACTTATTGAATGTTATGAGCTCTATTCTTACCCATCTTCGTTATCGTTAGCCTCAACCACTCAAATGATTCATGTCAAAACTTTTCCTAATCGTACAAAGTACCATAAATATACAAAGACAATGGGGCATTCGAATGATAAAAAGACGGAATGTACATAGATAGAATGGTATAATAAAAAATGAAACATCGTCACATGAAATTTAGAAGGGGATATAACACAATTAACAGAAGCAGCATATAGCTACGTGTGGCACAAAGGGAAACTACTAATCTAAGCGTAGAAGGTTGAATAAACAGTACTAAGAATTACGCAAATGACATGAATGTAAAGCGTTTATTAAGCTGCATACAATCATACATGGCCCTATCTCGATCATCATTCCTCAACTGATTCGAAGAGAGGACGGGGATAAAATCGCTTGATGGATAGGCGTAAAAAATGACAAATAAACCAAAGGTAGAATAAGCATAACACCCAAAAGAATAAATGAAGATTTGCTTTTAAGAAAAAGAATATGTAGATTTGCACTTGAAACCATTGTTCTGCAATCATCACTAAATAATAAAGTGCATCTGCATGTTCTATGGTAATGAACAAAGATGGGCCTAAATATCAGATAAGAATATGAGAAGACTCATCACTTACCTTTTATTATTTATAGTCTCACTGTCATGTGTTGTTTGAACGATTCCATAACGGATATAAGTGGAGACATTACCTACACATGGAATGCCAAGACTGGTCGACTACTCTGCAAAGAGATGGGACAGGCCATAGAATAAGAGGGTTGAATAAACTAAAAGACTACATCAAGAACCTTAAAGTAGAGGTTGTAAATTATAATACATAAAGTATGAGGATATTTAGTACTGCACCAGAAGGAAATGAAATGGCCGAATTAGAGAATGCACGGTATATCAACTTAGCGTTAAGGCAGATAGAAGAGAACATAGAATGGCTTAAAACAGCTAATAAACCAGTTCAAGCTGTAATGACTCATATCGATATATTAGTGTCCTTAGCAAAGAGGTTTCCTGTCAATGCAAACCTTCTAATCAAGAAAGAGAAGGTACAAGAGTGGAAAAAGGTGTTTAACGATTGGTTCGAACGATGCGGTAATAAAATCCCAGCAAAATACCGAGAAGGAATAAAAACTAACAGTGATGAACTCTTTATTCAATTAGAACAATATGGACACTAAACATTTCAAAAGTAAGATAGCACCCTTTTTCTGGGTCAATCATGAAGATCAATTCTCTGTATGTTTGAGTACAGGAGAATACAAACAAGAACTATTTGAAACAAGAGAAGAAGAGGGCTTTGAAGGGAATGGATATGACTGGTGTGCTTTGGCCAAAGCTTTCTTGAAAGAATATATGCCTGAATTAAAAGCTACCATACACCATGATCCAGAAGCAGGCATGTATTGTGCCTATGCTACAGATGCTGATGCCTTAAGGGATTTCATACTGAAGTTTAGAGAGATATGCGATAAAGACTCTTTAATAAAGGATTTGTTTTTAAGAGTAGAAATCGAATAGCACCTCCCTAACGGGGCATTTCTATTACTGACCTATAGTCTAACTACAAGATAACAGGCGCATCAACAGACTGACTATAACCTCTATGGATAAGCTTGTCAAGCTTCACTCATGCTGAAACATCATCCCTTCCTACTAACTAAGCCAGTATGAGTACAAGGAGTCTGGAGCTTTATTATAACCGCTTCTGCTGATATATATCAAGGATAGATAATCATGTTAGTCAAGACACAATGAGCTTGACAAGGGGCAAACTCACGCTGTATGAATATAATGTAAATTATCATTTCGATCCTAATATATATAGCTGTTATGCCGTCTTAGCTGCCTACAAGGCATGACTACCAAGGAATCATATCACACTTTGGCCCCTTACGCATTAGCCAAGCATTGATATCTTTAAGTTTACACACATGTATAATCTACGCATGCCCATCGTCTTAATGTCAAGGAATTTCGCTCCCTTCGAACACAATACACCCTCTTCATGCTTCAAGAAGACGCCCTTCTACGTTCGAGAACATGCCCTTCTTGAGGCTTGAAGACGCCCTTCTTCGGGCAAGAAGGGCATGTCCTCAAACGCTATTCGTAATATATTGATTCATTGCATGTTATAGACTTAATTCCAAGAGACCTTATATTCCTATTATGAAGGGATATAGCTCGACGCAAAGTAAAGATTTTTCAAGAGCTAACAGGTTCCTAAGATAGGTCAAGTTATTGTCCTCACAGCTCTATGGAGGTACAGATAAGAGTCTTGGGATGTGTCCATCTCCCATAGAGAAAGTAAAACATCCTACGAGTTGCATGCGTATCTTACTAAGAGGGTAAGTAAGTTCGCTGTAACTTTTAGTACATGGCGGGAGGACGCATGGGAGCTTTCTGTTATCATAAAGGCATCTAAAGGCTTGCAGAGAAACTACATTTAAGTACATAAAAGTTGATTAGAACAGCACTTAAAAAGCGAGCTGAAACGAAAAGGGTTCTGTCAATCACACACCTACTGATATATGAGGCTGTGATAACCTTCGCTTTCTACGGCCACTTGATACAATAAACAACAGAAGTGTCCGTTACGATTATAATGCCGCTGGTTATCTGTCTGGCCCCGTGCATATTAAATGTGAAGTATCAAATACAGCAAAAGTATTGAAAAAAAACGTATCTTTGTTGCTGATATAAGGCCTTACTTTACACAAAAAACATTACCAAGCACAAGTAGCAAGAATGAATTTCATCAGCATATAGATAATGTTCGTTGTAGCCTGCAGAGCCTATAGAGCGAACAAAAAGGAGTCTGATATACAGGTTAGTAGTCCAAATCTATTCCACACTCTATGGGCATAAATTCATAAAAGAAATATCATCAAGAATGAAAGAAAGTAATATCAGCGTTTTAGATCTTCAAGGAGAAAGAAGCTTACCGACAGGGGGGAAGACTATTATAAGGAAGGAGTATTTCGGAAAAGAATATGCTTTTATGCAAGCAAATATAGAACAGAAACCCGACATATCTTATATAAATACGAACAATATTGATGGCCTTATAGCAATCTCAGAGGGCATAAACAAGAAGATTGAAAATATTGAAAAGATATCTATTTTAGAGCATATAAGAGCATTAGACCTGAATTCATATACTTATGAAGACCTGTCTCACTTGTCTTGTTTGAGAAAGTTAGAGTATTTAAAGATACATGGTAGCGCAGACAAAGAAATCCCTTTTTCTTCATTACCCTTGCTATGGTGCATTTATCTAAACTATAATAAAAAGAACTGTAAATCAATCTTCCAATGCAAGAACTTAGAATATATCTTTATTGATAACTACTCTGGAACGACCTCAAATGAGTTTGTCTCTTTTGGAAAAGCAAGACGAATAGGATTGATGAAAAGTAAGTTAAGCGAATTTAATGCACTACAGAATATGCCACACTTAGAGCACATCGGAATAGGTTACAATTCTAAAATGGAGTCTATAAGCTGGCTAAAAGATAACAAATCTCTTACCTCTGTTGCATTTCAGAACTGTAAGAAGATAAAAGACTGGGAGATACTTGGCTCATTAACAAACATGGAAAGACTAACAATTGATAACTGTGGAGAGTTACCTTCTATTGCTTTCTTGCTACATTTGTCCAATCTTAAAGAAATAAGGATGATTGGGTCAACAAGTGTTAGAGACTGTAAAGTGAGGGATATTATGAGTATTCCTCATCTCAAAAGTTTCTTTATACCAGTGAAGAAAGAATATGATATTACCCTACAAGACATCACTTTATTCAATAATAAATTGTAGTTTTTTGCGTTTAAGTCATATTACAAAGAGTATGACCATCAGACAGGAAATAACTATATGACAATGGTACGCTGTAGGAAATACGGCCTGCTTACAACAAGACAGCCATTTCACAGCTGCAAAAACTTACTCTTTTCCACCAGTGAGGGCAGTATGAGGATGATGAGGTAGGACTCTACTACAACCGTCTCCAGTATTACAACCTATGGAGAAGGAATGACATTAACCAATAAGTGATAAGCCTGTCAAACGATGAGTTTAATCTCTACTCTTATATATAATAATGATTTGGTAAATACATTGGGCTTAAGTCCAACAAACCCCATTTGATATTATAATATATAAGTACTCAAGTTCAACCCTTGAGAATTATTGTTTTCTTTTTGAACAGCAAACAAGACATGGGATAAGCACAAACTACTCCATAGGAACTCGCATCAATGAATCTCTATAGACATACTGAATATAAATTAAGAAAAGTAATTGAAGAAACAAACTCTTGGTAATATGGATGAAATAAATAGATTTATCAATGGTAAAAGTTATGAACTTCTTCTAAGGAACATACTACAAAAAAGAAATATAGAGATTGAGAGTAATATCCCTTTTGTACTGTTAGATTATGACAAAGAGCAGTTAAAAGCCGCACAAATTGAGGTCGAGGACTTAGAAACCTTGCTCATTTCAAACATGACAGAAATTGTTTCTTTTGTGGAAAGGAAGATGAGTTATGATTTTGAGGATGAGGATGAATATCCTAAAGGAGAAGAACTAAGTGATGATGAGAAGCCTAAACTCATCACAGAACTTCCTTACTATAAAAACTTTCTGGTTGCTTTTCTAATCGAGTACTATCTACTTAAAGAGCATCCAACAACTTTGTGTGGATACTTAAAAAGGATACACATTGCGAATGCAACTAAATATGAAAGGGAATTGAAGGCCATCTGGCAAGACGTTATAAAGACTTAATTCGATTCGGTTAGGGCTGCTACTAAATATAAGAATATGAAGAATAAATTAGATAAAGTAATAGTTGATCTAAAGAACAAACTACCTTACGAGCCTAAATTAGACCTAATTATTTCAAGATTGGAGAGCGTAAAGAGTTTATTATCCGATAACTGTCAGAGCCTGACATTAAATCCAATCAACGGAATAACGAGAGCCTATTTAGATATTGTTAGCGATTATGAAGATCCAATAACGAATGATTTATACTCCTTAGAGAAAGAGATAAGTGCTCTCATAAAGTAATGTAATAATTGGTTAGCTTTACCCATAAACTTAAAGATATGAGTACTTATAAGCAATGTTGCCCATAGTCATTGACCATGAAGAGCGGAAGTACGGCAAGATAGGAGACTACTCTATATCCGCCATTACTACTGTCTCTATGCTGTAGAGGGTCATATCATCATAAAAACTACACATCGTAGATAGACACAGCTCACTAACCGAGAGATATCGAAGGGAGCTGATTGCCATCTTAGTAGCCTACAAGACGTGTCTATAAAGGACTCACATCATACCCAAAGGCCTTAAACCTCAGCCAGCCATCGATGTCGTTAAGTTTACACACAAGTATTATCTACGCACGCCCATCGTCTTAATGTCAAGAAATTTCGCTCCCTTCGAACACAACCCACCCTCTTCATGCTTCAAGAAGACGCCCTTCTACGTTCGAGAACATGCCCTTCTTGAGGCTTGAAGACGCCCTTCTTCGGGCAAGAAGGGCATGTTCTCAAAAACTATTCGTAACTTACTGATTTATTGTAGGTTATTAAGTAGATTGCACGAGATATCATTCCCCTATTTAGAGGGTGTTTTGTTTGTTACAATGTAATGATTTTTCACCTCCTTATTAAAACGCCTCTCTCACAAGCAGCATGTCCCCCAACAGCAGAAATGCTCTGTGCCTTCTGTCGACCGAAGGCTATTCGTACGCTCTACATGTACGCTAATTGGCTCTGTTTCATCTGTGCACTCTGTGAGAGAACGACTCATCCTCTGTGAGAAAACGACTCATCCACCGTGAGAGAAGAACCTACTAACAAACAATACAAACTGTCCAATAGAAGCGATCTCACAGACTATGCGCCTCCCAGCGAGGGACAGAAACCTCATCCCCAGACCCTTTCTTACGCTAAAAAGTATTAAAGAGTACAGGCTAACGGCCGCTGTTTACGTAAGAATGAATACCTTTGATAACAAATGGACAAGTTGGTTATTCCAACTGACTACCTATCAACCTAAACACGTTATGCGCTTTCAGCTATGAGGATGAATGTCGAGAGAATGACTGAGAGTAAGATACATACCCGTAGGGAGATAGGAAAACAAAATATTTACGAACGTTTCAATTAACGATAACACGCTATGAGAAAGGGCAGTTTAGACTGGTTTTGATATGCGTTCAGCAGACTAACCAATTACAAAAGGGCCGTAGAACTATACCTCCCCTACTTAATAAGCAAAGAGGAGTTCAAGGAACGATAGGGAAAGGGAGAGTAGGAATAAAGTAATATACACATCTTTATATAATGAATCATGGTAAGACAAATGTTTGCCGCACTTACATTACTTCTGATTACAGGGTGTTGTAAGGCACAAAATACGGGTTGTAATAACATTAAAAACAAAGAAAGGACTACCGAGAGATTTGATTCTACGAGATACTACACGCATAAGCAAAGAACAGAATACGTTTTTGAAGATAGTATAAAAGGTAGGGTGCGTCAGTTCGGAGGTGAGAATGGATCTGAGTTCGTTGAGTATGCAAGGAAAGATCATGAACTATTCGGTACCTATAAGGAATATTACAACAAGACAAAGACGCTCAAGAAAGTAGGACGCTACTATTATAATCAGTTTAATATAGGCCTCTGGAAACGCTATGATGAGAATGGCTATTTAATAGAAACTATCGATAAAGATGCTCCTTACACGAACTATCCATGGGAGAAAGTAATGAAGTTCGTAAAAGAACAGTTAAAACTGGACTTGTTCGATAAGGGAGTTTCGATAAATCGTTACATTGCTAAGGACCATAATATCCCCGTTTGGTTTATTACATGGAACCCATGTGATGGCAAAATCCATTTTGTTAAGATAAATGCAAATACAGGACAAGTTATAGAACAAGGTGCTAATGAAATAATAGAATAACCTCATGAGGCTATTAATGTTCAATACTCATATAAGTCATCTATCACTTTGTCAATAAATAGATATGTTAGAATTAGGACTTACGAAGGATGCACCAGGTGCAAGTTGGTGTAAGATATGGGAAATAGAAGAAGAGCTATACGAATATGAGGCAGCCGTTTTCCCTAAATACAAGAACTGTTTTCCATTTAAGTTATGGCTATGTTTTCGTTGTCTTCCTAAAGAATATGAGCGGAGATCAATGCGAAGATTTTATAAGGATGACAACGCATTGGGTATAGACATAGCTATCGATGAGGAAATCATCAGACCTTTTATAGATGGAAAATATCATCCACTCCCCAAGAATTGTCAGCGTTTGCTCATGGGAAAAGCCTTTTATAGTTTCTTGGTTGAGACTTTTAAAAGATATAAAAGGAAATTAGATGGAATCCAAACTTACGGAGAGTCTTTCCTTAATGATACAAGAGAGTGGCTATGCAAACATAAATGGTTAGAAGAATAATGGCGTTTGGAATTTGATCCGGATTATCATTAATTGCAATACTTAATGGTCTATAGAATGAGAAGAAGACGATGTGAGGATTTTATCGGATTAGCTTCTTAAACTTAACCTTCCCAAGTCAATGCAAATTATGTCTATGTCTTTGGGTGAGCTTAGGTGTGTATTCTCGTTCTGCCTGTGGATAAATAAACTTTCAGAACATAGAGGGATATAAAGGTGGAAAGCTCTCCTGCAGGTTAAGAAGAGGTGTAGTATTATAAATAAAAAGGGTAAATACATGGAACTATTAACATTAAACGAGATTATTCAAACTATAGTTGAAGAAACTAAGGGACTCGACCCAGAACTGACTGAAGACATGATTCTAAAGGAGGTAGATATTCCCAGTACAGAAATTGTACGTTTGAAAGAAGAGTTAAAGATAGATGTATTGGACCAGAACTTCATAAACAGCATCCTAAAATATAGCTGGGGCAACCTTAGTATACTCAGCTATCAGTTTGGATACAACGATGACAATGGAATAAACTGGCTTATACAAAGAAATAAAGGATATGAGGATTACCCTGTGTTACAAGCAGCTGGTCTCATTATTATTGCTAACGGAGACCCTTACACCATCCTTTTAGAATGTTCTTCAGGTAGGATATATACCATTGATAGTGAGACGGAAGTTGGAGAGAAGATGCTAATAGCTGATAATTTTGAGCAATTAGTTAGAGGTATGGGGACTGCCCAATATGCCTGTTGGAGTCAAAGAGAAACAGAGTTTATACAACTTATGGAGCATATAACACAAGGTGTCGGCATGCCATTCTGGCATAGTTTAGTTGGTTCTTATTAGTCCTCTTGCGTTAAAAGCATAGACACCTGCCATGTAAAGCATATAGACTCAAGGTGGGAAAACATGTGGGTTATGTAAGGAAAGAAGCCTCATTAAAGTGATGGTAAGGAGTATGCAGGGTGCTATGTAAGAATCTTTTGGATTTCACATAAGGCTTAATTAGAACAGAGATTAGTCTTAGGACTACCTTATGCAATGATAGTCTCTATTCACATGTGAGATATCCAATACTATAATTGAGCATGAGAAGCTTACAATACAGCATGAAACTATTGACTATACAAGACATCTGTATTTCTGTCATAATAGGCTAACACTATATGACAAGTCATCTACCAAGGGTGATAATCTCCGCTTTCTACGACCACTTGATGCAATAAACGACAGAAGTGTCCGTTATGATTATAATACCGCTGGGTATCTGTCTGGCCCCGTGTATGTTGACTTCTGTCAGTGGCGTAACCTAAATGTAATGAAATTGAAGAGTATGATGAACTCATAAAACGAGGCGTTGTAAGTTCAAGATAAAAGTGCAATCTTTCAGCGTAATGTAGCTTAATCATCAATTCCTAAAACCACTTAGGACGTGGGAGTGAGTATCTCACAGATATGGAAGAAACAACGAGTAACGCTATAAAAAAGGTGGATATAGTACGACTAAGTGTAAGAATTATTAATTTATAAATAAAGAATTATGTTGTCAGAAAAACTAAAGAAATATTTGATAGAAGCTGGTCTGTATGATTTAACAGAAGACAAAAGCTACCAAGAGGTTATGATCAAGCTTGGAATAGATCTACAAACACCATTCGCCCAATTCAATCTTTATACAAATAGTATAACATTCTCTGGTAGGTATAGTGATATATATAACGTGTGTTGGTTTGCCATAAACTCAACATACTTTGAGCAAATAGGATATATGCAGTCTGCTTTAAAGTTACCAGAAGAGTATATACCACTTGATAGCTTTGAAGGAGAAGGAGGATTCTTTTATAACCGTTTGACTGGTGAAGTCTTGGAACTTGAGCTTGGACAAAAAACTATTGAATTCCAAAAAGGGAAGTTACTCCCTCAATGGAAAGATTTTAATGAGTTCTTAGAATGGTTCTTTGCATTAGATTAACGTAAGCCTTACATACTCAAACTTAACTAATGCAAGAGAAAAGTCCTTCCGTTAAACACGTAGACATTTATCATTAAGTTTATAAAAAAGCCCTGGTATCATGTATCTTTGTTGTGTCCGAACTTCAAGAACACGAATGACAGCATAATATAAAACACCTTAGGTGCCTTCCGACAAGAATACCCTAATCTGCGCTATGGACGTAAGAACTTAGCTTAAAGAACTCAAAGCCCAAAAGAAAAGCTTTGTAGTCCTTCACGTGGAAATCGTACTATTGCTCGCAACAGTAGTTATATTCATCGCTTGGTAAGTGTGCTAATAGAGCTTAATACAACCTCTTTAGACATGCTTGTACAGCTTATACCATGTAAAGCCAGTGGTTGCACAAAACAAGAAAACGTTGATACTCAATGGTCTTAACAGATAGGGTGTTTGACTTATCTCACTTTTCTACAAATAAAGATAGGTCTAAGACTCTTTAGGTTTCTTTGGATGTTGCACGTAATATACTCTAATCTTGCATACAAAAAGAATAGACGCATGCCCCTACCCCACGTCTTAACGTCAAAATTTTTCGCTCCCTTCAAACACAACCCACCCTCTTCAAGCTTCAAGAAGACGCCCTTCTACGTTCGAGAACATGCCCTTCTTGATGCTTGAAGACGCCCTTCTTGGAGCAAGAAGGGCATATTCTCAAACGCTGTTCGTAACTTGCTGACTCGTTGTAGGTTATGAAGATGGTTATAGGAGATGGTATTCTCTTTTTTCGAGGGTACTTAACTCAGTATTAAGTCATGATTTCTGAAGACAGAACTAAGTCAAGGCAAATGTGTAAACAACCAAAAGAATATGATATTACCCATGCAAGCCAAGACCGTATTCAATAATAAAATGTAGTTTTCTACGTTTAGGTTATAATACAAGGAATATAGCCACATGATTGAAGAGAATATACCTTTCAATTGCCCATCACCTATTGTGTCGTTGGTAAACATTAATGTAATGTCCGAAACAACTTACGATATATCAGATGTTTAAGCCTAATAATGATGGTAAGCATAGTGTTATAGACCCCTGTAAGGTCGTTGACACTGGTAGAACAACAAGAAGTATGGAATGGTAGACAACGTAAAATTAAAAACCTTATGTGTCAGATAGATAAAAAAGAAGCCCTTTCTGTTATTGCAGATATTAAAGATTGGCAAGCAAGATATGAGAATGTAGAGAACCTGCCATTAGCGTTTTATCTGAAATATAAGAAACTGTTGTCTTCATATAAAGACGCAGGAAAGAGCAAAGAAGAGGTTTTGTACTTTTTTAGTAAGATAGCAGAAGACTATCAAGACGGCTCTGCATTCGTACATGAGATAATGGATTTAATAGAAGGGTATTGTCGGCCAGATTTTAGAGTGTGGTCAAAATGAAACTAAATGATTGGACTTTAGCTCATTGATGACTCATCTAATAGTAGCATATAGACTAACAACTATGGACTCATATACCTTATTAGCTGAAGATAGGTGATTGCATTAACCAAGACAAGATAAGGTTAACTGGGGAACTACTCGACACCGTTGGGCTATGTGAGAAGCTGTAATATTTGGAGTGATGTCACTGGACTTTCAACTCATCGTCACCCTATAATACTTCAAACTATTTGGGAGATAGGAACAGAAAATACAATAACAGATAGAATATGGATAGGCATAAGAAATATTTTAGGGTCAGACCCTCTATTGAAAGTCGCGTTACTGGGATAAGAGATGGCGTTACCTGCCAGGTTGAGACTCGATTTACTAAATCACAACCTTCATTTATAGATAAAACTGAAAAGGCTTATTTCCAGGATTACTGTAAGTATTTATGGGAAAACAGGAAGAATGACAACTTCCCTTTAATAGACCCTTCAAGAATCAGTAAGATTACATATTATAAAACAAAGAAGGGGGTTAAGGAGACTGATTTCATCTCGAGTCTAACGGATAACTCCTTCAACTTGTTTGACTTTATAGTGTCTGAAGAAACATACAAGCTACTTTTGGAAGCAAACTTACCTATCTATAATAAAATACAAGCTTATATCCCTGAGTTTTCTACTCAAAGGGAATATTTCTTGTTGGGCTTCCCCGAGTTATCGTTAGAGAATGTTGATTATGCCCATTCGGTTATTCTTGACTCCTTCTCAGGCGTCCAATTAAGAATTAACTCCTATGAGGAATATGCAAACAGGACATATAAGTTTACAAAGATGCACAACATACAGCTCAAAGCTGATCATAAATATGATATTATTAAACTACAAAACACAGGCTTATTCTTCTCTAACTCATTGATAGAAGTTATGAGACTCCATAATATCACAGGCTTGGATTATCTTACACAATCTATTATCTTGCCTGTTTAAGATATTTCCTAATGCAGAAAAGAGTAGGATACAACCCTGCAAGACGAGGTAGTATCCAATAATATATCGTAGATTTTTACGTTTAGAATATGAGACAAAGAGTATTACCCTAAGACAGGATAGGAGCCGTTCTACGGTAATAGCAAACAGAAGAAAGTATTGACAATGAGTAACATAACGTGTAAGTAATAATGAAAGCAAAGGAATTAAGGTCTCTCTTTAGAGTCAGTATAGAGAAAGACTTAGCTGATCTACTTTTCAAGTATGGCTTCAAATGGAGACATGGCTCTCTAAAGTTCCAACGAAGTAAGGGCGATTTCGTCCAATCAATATTATTCTTCTTAACTCCTTCCAAATATCCGGACGATAAAAGTATAGGACATATAAGTATCATGATACGTCTTGATTCAAAGGAAATAACTAAAGTAGCAACAACACTGAAAGGCGCTAATAACACTTTTGAAGCTATAGATACTGTCGTAAACATCAATGCGGGCTTTGTTTCTGACACTCAAGCGATAGATTGGCGCCCCACCTCAATTGAAGATATGAATCTTCTCATTGAACAAAAGATTAAGCCTTTTATCATAGAAAAGATAATCCCTTTCTTGGATGAAAGAAGTTCGATGAAGCATGTTCTTAATGATTTTGAAAATCATAATAGATACTTTTTCTTAAATAGTAATGAGGTCGTTGCGCTACTTGCCATAGCCATGTATTGTCTACAAAGTGACTTAGAACGTGCAAGAACAGTTGCTAATGTTTATTTTAAGTCAGATGACATTTATAGAGAGAAGTACAAGAATGTCTTTATGAAGCTGAACACTTGATGTTAGCTTGTAATTTTTATTAAACATAATCATATAGATTTTCCACACAAATGTCCTTAATATAAGGGCCTCATCGGCGCTATATGATACCCTAAGACAATATTTACAACTGTTACATTTGGTAATAATAAACAATAAGAATAAAAATATCTTGGTGCTTTATAACAACATAATACAAGCAATAGTGATGTAAAAGGTGTCAAAATAAAAAACAGAATAAGATGCAAGTAAAAGATATTCATAGTACTTCTGAAACTCCATGGGAGTTCTCTGTACGCCAGAGAATAGGAGATTATATTATCGAGTATAGAGAACTAATAGAGTTTTCTCAAGGTTCACCTTTAATAGGTTCTTTATATATTAATAATGAGAAGATAGGTAAAGAGGAGCTATTTGGTGGCCCGTTTTTACTAAAGAAGAACTATTTATATATACCTAAATATGTCAGAAAGTTATGGATGTCGGGATTTATTTTATGTAAGATAGACCTCAGAACGGGCCAAATGGAAAATATAGGTACGATAAAGTCTTTAATATATTTAGGTTGCAAAGATGAGAGATAATCTATATGATATAATAGACAAGTTGCCATCTAACAAACAATTACTGTTTGGTATAAGTTGCGTGTATAGAATGGAGACTTATCTTCATAAATATTTTGTAAACAAAGAATTGACATCTTTTCTCATTAGATTAATAGATGATATATTCTTTCAATGTACGTCTGAGAGATTTAAGAACATAGCAGATACTATCTCTTTAGATAAAGAAAAGTATATAGAAGAATATATTCCTGATACAGATGATGATGGAAATTGTGTTGCAGTTCTTGCTCAAAATGCAATGATAGCATTGTCATATTGCTTAAACTTTATAAACGAAGAGGATGTAACTGCTATAGAGTACTGTAGCAAAAAGATGATTGAGACTGTAGATATCTATGCGTTAAGTGCGTTACAGATAGATAGCTCCGATGCTCTTGTCTCGCAAGAAAAGACAATTCAATTACGTATATTGAATATGATAAAGAATATGAATTGTCACATTAATGATAATGATATTGACGGTTATAGAAAGCAACTTGAACAATATAAAATGACCTGACTCGGTGAAAACTATGGTAGCGGTAGACAAAAGGAGGTAACGTCTTAACAATAAAACTGTCCACTACACAGTATCAATGAGTTCTGTCACTTTCGTATGGAATGGTAGTAAAAATGAGAAAAAACCAAGTGAAACAAAGTACAGGATTGGAGGCAGAAACTAAAGACCTCCTTACAAAGAATATGAATGATGAAGAGGAAGATACCTTTTGCTATAAATTAATAGAAGAAGGAGTTTATGATGTTAACAAGTTAAAGCGTATCATCGAATATGCTTCGACCAACAAGAATATAGACAAAGAGGCTCTCAAGTGGATAATTAACTGTGTAGACAGATGTTATATCTATCACAAGGATGAGCATGATTATTATACCATAAAGAATTACTCAATAGAAGAAGAGAATATGTGGGAGGGTGTATGGAAAGAAAGACTACTACAGGCATTAAACGAGTGAACCGGTAGAGAACCTTGTCGAGTGGTTGCATGAAGATGTTTTATACACGTTCATTACAAAACATAAAATGGTGAACGCTATACTATCATCACCGATTATATGGGGCACCCTGTGGAGGTACATAGCGTTTATAGCCATGTTGGTTGATAAACAGACTATGATATATACAGTAGTCTCCATAACCTTAACGCCCATAGGGACCTCATTATTTCCCGCCAGTTAGGGCAGTGTGAGGATGAAGAGACATGCCTCTTACCACAATAGGTTCAGATATTACAATCCACCTGAGAAGGATTAAGCAACTCAACAGTGCTTAGCCGTTTCCCTTTTGTCCATCAAGCTCAGAGGACCACTGCCACAGTTAGGTTGACTAACTCCCAATTGAATTGACTGCCTCTAAGGTTGTAAGTATATAAAATCTTTACTTTCTCAATGCCTCACCCAAAGTCACGCATAAATTAAACTCAACTTTCTTATTTTCAAAAGACACTGTATGATGGCACAAAACATGATGAAATAAGGACTAAATGATATAAACCAAAGGGATATTAATATCTCAAATAAGCCTATAGGGAATGCATCTATTAGAAAGAAGCTGTGAATATATTTTACATTAATCACAAAGCCTCTAAATGCTATTACCAAGTTCTATTAAATCCTTTGCAATATTTTTATTCAAATAGTTGCGCCGTATTGAATATTATTATATATTTGCAATATCTTTATCAATGAGACCTATAAAGAAAAGAGACTAATGGACAGTGGATTATCTCTAAACACGTTAATCAAAAATAATGATTATGAAATTATACGCTTTCTGTATCACATTCATGTTGTCACTGCTTAGTTGCTTTGGACAAGAGACACATATCATCGAACCGAGCATACTCGAGATCAGTTATCACACAAAGTATCTTAACAGTTATGATGACTATGCGCTTAGGATAGGGAAAAATGTAAATGAATACTTTAGCTATCATACTTTGCGCTTCGATTCCTTAGGGAGCAACCCTGAGACAGCTTTGGCGATAATTAATGAAAAGATAAAAGCTGCTCGCAATAATAATAAGACTACCCATAAGGTAGAAAGTCCTGGTCATGGTGACTATCTTTATAGAAATCTTGAAGAAGGAAAAATGACAACCTACACACAGGTTTGGGACTCTCATTATAAGATAACAGAAGACATACCCACACCGGAATGGGTTATTCACGAAGACAGTACACGAAGTGTCATAGGCTTTAATTGCACGATGGCGACCACACATTTCCGTGGACGAGACTGGAAGGTGTGGTTCAGTGAGGAGATTCCTTTACCGCTCGGTCCGTGGAAATTAGGTGGACTACCAGGTTTAATCTTAGCTGCACATTGCGATGGCTATTTAGACATAATTGCAAGTAGCATTAAAAGAGAACAGTTGTCACCTGTCAAGTTTTATAATTTCTGGGAGAAAAAGTATAAGGATATAGACCGGCTCTCTTATTTAAAAAAGGCTTCAGACCCTACGATCTATCCAAAGAATACAACCTTTTTTCCAAAAATGGAGTTAGAATAAGATATTACTAATGAAGAAATATATTACCTTATGTTTACTTATCCTACTTGTACAGTCAATAAGTGCACAGAGGATAGTGGAAGGTGTCGTTACTGACGTAGGAGGACACCCTGTGTCTGCAGCTATTATCAAGACTGTAGATGCAACCACAAAAAAGACATTACATTTCTGTCAGACAGATACTAAAGGGAAATTTACTATCACAGCGCAAGAAGGTAATATTCTATCTATTTCAGCAATAAGCTATAAAAAGCAGGAACTAAAGGTTACAATGGATATGCCTGCACAGCATATCACTTTAGAGGAAGATACGAAAACCTTATCGGAGATAACTGTAAAGGCAAAACCAATTAAGATAAAAGGCGATACCATTCAATATCTACTCACTACCTATAAAAAAGAAGGAGACCGAACATTAGCTGACGTTCTTGCGCGTGTCCCGGGCTTTGATGTGAATAAAGAGAATGGCGAGATACAATACGAAGGTAAGTCTATCAGTAACTTCTATATAGAAGGTATGAATCTGATGGGAGGGAAATATGGTTTGGCAACAAAGTCATTGCCCCAAGATGACGTCGCAACAGTAGAAGTAATGAAGCATCATCAACCTATCCGTGTGTTAGATGATTTTACTTATTCTGACGATAACGCTATCAATATTAAGATGAAACAAGGAGCCAAGGCACGCTGGATGACGACCTACAGCGGTGGCATAGGGCTAAAGAGTCATGGAGGATTGTGGAATTTTGAGACCTTTGCCATGCGCCTGAAGCCTTCTTTTCAGACAATTCTCACCTATAAGACAAATAATATAGGTAAGAATATAAGGAGAGAGACGGACAAACTTTTAAGTTTTGATGAGCTACAAAGTCCTTTGTCAGCTATGCTCGCCCTTCCTTCTCCATCGCCTTTATTGCTCAAAGGGCGTTCATTATTTAACCGCTCACATGCTGTTAGTTTGAATGCGCTACAGCGTATAGACGAAAATTCTCAGGTAAGCGTGCAGGTTACATTTGCCAATGACCGCAATGAGGCTACCTCTTTGCGCCATTCAGACTTTTATACGAATAGCGGTATAAAGACAATAGAAAACAGAAAACAGTATTTGGAGAAAAGTAATGACCTCTTTGCAAAGATAAAATACGAGAATAACGCTAAAAACCACTATCTTAAAAATGAGCTTTCTGGTGACTTTTCTTGGAACAAACAATGGCTGAATGAACAGGGGACAAATCCGCACATGATGATGGGTAATCTTCCGATTTATACATTAAAAGATAATTTCAGTATAATGAAGAAATATGGTAAACGCCTTGTTACTCTGCAATCAAAGAATATAATGGATATACGCCCGCAACAACTATATGTCGATTCGCTGGTGCAGTCTATTAATCAACATTACTATGAAACGAATACAGACGTAAGAGGAAGTTTCAGAATAGGTAGGTTTATTCTATCAGGACAAATAGGAGTAAATGCAGGAGAACACCGCTTTACTTCTGATTTAGTGGGAGTTCCAGATAGCGTAGGGCTGCTTATGGGTAAAAGTAGTTTTACCTTTGCGAGATTCTATGCCACACCAAGCGTAGAATATATAGTGAGAGACTTAGACTTTATGTTATCGGGTGATATGTCGTACAACCATTATAAGTATAGTTTAGATAATGGTCAGTCTAAAGTTTTATTCTCCCCTAACCTCCGTATAAGATGGAAAGCCACAGCATCATGGACATTCTCGGCTGATGCATCCATTAATACAATGCAGATTAATGCTGCCCAATTTTATCCAACTTTGGTACTGCAAGATTATCAATATATAAATAAAGGTCTGGCAGGCTATAATCTAAACAAAGAGAAAAGCGTAGGAATAGGAGTTGTTTATAGCGATGCTCTGAAAGGCACTTCTATACGATTACGCATAACAAAGTCGTTTGGAAACTCTCCTTATACATCAACTCAAGATTTTGTGGGCAACTATATCGTAGAATCACTGACACAAGGAGACACGAAGTACAATAGTTGGAATATGTTCCTAATGGGTTCACAAGGCATAGGCTTCTTAAAAGGAAAGCTAAATGTAAAGGCGTTATATAATGCCATAAATAGTTATATGGTTCAGAATAGCCAACGAATGCCTTACGACACAAAGAACTTAAATATAACCTCTAACCTTGATATAGGTTTAATAAAGGGTGTAGATTTAAATTATAAACTTACTTATGGCTTTCATCAGATGAAGATGCCTGCTTTCGGAAAGACGTCTAACCTAAATAGTTGGAAGCATGAGGGAAGCCTTAGAATACCTCTTTGTAAGATTTTAAGTATGGAAACTTTGACGGAATACTATCATAACGAGGTAGCACAAAAGAAGTTTAAGGATATGTTCTTTCAAGACTTCACTTTGATATTTAAAGCCAAACACTTCGACTTAAGTCTTGCGTGGAACAATGTCTTTAATAATAAAAGTTATAGCTATGGGCTTAACAATACGCTTTCAAGTAGCTTTAGCAATCAAGATATTAGAGGTAGAGAGCTGATGCTTAGTTTCTATTACAAACCTTGACAACTAAGTTGAATGATACTACATAAATAAATTTACTAAAAGTTGAGATATATTAGACACAATTGTCATAGTACTGATGGGCTTACAACCGATTATTTTCAGAAGCACCATCAGGCCATATTTTTCTGTCAAATTTGAACAAAGAAGACCTAAATCGAAGCTTAATAGTAAAGAAGACTTAAAAGTCTAAAGAGAATAAACATTACAGTCATATTAGCAGATGTTCCAACTTCATCAAGGTGTCAATCAAAGTCACCCATAGATAAAACATAACTAACTGATCTACAAGATACGCTGTATGATGGCACAGAAACATAATGACGCCAAGGCTTGACTAATCTCAGGCGAATAGTATGCCCCCTAATCTCGTTAGTATATATTGTTATTTCAGTAAGGTATGAGGTTTCTAAAAGGCTGAATGAGCCAGACAAAAGGAATTACCCCCTTATTCTGGTAGCCTTACAAAGCCATCAGCCTCTAAAATACTCTTTGAACTTAAAAGTGCTTCTAAGCCCTCTTTTAATGCTTGATCTACCTTAGAGCCACGACGCGAAAAACCCAACCTCTTTGCAACAAGAAGAGTCAGTGCATCGGTCTTGATAGAAAGCTGCTCTCGTACTGTGAGTATGATTGCATTCATTATTTCTATTAGAGGTATTTCTGTTATATCTCTTCCGTGAGCCTGTCTATATCCACTGAAAGAATCAGCACATGCTTTATCTGTCCACAATATCGTAGAGTTACCTATCTCTTGAACAAATAATAGCCTATCAGCAATGTCCTTAACCGAAGCCACCAAAGAAGAGGTAACTCTTGTAGTATCCCTATGTGCACAGATACATCGACATAAATACATCAATGTCATAGGCTGTTCGCATGCGAGTATCTTTTTTGCAAGAACCTCATCACTCATAGCATCAGTATCTTCCAAACCTTGATACGCATGATAGGCTTTCTCATTGTTTTCAATTTTCTCCACCTTTTCTTTTGTAACATCAAAGGTAGTATTCTTTACGAATGCCTTTTCTAACTTCCCGTTCTGCTGTAGTACCTTTTCAATACGTGCTATAACACGTTCAGGATTATTAATCCAATCGACACTCCACACACGCATTATCTTCCAACCAAGTAAGTTCAAAACAGTTGGTTGGACAATCTCTCTATCTCTTGTAGTCTGCGTATTATAATAGACCTCACCATCAAGTAAAATACCCATAGCATAATTGTCATTATTGACAGCATCTGCAATGGCCACATCAACCTTGAAATTTGAACGCCCTACATTGGTATTTACTATATGGCCATGAGCCCTGAGTTCATCAGCAATCTGCTCAGAGATGATGTAGTCAGAGTTCTCCTTATGATTATTAGAAGTATTAATCAGTACTTGTTGCTCCGCATACTCTAAGAAATGTTTCAACCCTTCTACACCTCGAGCTTTAGTACGTTTCAAATCAATCTGTGATGCTTTCAAAGACGAATAGACATTCATTTCTCTTCTGGCACGGCTTACTGCCACATTCAAACGCTTTTCTCCCCCATTATTATTTAGCGGTCCAAAGTTCATTGACACTCTGCCATCCTTATCTGGACCATAACCAATAGAGAATAAGATGATGTCACGCTCGTCACCCTGTACGTTTTCAAGGTTCTTTACAAAGATAGGCTCGTATAATGCTTCAGCTGCTTCTCTCAGTTTCTTATCCTTGTCGAGCTTTTCAGTTAACAAGTCATCAATTAAGTTTTGTTGTACCTGACTGAATGCTATCACACCAATACTATACTTTGTTTGGTCTTCACTCTGCAATCTTTTGACGATATCTTCTACGATAGTCTCAGCTTCCTTCTTATTAGAACGGCGTCCACCCTTATCATACACACCATCTACATAATAATACTTTACCTTCGTCGTTTGGTCATCAACAGATGGGAATGTGATAAGTTCACCATCATAATACTCATTATTAGAGAAGGCAATTAGCGATTCGTGCTTTGAACGATAATGCCAGTTCAACTGAAGTGATGGTATACCAAGACTATGGCAGTCATCAAGAATACTATCAAGATCATCGATATCAGCTTCATCTTCACTAACACTTGTTGATAAGAAGAAACTTGTTGGAGGCATCTGCTTCGGATCACCTACTACTATTAAAGACTTGCCACGAGCAATTGCACCTATCGCCTCACTTGTAGGCATCTGTGAAGCCTCATCAAAGATAACAAGGTCGAACTTGCTTCGTGATAAATCTAAAAGCTGTGCCACAGACATAGGACTCATCAGCATACATGGGCAAAGTCTTGGTAATAGTGTGTCAATATTATCAAACAAATCACGGAGCGAGACTCCTCTACCACCATTTGCAATGTTTCTATTAAGGAAGCCAATAGGACTACTATTGTCTATACTGTCTGTCACATGGGGTACATTCGCAGCCAATCGAGCGTAAAGTTCCTTCTGACTGAGTAATTGAAACTCTTCTGTCAGTTTTTTGTAGCGTGAGATTGTCTCGTCAAAGATTGTTCCTTCAAAGGTTCGTAAGACCTGTGACGACGCTATCTTCTCACAGGCAAAACTTCGGAAAACTCTCTTAAAGAAGGCATCCTTCAGTTTCTCGGCTGAAATTTCCTTATTTTCAATATATTGAGCGATGATGCCAAGACCATCAACCTCAAGCTCCGTCTTATAAGCACACCACTGATACCAATCTCGTGCTTCATCTGTATGCTGAAGCCAGTTATCGAGCTTCAGTACATAACACTTCAAGTCTTCATGGGTAGGGAGCTTATCATCATCAAAACTTACAGCAAAATACGTATATATAACATCCTGTATTGTTACTATCTCATTATGTAATTGCTGATAATTTAACACTTTAGAGAGGAAAGTATCAATATCTTGCTCAATAATAAAACTATTAAATTGCTTCAACTTAGTTAAGAAACTCCTTTTAGCAAAGAAGCGAGGTAGAAACCACTTAGCCTTGATATTCCTCCACTCATTATATAACGCCTCACCATCTTGAGATAACACTTCATCATTGCAATCTCTTAGTAATTCAGCTTTTATAACTTCAGCCTCCAAAAGCTTATGCCTTTCTTCATCACCCTTACGGAGTGTTTCAGATGCTGTTTTGAGTCGTGATGATAGGTATCCAACATTGGCAAGGTCGCCGTCTTCAATAGTAAGCCCAAGCAAAGGGTGTTTTGAAGGAGTCCCCGTAATACTAAGTACAGCCTGATACTTCTGACTCAATAGATGTGCATAATTATCCATTTTCTCTATTCTGAACAGTTGCTTAAATGCAGCATCGTTCACATCTATATCAAGCTCTGGCCCATCTATGGATTCATATCTGATGATACAGTCAAATAAAGACATCCCCTCCGGTCCTTTAACATCATGGAGTGCCTCCATATACTCAATCAATTTACACCGTTGAGTATAGAGTTCGTCAGCAATACGTGCATATTCTTTTGGATGTTGAATATGAGTTGCCTCCATAGCCTTCTTCAACTGTTCAAGTACATGACGCTTTGTGATTTTGTTTGAATGCATTTCAAGACAGAATGGACCAAGGTTTATCTTCTCCAAACGCTTCTGTACCACATTCAAGGCTGCCATCTTCTCTGCAACAAACAGTACTCGTTTACCTTGGAACAAAGCATTAGCAATAAGGTTTGTAATGGTCTGCGACTTACCTGTTCCAGGAGGACCATATAGAATAAAAGAGTGTCCCTGACCAGCTTCCATTACGGCTGCCATCTGTGACGAGTCTACAGGGACAGGTAATGCAAGGTCAGATGGCTTCACCTCTTTATCCTTATCTTTCAACTCTGATATTACTTGGCTTGGAGTAAAGGTCAGTTTTTGTTCTACAAGACTACATACTATATTGTTCTCAAGCAGTTCTTGTCTGTGGTTATGGATATCATTCCACATAAGGAACTTACTGAACGAGAAAACGCCCAAGATACATTCTTCTTCTACATCCCAACGTTTTTTGTTCTTAAGCACCTCACGTATGATAGCAAAGATTTTCTTCACATCTACCCCGTGCTCATCTGTAGGTAGGGGATTAAGGCCTGGTATGTTGATTTCAAAATTCTGACGTAGAAATTCTATCAAGGTTATATTCAAAGTAATCTCCTCATCTCGAGTACGAATATAGTAATCGCCTTTTTTATACACCATTTCCACAGGCAGCATTAATATTGGAGCATAACGAGACTTCTCACTTATCTCTGTTTCATACCATCGCAGTGTACCTATAGCAAGGTATAACGCATTTGCACCTGTCTCTTCAATAGCATTTTTTGAAGCTCGATAGATATTCTTCAACGTATTGCGTGTATCTGCCTCCGTTTGATAAGTATGTAACATACGATGTTTAATATCATTTGTTATCAACTCATGGAGTTCTGGCAAAGACTTAGAGCGTACAAGGCGTTCCTCGTCATTAATCTTAAAACTTACATCAGGTTTGCAAGAAATTAGGTATTCCATCCCATCTTGCAAATAGTCTTCTACCAGGTCAATATCAAATGAAATAAATTGAATAGCCTTCTGCCTTAGATAAAGATTCAACATTGAGTTACGCAAGGAGAAGTCTAAAAGTTTGCGCTCCCAGATATCCAGCTTGGTTATCTCACGTTTGTTGTCCATTAGCATACTCAGATCAAAACGCGAGTGTTCCTTTACATTTAGCATACACTCATCATGACTTGTTCCCTCTACAGCAACCTCCCATACACCATTATTCATGACACGCTGTGGAAGAGGACGCACTTGTTCAAGTCGACATCGCTTGATATCAATGAACATCTCAAAGATTGCCGTATTGGCAAGATTCTTTATGGCTAAACTCTGAGCATCTTCAAAGGTAGTAGACTCTGCTGTAATTTGTGTACATTCAAGTACAAGCATCTCATCGATGCCGTCAGAACATTTCTTCTCTATATACGAAGCATCATCACAAACACTATATTGACAACAGTCGTCGACTAACCAAACAGCAAGGTAAGCATGCCCTTCTTGTAGTACAATACCACTATTGAGCCCTATACTTTCAAGTACACTTGCAAAGAGTAGCGTAAGTTCTATGCAGTTCCCAACCTTAGAAGTCAAGACTTGGTCAGGTAGTGTAATACGTTGTCCAACAACTTCATACGATGCTGGAGCAGAACGGTATACAATACCCTCAGCATGAAGTGCACCATACACAGCAGCCACCTGCTTTCGTACTTCATTTGAATTACCTGTCTGATATGCTGTAAATGCAGAAGCCCCCGACACTTCCTTCAACTTACTGGCTGCCTTGGCTATAATATTGTTTACAGCAGGATGATTGGGCGTAACAAACGAAGCAAGACATTGCGGTAGAATGCTGGTTCCCAACCATTGGTCGTATGGCATTATATCTATGTCATAACTATGAGTAAACACAATCTTCTTTGCATCTGACAGCGCATCAGCATATACATTGATGGTAAATGTGGACGTAATCTTTTCTGTTACCAAAGCTACCTCTGTTGGCTTCAGAGATAAGCTCATACCCTGTAAACGAATTGACTTACCAGTCTTAAGTGATGCGATGATGCTTGAACGAAAGTCTTGGAAAAAATCACCAGAACATTCTATTATTATATCCCTTAAATCATCAGCCTTGTCATTACAAAGCTCAACAGACTGGCATATTGCTACCCCGTTATTAATTAAGGAATAATTGATAGATGGTAGATATTCTATATTGATAGTTGCCATAACGATTTGATAATTTGTAGATTTTGTTACTTATACCAATATTAATTACTTGGGTTTACGGACTTATTGGATTTAGACATTAACTGCCAAATATTATATGCTTATTACATAACCATTGAGAAAGATATTACAACGGACACTTAGTTATACCCCCTCTATAATACTAACGCTGTCAAAGGTGTTTATCTTATCAAACTAAAGTACTCAACTGCAAATATAGTTATTTGTTTTTATATCTCCTCGTATTATGCTTATAAATATACTATTGGTGCCAGATTAATCAACGAATAACATAAGTTCACCATCATCTCCAATTATATACAAGTCTTAAAGATTGATTAAAATTAAGCAAAATATGGATGAATAGAGCTTCATAAACAGTAAGGAAACTACCTACGTGAGAGCTTGAAAGCATTCTCTAACACAAAACTATACGGCTGTATAGTTATCGCAAGGCTACCCAAAGAACATTACTCTAATTGCTTTCACCATTATTACTATCATATCAAAAACAAAATTGTCCTGTTGTTTCAAGTGAACCTAAAGGCTTTATAAGTTGTAATGCGGTAAAAAAGAACCTATTGACCTATATAACTATGTGGGAATAAGAACGCACCCTACAACACATCTTATGCGTTGTCCTTTAAGAGATGGAATAGTTTTCCGCTCTCATGAAATGTCACAATAATACCAAATAATTTTGATTTCAAGTTGCTGTCACTTTTAACATTTCAAATAAACTCATTATAAATCAATTAGTTGTAACGTCATCTCTAATGACAGCAATGACAGGAAATATTATTCTGGCGGATTTGGTTTGTCGTAGGACAATCCAAATTTCGTGCGAGCTTATTAGGTATATGGAGATTAGTTGGTTAAGAAGCAATATAAAGGTTTACTGAAAAGCAAGGGATGCTACTATCAAGACTTATCACCGTAGCACTTAAAATATAGCATGAATCATTTATGTTCGTCTGTTATCGTTAGACATAACATACCAAGCGAGATAGCGAGAATCACTACTTAAAGGTGTCTCATTATTCTAAAGAATATGACCCAAGGTAGCCTATCGAAATCAATAAAGGTACAACATGACGAAGCAAAAACACTTAACTGAGTACTACCAAGAAAATAAGAATTCATGCTCCGACAATAGATTAGAGAACGTCTAATTGACATATCAGAGACTTACTTCTTCGGAACGAAAGTCTCCCATGTCTGATCATCAAAGAATATACGAATCTCTGTGATGCGTCGTTGCTGCTTGTCAATATATTTTACCTCTGTACGAGAAGGGATTTTATACATATTATCATTATATGGTAAACTTCTCTGTTCTGTCTCTACCAGTGGTGGAGTTGTAGAATTAGAAAAGTCAAGCGTGCCTTCAGAACTTCTAGGAGTCATGGTTGCAGCCTCTCCTGTAGAAGAATTAGGCTCAGCGGTCTGATCCTTAAACATTGGACCTTGTCCATACAAAAGCCAATCAAGATTAATCTTTGTAAACTTACTCTTGATAGCTTCAACAGTATTAAGAGTCGGTTTTGTTCTTCCAGTAAAAATACTACTGAGAGATGCAGACGAGATTCCTATGAAATCTGAGAAAGTTTGCTGAGTCATGTGCTGACTCTCCATAAGCTGTCTTATTCGATCTTTCATTTCAAATTCTATCGTTTGTTAGTAAATAGAGGAGTTTTTAGGCTGATTAGCCACTCTTCTAACAACTTTACAAAGGTAAACATAATATTTTATATACCCAAATAATAAGTTGAATAGATTATGTTTGTATATCTAACTTTTAATATTTACATTTTACAAACACAAAATAGCAAAAGTGTGCATGTGCCTTATACATTTACAAAGTAACATATACAAACCTATAGAGTACAGAACAAATAAATAAACCAGAACTACTAAATTACTGGTTATAAATCACATTATTAAGCATATCTAAACCTAAATAGTACAAATATGCGAATTATAAGGGAATAAAAGAAGGGTTAGGTAACTAAAACAATATTATATTCTTATAATGTACTGATATATTAGTATTTATATGCCATAATTAGTACGTGCATAAAAATACATCTCGATTAATAAAAGTAAATATACACATTTACATAACAAGATAATACACTTATGTGAGCAATAAATAACTTTATTATGTTTACATTTGTATTTACAAATATAAATGATAATGCTCATTTGTAGTTTCCAAACTCTACATAATTAAAGTAAAACAAGTGTGAAAATTAAATTGAGCATTGTCGAAAATTATCATTTTGAGCGTTATTAAAGTATTTGCGAACTGGGGGAAAGATGCAGGAAAATACGCGAAAAATGAATAGGGTAATTTCGCCTATTACGCTATTAATCAAGATAAAACATAAAAAAAGCACTCTTTTCAGAGTGCTCCTTTTAGCTTAAAATAATATGATTTTAGACTGGGAAAGAGTGATTTTACGGCTAAAAATATATCAAATTACCCTCTATTTCTTAATGAAGAATAAAGAAAATGAGCTCTTTCATCAAATCTCCCGCACCAGTATTAGGATTATCTAATCCCTTACTCTTTCCATCTATGTCCCGAATCTTAGAAATAATGTCCATCGTTTTACGTGCAGAATAGTTTTTTAATCCTATAATATAATCCTTCGCTCCCCATGTATTACGTAAATCCAAAGCAGAAGCTATCCCTTGTTCTGTACCTCTCTGAGGAGTATAATGAACTATCATAAGATTCTGAAAATAAGAAAAGAGTAATGGAAGGAAAGAATAAAGAGAACCAGCTTTGGGATTATTGTCAAAATATTTCACAATTTGATTAGCCTTGAAACAGTCCTTCTGAATAATAGCATTTCTAAGTTCAAAAGCATTAAAGTCCTTACTTACCCCTATCTCCTTTTCCACCACCTCTGGTGTTACACGAAGGCTATCTGCCGGAAGAGATATAAGTACTTTATTCAACTCTGAAGTGAGTCGACTCAGATCAGCTCCAATATGATCGGCTACCATCTGGCATGACTTGGGATCAATACTTACATTTCTTTCCCTTAAGTAACTTTGGATAAAATCAGGGAGCTGATAGTCGCGCAACTTCTTACTTTCAAAAACAACCCCTACTGTCTGTGCCAATCCAACAACCTTCTTACGTGCATCAATTTTCCCATTCTTATGACACCATACAAGGATAGTTGATTTTACAGGATTCTTGAGATACTTCTCCAAAGCTTCTAAAGAACGGATATTCTGTGCTTCTTTAACTATTATTACTTGAAACTCGGCCATCATAGGATAACGCCTTGCCATATCGGCTACCTGAACGGCTGTAACATCTGAACCGAAGCAGATAGTTTGGTTAAAGTCTCGTTCTTCAGGAGAAAGAACATGCTCTGCTATATAACCAGAAATCTGATCGATATAATAAGACTCTTCACCCATTAACATATAGATGGGTGCATACTTCTTATTCTTCAGATCCTGCATTATACTCTGAAATGTTGGTCCTTGCTTTGTTGGCATTTACTTTTTTATTAACTTTGCATAAACGATAAACCGTAATACGACCTAAGAGAACAACGGCAATAAGTCCATACTGACAGAAGGTGGTCTAAAGGGTTACACCTCCCGAGCCTCTTACGATACGGTCTTTCATGCAAAGTTAATAGAAAAGAGATAGAAAACAAAATTTTCATTTGACTTTCGCCATACCCTTCCACCTTATTATATATAAGATATTTAGTTATGATACAGCTCAACCTCCCTCCTTACCAGCTTAGAGTAAGGGAGACAAACGGACGAAAGCAGATTCTTGATATACTCCGCAGAAAATATGTAGCACTCACTCCAGAGGAATGGGTGCGACAACACTTTATTCATTATCTTATTGACCACAAAGGCTATCCTGCTCCCCTACTTGCTAACGAAGTTCCACTACAAGTTGGCGAGAAGAAAGTTCGTGCTGATAGTGTGCTTTACGATAATCAGCTTCGTCCGAGGATGATTATTGAATACAAAGCACCTACCATACCATTAACACAAAAAGTATTTGAACAGATATCTGTTTACAACCTCCTACTCCATGTTGATTACCTCATTATATCAAATGGCATAGACACCTATATCTGCAAGATGGATTATGACAACCAGACATACACGTTTCTTGAGGCAATACCAGACTATCAGGACATTTAGTCCAATTTTCCACATTAGCACCTTCATAATAGAATTAAAACAACCAACAAGCTGACTGTATCTTAAGAAGCCAACTGAGCTTAAAACAACAACTCCTCCCTAAGTAAGAAAGTCTACATACGAGCATCTGAGTATCATTACTTCTCACGGCCTCTATTCCAAGAGACCATGCCTTGTTTTTTATAGGCTCAAATCAGTTCATAAACATCTCTTCTTTAGCGAATATCCCTCCGATAACAGGCAGAAAAAATAGTGATAACCCACTTTTTCTTCACCTTGATTTTGTCTATCATCCTTCCATCACAACTACCAAATATTAGGTATTCAATTACCGAAAAATGCAAAAGAATAAGCCTTAATACAACTTTCTTTCTACACAACTAACAGCAGAAGCTTTATCCTCATAGCGTGATATAACACATTTCTAACAAGATCCTACTACCATTCCATCACCCAATACCACAAATCATCACCACCCAACATTCAACATCCAAACCCAAAACGCATAGAGGGAACAAAAAAGAAAGAAAGACAATTCCTATTACTACAAGACATCATAATCCTCTTATGAACAACTAAGGTCAGTTCCCCAAACTATCGTTTGACATGCCCTTTACCCCTATCACTCCCTCCGAGCATATAAACAATTATTCTTCAGTTTATTGACAGGGTATCTTAATCTGTCTGCAAACATAAATAAAAGAGTAAATATAGTACTGAGTTTGTCGCCTTCGTTACTATTATCATGCCCTATATCCTTTGCAATAATCTCCCAGATAGCAAAATTTACATGGCATTACCGATAAAAGATATAAACTTTGGCATTATCTTTGTATCTGAATTAAAATAAAACTTTGATTTGAAGTAACATTGAAAAAAAGAAAAGAATATGGCAATCGCAAAGTGGATTGGTGGCGCATTAGGTTGGATAATTAGCGGAAATACGCTGGGTGCCTTAGTTGGCTTTTACATAGGTAGTTTACTCGACATAGCGCTTTCAAATGGAGAAGACCTCCCTTTTAGTGCAAATAAATATAGAGTATATGATGAACAAGACCATTTTGAAGATACAAATTCTTTCGAAGGAGAGCGAAATTCCTTTTTACTTTCTATGCTTGTCCTTTCCTCCTACATTATAAAAGCCGATGGTAAGATAATGCACTCTGAGATGGAATATGTACGCCAGTTCCTTCGTGTAAACTTTGGTGAACAGGCTGTCAGCCAAGGAGAAGCCATTCTACTGAAGTTATTTGACGTACAAAAGCAGCAAGGACCGGTCCAATTCCAGGAGACCATTCGTAAGAGCTGTGTTGAGATTCGCTTCCACACAAGTGTGAGTCAACGTCTTCAATTACTTAACTACCTTGTCATCATCGCAAAAGCTGATGGTGTAATAAGCCCAGAAGAGGTTGCTGCACTGAAGGAGGTAGCCCTATACATAGGACTTTCTATGCAAGATGTTGAGTCTATGCTCAACTTAGAAAGCGGTGCAGAAGCAAGTAGCAGCATTGAAGATGCCTATAAGGTGTTAGGGGTTTCTCCATCAGCAACTGATGATGAGGTTAAAGCAGCCTATCGTAAGATGGCACTAAAGCATCACCCCGACCGTGTGGCAACCTTGGGAGACGACATACGGAAGGCTGCAGAAAAGAAATTCCAAGAGATTAACGATGCTAAAGAGAGAATCTTTAAGGCAAGAGGATTGTGAGTAAAGTGAACGAGTTGATGGTAGACGAGTTGACAAGTTGATGGTAAACAGGTTGACAAGTTGATGGTAAACAGGTTGACAAGTTGATAGTGAACGAGTTGACAAGTTACTACTAATCAGACTATTACTATTGCCTACAATCATCATTTTTAATAAGAAACAATCATATAATTGCACTATGGCAACAAGACTAAAAATAAAGACAACAGAAGGTGATATCACTATTCGCCTCTATGATGAGACACCGAAACATCGTGACAACTTCCTCAAATTAGTGAAAGAAGAGTATTTCAACGGAACAATCTTTCACCGAGTAATAAAGGATTTCATGATACAAGGCGGCGATCCTGATAGTAAAAACGCACCTAAGGGTAAGATGTTAGGAACAGGTGGACCAGACTACACCATCCCTGCGGAGTTTGTTTATCCACAATACTTCCACAAACGTGGTGCCTTGAGTGCAGCCCGTACGGGTGATGAAGTTAATCCTAATAGGGAAAGTAGTGGTAGTCAGTTCTACATTGTATGGGGAAAGACTTATAAGCCTACTGAACTAAAGCAGATGGAACATCAGATGGCAATGCAACAAGAACAGTTGGTTTTCAATCAGCTTACCAAGGAGCATCATGAAGAAATCATGAATTTAAGACGTAATCGTGACCGAACAGGACTGCAGGAGCTACAAGAGAAACTGATAGAACAGACTAAAACTATCTGTAAGCAACAAGGGAAGCCTGCCTTTACGCCAGAACAAATAGAGGCTTATACGAACGTTGGTGGTACTCCTTTCCTCGACAATCAATATACTGTCTTCGGTGAAGTAGAGGGAGGACTTGATATTGTTGAACGCATCCAAAACTGTGATACTGACCGCAATGACCGTCCAACAAAAGATATCAAAATTGAGAATGTAGAATTACTATAGTTTTACAAATAAAGGCTTTACTACTAAACACAATCCCTTATCTGGCTATTTCACAACGAAAAAACCAGATAAGGGATTACTCTTTTATAGGGAAGGCAGACTATTTCGCAATAGCGAGATAGCGTGACAACCGCTCAAAGTTCCTTTGCTTAGTAGCATCAATTATCAAGAAGATATCTATCAGCCACCAAATATAACACCCTCCACATGTCAGTAGTTTACCAACACCTAAACCAGTGTCACCTATATAAAAACGATCGACACCCAATATTCCAACAAGTATTGACAGAATCATCGCTACAGTAGGGTCACTCATTTGGCTCGTAAATGCCATTATTTCTTCTGCACTTACATCCGAGCTCTCCAATCTTGCACGTACACTCGGAATACATCCCGCAGGTATCTTAGAAGAAAGCAATACCAATATGCTATTAAGTTGTTCTGATTCCATAATATTTACACGAGGTTGAATAGTTAATACATTAATCCATTTAAGGAGGGAAGTCTTATATCTCCACTATATCTTTAATATGTTCCTTACAATAAACCAAATAAAGAAGAGGATTATATACAACCATATAAGCCGTCTGTCTTCTATTACCTTAGTCAGACTATCCTTAGCCTGCCCTTGTGGGAGTAAGGCACGGACACCAAACGACAAGATGTATGGTCCAGAAAACAGAAGGAAATAATTATAATGGATTGCTTCTAAGAAATGCCCTTGCAATAGAGCATGCAATGCACGCTGTATACCACACCCAGGACACTGCAACCCTGTTGCGAGCTTGAACGGACATTTAGGCGTCCATAACGTCGTAACAGGATTATAGAAATAATATAGAGTTAATAGGAAGGCTACCAAACAGAGCCAACCTATAGACTTTACACTACCTTTCAAGATTTAATGAGCACCAGAGAGTGACCCAAGAGCTGCCAAACCACCGCAGAAAACAAGGTAAAGAATAGAAACTATCGCACCTCCAACAATACCGATAATACTCCACTTCTTAGCATCATTAGCTGCTAAATTAGCTTCGTCGTATTGCTTCATCGCATAGTAATCATTCACTTTCATAGCGCGAATAATCGCATAAATACCTGCTGGCAAACAGCAGCAAACAGTTGTGAAAATCGCAAGAGCCAAATAGTTATTTGGCCTAGGAGTATTCATTTCTTCCATAACTTTTTTGAGTCGACTCCCCATAGACTTTATTTTATTGTTTATTATTGAACCACATTGCTAATACGATGGGGAAGTCTTGATAATCATCGCTTCACAGATGGGCCACAGTTTTTGCTTTATTTCTTTATTGTGGACAAAATTAAGTATTTTCGAGTAAATACACAAGCACAAAAAAGAATAATCCTCTTATAGAAAACAAATATATTACATTTTAAGTAAAAATAACATCTAATTATTAATATTCTACCGTCTTACTCATTTATGTGAAAGCCTATATATGCAAGGATATTTGAATCTTGCACCGCTTAAGCGTTTCTTATCAAGGCTAACAAACCCCTTCTCAAATAGAGGACATAAATTTATGACACAGAAGACACCTACAAAATATAATCGGGCCAGAATCTATATAGACTCTAACCCGACTTCTTTTTTATATTCTCTCAATTAATCTTTCTTTCAAACTACTTGCGTAGTTATAGGTCTGAACCATTCTTTATGCCAGACAGTTCGCACGACCTATATTATATTCACTAATGCCATGTGTCAAATAATGAACTAACTTACGCATAAAACTCATATTCTTTACTTTCTTCATCATAATGTTTCCTTTCTTTACTCTGAGTTATACAATCTTTTTTTGTGTTCCCTACTGAGACTGAAGCCCTTTCAGTGGCAACCTCTTGTTATCCTTATGAGGTGCCGTTTGTGTTGTTTTGTGATTGCAAAGTTAGTACACTTTCCAATATCTGACAAAGAAAACTTGCTTTTTCAAGCCGTTTTTTCATCAATAATTGACTGACGTCAATGCTATTGACACGTATCAAACGACCTAATTGATTTATATCAACGCTTCGAGTTGATGTATATCAATTTACCAAACCACCATGATTATGAAAAGGAGTTTCTACCCATAAACAAAGTGATAGAACTTGCAAAAGTAAGACAAATCTCTCCGTGTTTGCTTACATTAGTATCGTAATTAGGCAGTACGAGGTAAGTTATATTCCGACAACGTGGAGTATCACTTTGAAGCGTAGCCTACTATTTCCTTAAGGAACGGCTGTTTTATGTAACAATTAATTTCGTATTTTACAAATAAATATTATCTTTGCAACGAGAAGAACTTTAGCGTTTGTATAAACGTTGAGGTAGATATGCCTCATCAGAATAGAGGCCAACCTAAATAATAGAATTATCTAATTATTAAACTTAATATATTAAAGACTATGAATCGTAACTTTCTTTTAGCATCATCGCTATTCTTATTTCTATCATTGATGTCCTGTAATGCGCAGCGCAATAAGGGACTTTGTTGTGGACATAAACCTGACTCAGCTGCAATAGTACTAAACAATCAGGCAGTAAACGCATATACATATCGGTCGAACTCACCTGACTCCGTGAAAAAGGCGTTGACCCTACTCGACAATGCTATAGCAAAGGATCCTGACTACCAACTGGCTTACGCAAACAAGGCGAAGTACCTCAATGATCAAGGCAATGTTACGCAGGCATTAGAGACGCTAAATGCTTACCTAAAGCGTAACCCAACAGAGCCTTACACAATTCTTGGTGCAGGTATGTTCTATGAGAAGATGGGAAACAAGAAGGAGGCAATGGACTACTACAAGCGTGCTGAAGAAAACTTCAAGAGACTCTACGAGGAAGATCATAACAGTGCACACGAGATAAACCGCTATTTTGCTATCATGTTGATAGAGGGACCTAAGAGGATTAAGGCTCTGTATGAGGCTGAGAGAGACCGCCTTGCTTCAGACGAAGAGAATCGTAAAGCGAATGATACCTTTGTGATGTCTATTATTGAAACTCCACGTGAAGAGTTTATAAAGTAGACAGTTACAGTATTTTTCAAGAGTAGTGACTGGTGGACGAGTAACAAGTTTAACCCGTCAGAAACTAAGTAAACAATAAATGAAAAATAATACTACTGCTTAAAGGGAAATGGTAGAGAGGAAAAGAGAAGATGAGCTTATCTCCCATAACAAAGCAAGATAAAGGGGGGATGAAACGCTAAATGTACAGACTGAAATTGTAGGAGAATTTCGGTAATCATTCCTTTCTCTGTTCAACCATAGGCTGGTAAGAAAACAAGAGGAGGCCTAACTGCATTCGAGAACATGCCCTTCTTGTACGTTGAAGACGCCTTTCTTGAGGCAAGAAGGGCGTCTTCTTCATGCGTATTGGTAACATATTGATTTATTGCAGGTTACAAACGCAACTGTAGAGGATTTCACACTCCTACTTTGAAAGAATATAGTTCGAGTCAATGTGATGATATTTTACGATTTTACTGACTTTGCTTAGATATGGAATGATTACTGAGATTCTTTATAGAAGAGGTGTTCCTCCACAGCTGCCATCAGACGCAAAAGAGTCAGAAAACAGACACATAGGTTAAATGAGATGCTTAAAACGTCACTCGAAAAAGACGGATGAACCATAAAAAAGGGACTGGAAAGAGGTTTATCACATTTTCTTTTCTTATCTTTGCAGTATGAACACGAACGAAAATCATAGCTTCCGATTGCCTGCTGAGTGGGAACCACAAAGCGGGATTATACTGATATGGCCGCATGAGGACACCGACTGGCGCCCGTACTTGAACGAGATTACCGAGGTTTATCTACAGATGGCAGACGCTATCACACGTTTTGAACCATTGTTGATTACGGTACGTGATACGGAAAAAGTACATTCCCTATTAGCAGAAAGGCTGACTGAAGGACAGATAAAGCGTGTGACGCTCTTTGCTTGTGATAACAATGACACATGGGCACGTGACGTTGCACCCATCTCACTCGTATCAGACAAGGAGCCGAAAGGTAGCTTACAAGCGCTTCGCCTACTCGACTTTTGTTTCAACGGATGGGGCGAGAAGTTCGCAGCAGAAAAGGACAATAGAATTAACCGCCAACTTTATGAAGCAGGACTCTTACAAGGTGTATTGGAGAACCACAAGGACTTCGTGCTGGAGGGCGGTTCGATAGAGAGCGATGGAGACCGCACACTCTTCACAACAACGGGTTGCCTAATGGCACCACACCGCAACCAACCGCTCACACAAGAGGGTATAGACAAACGACTGCGCCTTTTCTTCCCCAATGTTGAGCGGGTTGTCTGGTTGGATTATGGTCAGTTGGCAGGTGATGACACCGACGGACATATTGATACCATCGTACGAGTTGCACCCAATCACACCTTATTATATATAGGGTGTGACGACAAAGAAGACGAACACTATGAGGATTTCCGACTTTTGGAGGAACAATTAAAGCAGCTTCGTACAATCGATGGTGCCCCTTATCGTCTACTCCGCCTTCCTATGCCTGATGCTATCTATGATAATGGCGAACGCCTACCAGCGACACATGCCAACTTCCTTATCATCAACGGGGCAGTGCTTGTCCCAACCTACAACCAACCCGAAAAGGACAAAGTAGCTTTGGATATAATTCAAGAGGCTTTCCCCGACCGTGAAGTCATCGGCATAGACAGCCGAACTATCATAAGACAGCATGGCTCAATACACTGTTTGACGATGCAGCTGCCATTAAACGGATAGCCCTACTCGCCTCATTATCGTGACAGAAGACAGTGTTGTAATCTTAAAACACAGAACAATAAACATCAACAAGGCAAACACCTTTATTATGAGAGAACTAAAAATAGGTTTCTTGCAACAGCATAATGTTGCAGACATCAAGAACAATATAGAACGACTGGCAGAGGGTATAACAGACTTAGCACAACGTGGTGCGGAGCTTGTAATCCTTCAAGAGCTACATAACTCACTCTATTTCTGTCAGACAGAAGACGTAAATAAGTTCGACTTAGCCGAGACTATACCGGGTCCATCTACTGGCTTCTATGGTGAATTGGCATGCGAATTGGGTATTGTCATCGTGACATCGCTTTTTGAGAAACGCGCACCGGGACTTTATCATAACACAGCTGTAGTGATAGAGAAGGATGGCAGTATTGCTGGTAAGTATCGTAAGATGCACATTCCAGACGACCCAGCCTATTATGAAAAGTTCTACTTCACACCAGGCGACCTCGGTTTCCATCCTATTGACACGAGTGTGGGCCGTCTCGGTGTACTTGTCTGCTGGGATCAGTGGTATCCTGAAGCAGCTCGCTTGATGGCCTTACAAGGTGCAGACATGCTTATCTATCCTACAGCCATCGGCTATGAAAGTAGTGATACAGACGAGGAGAAACAGCGTCAACGTGAGGCTTGGACAACAGTGATGCGTGGTCATGCTGTTGCCAACGGTTTACCAGTGATTGCTGTCAACCGTGTCGGCCATGAACCAGACCCAAGTGAGCAAACACAAGGTATTCAGTTCTGGGGAAGTAGTTTTGTTGCTGGGCCACAGGGCGAACTACTCTATCGTGCTTGTGACGATGATGAGGAGAGCGTTATCCTCAATATCGACCTCGACCACAGCGAGAATGTGCGTCGTTGGTGGCCTTTCCTGCGTGACAGACGAATAGATGAATATGGAGAGATAACAAAGAGGTTTATTGATTAAAAACCTCCCCTAACCCCTCCAAAGGAGGGGATTATCTAATGGAATAAAGCTCCCCCTCTGTCCCTCCTCCCTAACATTTCATTGATGGCAGAGAATTAATAAGGAGAGAACACTTACTTCTGTAAGGAAAAGAACACTAAACCTATAACAAACATCAGTGTAGCATACAGATTTTATCCATAGACATAGAAAGAGCCACATCCAAACTCTTACAATGAGTTTAGATATGGCCCTTTTTTATTATTAGGTATGTCCTAAACTTGATTATTGGGGTTTCGATGATAGCTTACAAGATTCACTACGCACCTATCGGGCCATCTTCTGCTTCTCATCTTTATGCTCATCACACGCAGTGTTCTTGGTGAACAACAATAGTATGGAGGTTTAATAATATTTGAACATCATACTCTCTTCTTCAGAGATTTATAGGACGCTTTATCCTATTAGTTCGTCATCTCTTTTGGAGAGATAGGAGGGAAGGGACTCTTATATCAATGTCATACCAGCCTCATCACACGCTCTTCTCATATCTTCAGGCCATATACTTGCTTGTATCTCACCGATATGTGCTTTGTGCAACATTATCATACAAAGACGGCTCTGACCGATACCACCACCAATAGACAGTGGCAATTTGTCAGAAAGCAGCTGCTGATGGAAGAAGAGATGCTCACGTTCTTCCTGTTTCTCTATTGCCAACTGACGGAGTAAAGCTGTCTTGTCCACACGGATACCCATAGACGAGAGTTCAATACTACGGCCTAAGATTGGATACCAAATGAGGATATCACCATTCAAACCCACCTTACCATCTTCAGCAATCGTTGACCAATCATCGTAATCAGCAGCACGACCGTCATGCTTCTCGCCATTGCTTAATCTGCAACCTATCCCTTCAATAAACACCGCCCCATACTTCTTACACACCTCATCCTCACGCTCTTTTGCCGTCATCGTAGGATACATATCTAACAAATCCTGCGCATGAATAAAATGAATCGACTTTGGGAGGAATGGTTCCAACTGAGGATAAGTCTCACAAGCAAGGAACTCTGTACGAAAAATGGCTGCATAGATACGACGAACAACAGTCTCCAGATAATGACGTGTCCTATCGTCTTCGGTGATAACAGCCTCCCAGTCCCACTGGTCAACATAAAGAGAATGAAGGTTGTCCAGCTCCTCATCGGCACGGATAGCATTCATATCCGTATAGATACCATAGCCCGGTTGAACGTCGTAGTCGGCTAATGTCAGCCGTTTCCACTTTGCCAATGAGTGCACCACCTCAGCCTGTGCCTCTCCCAAGTCCTTAATAGGAAAGGATACAGGGCGTTCGACACCGTTCAAATCATCATTGATACCTAAGCCTTTCAGTACGAATAGCGGTGCTGTTACACGACTTAGTCGTAGTTCAGTAGCTAAGTTCTGTTGAAAGAACTCCTTTATCAGTTTTATTCCTAACTCGGTCTGGCGTTTTCCAAGTGCTGCTTTATATCCTTTTGGTTTTATCAGTTGACTCATTTTCGTTCCTTTCTATTAATGACTTGACTATTATTTTAATTGCTCACAAAGGTATATATTAATTATCAAACTGCGAAACAAACACCTATCCAATGTTACATAATAATATATTCCGACCACATTTCACAACGTTATGACAGTTTATTAGTCAATTATCTCCTCTCATGTTATTTCTTATCGCCACTGTTAACAAGAACAACCTACCAACCAAAACAACTGCTCTGGCGATAAAGAGTTGATTACCAAACAGCCACAAAGAGAGGAACACAGGGTTCTCTCTATCAGTAAGGGTATTACTAAACCTTCAAAACAACGCATTTATATCAGATACTTTAGTAAGAATGTTTACTGTTCGTTTGGAGTTATGCAAACTTTACTGTATCTTTGCACAGTCATTAGGCTCCGTAGCTTAGCTGAATAGAGCGTCAGATTCCGGTTCTGAAGGTCTTGGGTTTGAATCCCAACGGAGTCACTAAGTCGTAGTGACACTTTGATGACATTTAGCTGAATGAGGCCAGAAAAATGTTCTGAAGGTCTTGGGTTTGAATCCCAACGGAGTCACTAAAAGTGTAAACTCTCTAATGACATTTAGCCGAATGAGGCCAGAAAAATGTTCTGAAGGTCTTGGGTTTGAATCCCAACGGAGTCACTAAAAGTGTAAACTCTCTAATGACATTTAGCTGAATGAGGCCAGAAAAATGTTCTGAAGGTCTTGGGTTTGAATCCCAACGGAGTCACTAAAAGTGTAAACTCTCTAATGACATTTAGCCGAATGAGGCCAGAAAAATGTTCTGAAGAGCTTGGAGTTGAATCCCAACGGAGGCGCTAAGAAGAGAAGACAAAACTCCCATCGGAGTCACTAAGAGAGGAACAAGATGCTTAATGAGGGGCACAGATTGTAACGAAGGATGTATGGTTGTTTACTGTTCATCCTTTTTTTGTTCAACCGAGTTAACTAAGAAATAGATTATTCATCCTAAAAGAAAATAGTATGCAAAAGAAGATCAGAATTGGACTACTCCCACGTGTTATCATCGCCATACTGCTTGGATTATTCCTTGGCTATTATCTCCCAGCCCCAGCAGTAAGAGTGTTTCTGACTTTCAATAGTATCTTCAGTCAGTTCCTTGGTTTTATGATACCACTGATTATCATCGGATTGGTGACACCTGCTATTGCTGGTATCGGTAAAGGGGCTGGTAAGCTACTACTGGCAACAGTAATTATCGCATACGTAGACACGATTGTTGCAGGTGGACTGTCCTACGGAACAGGAACATGGCTATTCCCCTCTATGATAGCCTCTACCGGAGGCGCCATACCACAGATAGAAAAAGCGACAGAGCTAACACCTTACTTTACTATCAATATCCCTGCAATGGTTGATGTAATGAGTAGTTTGGTGTTCTCATTCATCGTCGGACTGGGTATTGCCTACGGTGGTTTGCGCACAATGGAGAACCTATTTAGTGAGTTTAAGAACATTATAGAGAAAGTGATAGAAAAGGCTATCATCCCTCTCCTACCCCTTTATATCTTCGGTGTATTCCTTAGTATGACCCATAATGGACAGGCGCGACAAGTACTCATAGTATTCTCACAGATTATCATTGTCATCCTCGTACTACATGTACTCATCCTTGTTTATGAGTTCTGCATTGCGGGTGCTATCGTCAAGCGTAACCCTTTTAGATTACTATGGAACATGCTACCAGCTTATCTGACTGCATTGGGAACGAGCTCATCAGCTGCAACCATCCCAGTGACACTGAAGCAAACCGAGAAGAACGGTGTAAGCAACGAAGTAGCAGGCTTTGTCGTACCGCTTTGTGCCACTATCCACCTCAGTGGTAGTGCGATGAAGATTACAGCTTGTGCCTTAGCAATCTGTCTACTGACAGACCTACCACACGACCCAGGACTCTTCATCTACTTTATCCTCATGCTTTCTATCATCATGGTAGCAGCACCAGGAGTACCAGGAGGAGCCATTATGGCGGCTTTAGCACCTTTATCAAGTATCTTAGGCTTTGATGAAGAGGCCCAAGCATTGATGATAGCTTTGTACATTGCAATGGATAGTTTCGGTACTGCTTGTAACGTGACTGGTGATGGAGCGATTGCTCTTGCCGTCAACAAGTTCTTTGGAAAGAAGAAAGATAAGTCTACCCTTTCAAGTGAAATATCATAATACGTAATGCTGTAGGAGATGTTACAAATCTAACCATAATGTTTGAAGAATAAGGAGAGACGACAAGTACTGTTGCTTCTCCTATTCTTATCGGAATGACCCATGTATGATAACGAGGCATATCAACCAAAACAAAAGTTGCTGTCATATCTGTCATTCACAACAAGCATTTAACTAATTAGTTTACAGAAGGTTCCCTCCAAATGTTAAAATGACAGCAAACGAAATTAAAACTAAACATATAGAATAAGTAGTAATATCCTTATCAGCATAAGAAATACTAAAAAGAAACGACAGAAGTCCTATCATTAGGCATTATCAAAATTAAATAGTATCTTTGCAAATGACAGACTGCAATTAAGCAGTACTGGCTCAGCAAAAGACATACAATTAAATATCAGTAACATCATGGAAATAGTAGAAAGATTTATCAACTACACCAAGTTTGACACACAGTCAGCCGAGGACTCAGAGACAGTGCCAAGTACACCGAAGCAACTGATCTTTGCGAAATACCTCAAGGAGGAACTTGAGCGTGAAGGCATGAAAGATGTTGAGATGGACGAGATGGGGTACATCTATGCCACCCTCCCTGCCAACACAAAGAAGAAGATACCAACAATCGGCTTCATCTCCCACTATGACACAGCACTTGACGCCAGTGGCGCCAATATCAAAGCACGTGTTGTAGAAAACTATGACGGTGGTGACATACAACTGAACCCTAACATGGTCAGCTCTCCACGCATGTTCCCTGAACTTTTAGAGCATAAGGGAGAAGACCTCATCGTAACAGACGGTACGACACTGTTGGGTGCTGACGATAAGGCAGGTATAGCTGAGATAGTACAGGCTATGTGTTTCCTTCGTGACCACGACGAGATAAAACATGGCGACATCCGTATTGCTTTCAATCCAGACGAGGAGATTGGTATGGGTGCGCATCATTTTGATGTAGAGAAATTCGGATGTGAATGGGGTTACACCATTGATGGTGGTGACCTCGGTGAACTTGAATATGAGAATTTCAACGCAGCTGGTGCTAAGGTGTTTATCCATGGCGTAAGTGTTCATACAGGTTATGCTAAAGGAAAAATGGTTAATGCCAGCCGTTTGGCATGTGAGTTCAACAACATGATTCCAGCAACAGAGATACCAGAGGAGACTGAAGGCTATCAAGGCTTCTATCATCTTATCGGTATCGAAAGCCGTTGTGAAGAAGCAAAGCTCAGCTATATCATCCGTGACCACGACCGTGAACATTTCGAAGACCGTAAGCGTTTCATGGAGAACTGCGTAAAGAAGATGAATGAGAAGTATGGTGAAGGAACTGTTGAACTGAAGATGAACGACCAATACTATAACATGAAGGAGAAGATTGATCCTAACATGCATGTTATAGAGTTAGTTCTTCAGGCTATGCAGCAGGCAAATGTAGCTCCAAAGGTACAGCCTATCCGTGGTGGTACGGATGGTGCACAGCTCTCATTTAAGGGCCTTCCTTGTCCAAACATCTTTGCAGGTGGCGTAAACTTCCATGGTCCATACGAATTTGTTTCAGTTCAGGTAATGGAGAAAGCTATGCAGGTTATCATTAACATCTGCCGACTAACGGCTGAGTTTAATGATTAACTACAGAAAATCAATTAGTTAAAGATATCGTACCGGAGTTAAACCAACACTTTTATGAACTATATATTTATGTTGGTTTAACTCCTTTTCTTTTAACTATGAGATTTTCAACTATAATCCACCTCTTCCACAAACAACACATACAAGATTACTCATAATAAGGTATTGGTTTAACATCCAACTACCCCACTAACTCCTCTAACTCCATAAAAGATTTATGTCAGAACTACCCGAATTGGTAAAAGACCTTGCTCTTATTCTCGTTGTAGCAGGATTTGTAACACTTATTTTCAAGAAACTCAAACAACCATTGGTATTAGGATATATCGTGGCAGGTTTCCTTGTGTCACCTCACATGCCTTATACCATGAGTGTTGTCGACCAAGGCGACATACAAACATGGGCAGACATTGGTGTCATCTTCTTATTGTTCTCATTGGGATTAGACTTCTCCATTAAGAAGATTCTCAAGATGGGAGCCTCCCCCATCATCGCTGCCTGTACTATCATCTTCAGTATGATGCTCTTAGGTGTCATTGTAGGACACAGCTTCGGATGGAAAGAGATGGACTGCATCTTCCTCGGAGGTATGGTCGCAATGAGTTCCACAACCATTATATACAAAGCCTTCTCAGATATGGGACTCACACAGCAAGGCTTCGCTTCTACCGTGATGAGCGTACTTATCTTAGAGGATATCCTTGCCATTGTGATGATGGTAATGCTCAGTACTGTTGCAAGTGGGAACAGTCCTGATGGCGTACAACTTCTTGGAAGCATCATGAAGATTGGATTCTTCCTCGTTTTATGGTTTGTTGTTGGACTTTTTGCCATTCCACTCTTCCTTCGTTCTGTCCGCAAAATCCTTAACAGCGAGACCTTGCTTATTGTGTCATTAGGCTTCTGTTGTCTTATGGCTGTTATATCAACACAGGTAGGTTTCAGTGCAGCCTTTGGTGCTTTCGTCATGGGAAGTATCTTAGCAGAGACGGTTGAGGCTGATAAAATCATCCGCCTTGTAGATCCGGTAAAGAATCTCTTTGGAGCAATCTTCTTCGTCTCTGTTGGTATGTTGGTAAAGCCCAACGTTATTGTAGAATATGCTATACCAATTCTCTTACTTGTCATAACAATCCTCGTCGGACAGGCGCTGTTTGGAACCTTAGGCTATCTTCTCGGTGGACAGACCCTCAAGAATGCTATGCGCTGTGGATTCTCAATGGCACAAGTTGGCGAGTTTGCCTTTATTATTGCAACATTAGGAAAATCCTTAGGTGTTATCAGCGAATTCCTTTATCCAGTTGTCGTAGCCGTATCAGTCATCACAACCTTCCTCACTCCGTATATGATTCGTGCGGCAGAACCATGCTATAATGTCCTCGTTAAGCATCTTCCAAAAAGATGGGTACGTCGTCTTACCCATATCCAAACAAATAGTGCGGGAGAGAGTGCATCGACTAATAATCTATGGAAGGTTTTAATGAAGAAGATGATATTCAACACCCTTATTTATGGTATTCTCTCTGCAGCTGTCATCGCAATCATGTTCTCTGCTGCCCTACCTATCTGTAGAAACTTATCCATAAAATGGACGGGCAGTCACTGGATTGGTAATGCAGTGTGTGGATTCCTTACAATCCTCTTCATCGCACCATTCCTACGTTCTATTGTAATGAAACAGAATCACTCAGAAGCGTTTAAGGCACTTTGGACAGACCGCCGTATCAATCGTCTACCTCTCACTGCAACCATTCTTGCACGTGTACTTATTGCACTCAGTTTCATCTTCTACGTATGTAACTATCTCACACGCTTTAAGAATGCATTGATGATTGCTGTTGCGGTGGGCTTATTGATATTGATGCTACTATCTCGTTGGCTCAAGAAACGAAGTATTACTTTGGAACGTCTCTTTATCCAGAACCTCCGAAGTCGTGATATAGAGGCACAGATACAAGGAAAGAAGAAACCACTCTTTGCCGACCATCTGATAGACCGAGATATTCATATTGCCAACCTTGAACTGCCCGACGATTCTCTATGGGCTGGTAAGACATTGTATAGTCTAAAGTTACGTAACCGATTCGGTGTACATATCAGTAGTATTCTTCGTGGTTCTCAACGTATCAATATTCCGAATGGTGGTACGATTCTCTTCCCTGGCGACAAACTGCAAGCCATTGGTGATGACGAACAGCTTACAAAGCTTTCGAAAGCAATGAAGGCTGAACTACAGCCAACGATTACGGACATAGAGAAACATGAGATGAAACTCCGCAGTTTCACTATCTCTAAAACAAGTCCTTTCATTGGTAAGACCCTTAAAGACAGCGGTATTCGTGATGAATACAGCTGTATGGTTGTGGGTGTTGATGAAGGCCAGAAGAACCTCACACTCATCACTCCTTCCCGCTGTCTGCAGGCAGGTGACGTCCTATGGGTAGTAGGTGAAGAAAAAGACTTAGAACGTATCCTTGCATTAGGATAAAGCCTTTCAGGCTTATTAGCCCTTGTTACTCGATTAAGTAATTGGACTAATAAGCCTGAATTTTATAGAAACAAAAATTGGATTAACGTTTTTTTATTAACTTTGCAGTTGATAAAAGAATGACTATTTATAAATTTTAATTATATTGTATATGAAGAGAATCTACTTATTACTTATTACCCTCATTGTGTTTAGTCAGACCATCAGTGCACAGAACGACAGGAAGTTGTTGAAGATGACCGACGGCAAATCTTACTTTGAATTAAAGTATGATGAAAAAGGAAGACTTATAGAGTCTGTTGAATATATTGCTGACGACGACTTAAAACGTAGTAGCAAGTATGCTTATAGTAATGACAAGGTCGTTCAAACATTCTATGAGAATGAAAATATCAAAAATAAAGATATCCGAACAACTATTCTCCAGAATAATAGAGTTGTTTCAGAAAAGATAAACTTAATTCCGTATGAAGGAGAACCTGAATATTGGGCAGAATATAACTACACATATAATACAGCTGGGGAACTGACAAAGATTGTAATAACAAACAATGAACGTACTGGAACAGAGTATAAATTAACATGGACAGACGGAGATATTACACTCGTAGAGCATTTTTGGGATAACAAAAAAGTAGGACAGGTAGCTTATGAATACAACAAAAGCATTACCAACAAATATCTTTCTCTATTTGTTAATCCAATTACCTCAATTGCCGATCATGAAGGTATCGCACCATACGGACAACTTTTAGCAGGATGCTTTGGTAAAGTATTCCAACATCCAGTGTCTGCTGTGCGCTATACGGTGATAGATAAATACTATTTTGGGTGGACAAGTGATGATGATTTCACAATTACGTATAACCTAAATGCAAGTGGTATTGTAGAAAAGGGCATACAGTCAGGAGAAGAAGGAGTGACAGCAACGTTTATTTGGGAAGAAGACAATCCAACTCCAACAGATATTAGCGTTTATAAGCAGCAGAAAGAAGGCACAAGAACTATTTATGACCTATCTGGTAAACGTCTTGAAAATATACAACATGGTGTGAATATTATCAAGGAAACGAATGGTAAGATACATAAGATTATTGTAAGATAATATTCGTCTGTTTATCAAAGAAATAACGAAATTAAAGGAGAAGCACACTATTGTTTCTCCTTTTATTAGTATTTTTAATACATAATCTAACGTTTCTTCGTATAATTAGAGTATCTTTGCATTGTCATTCGATGATTATACAGATGAAACGTAATAAATTAACAGCTCTGATAGTGTTCGTAGGTATGATAGCTTTCACGTCTTGTGAGGATGTGAAACGTCCGGCTCCTGTCAGAGAACGTATCAATGTCACACCTCCATCCAGAGAGGCAGAGGCGATAAGTCAGCTGACAGCATCTATAGACGAAATATCAGCTAACCTTGATGCCATCTCTTCTCAGGAAGCTATGCTCTGCAAGACTACTGAGCATACGGATAAGAAATCGAAGATTATTCAGCAGATAAGAGGACTCGGTGCACTGCTCAAAGAAAAGCAGAGCCAGATTGACAAACTGCTAAGCGAGAAGGCTAAGAAGGTGGATACACCATCAGCATCTAATCCCACCATAGACAACCTTTATAAGGTGATAGAGTTTCTTTCATCACAGCTGAAGGAGAAAGGAGACCGTGTAACCCAATTAGAACAGGTTGCAAGTCGTAAGGATGTCACTGTAGACCAGCTTAAATATATCGTTATGAACCAAGCTAACAGTGTTGATGCAATGCGTTACAGGTTCAATATGGCTGCTTTAGAACGTGAATATGCCCAGTTGAAGGCTAAGGAAAAACAAAGAAACAAAGAAGAAAAAGAGTCAGGCAGCGTCTACTATATCATTGCTACCAAAGAAACACTAAAGGAGAAAGGTCTTTTGAAAACATCACTTTTTTCAAAGAAGGTGAATAATAACAAGGTTACAAAAGAACTGTTTACAGAAGCTAACAGTAAGGAACTGAAGACACTGACAATAAGCTCATCCAATCCTAAGCTCCTTTCACAGAACCCAGAAGGTAGTTACACACTCACAGAAAATGAGGATGGAACAACAACCCTCACCATCACCGATGCAGATAAGTTCTGGAACGTATCACGTTATCTAATTATTCAAGAGTAATTCTACTTTGAAAGAGAATGAAAAGAAATTAGACTACAAGGTTGTGAAAATCGAATAATTTTCTTATCTTTGCACTCTAAAACTTATGCGTAGCGTGAAAATTAAGGAAGTAATTGATGCCCTTGAACGATTTGCGCCTTTGCCCTTGCAGGAGAGTTATGATAATGCTGGCCTACAAGTTGGATTGACAGAGGCGGAAGTATCAGGGGCTTTATTGTGTCTTGACGTGACTGAGAAGGTGGTAGACGAAGCTATCCGTCGGGGGTGTAACTTAATTGTTGCACACCATCCACTCATCTTCCGTAAGTTAGCACAGGTGACAGATGCAGACTATGTGCAGCGTACAGTGATAAAGGCAATTAAGAACGACATTGTCATCGCTGCTATGCACACAAACTTAGACTCAGCTGTGGGTGGTGTCAACTACAAGATAGCAGAGAAGTTAGGCCTTAAGAATCCACGTTTCTTTGGTCGAAATAAACAGGTGGTAGACCCACAGACAGGCGAATCAGTAACAGGTGGCGATGGTGTCATTGGTGAGTTTGAGGAGCCATTAGCAGCAGACGACTTAATACTGTTGCTTAAGAAGAAGTTTGATGTAGAATGTGTTCAGACCAACGAACTACTCCGTCGTGAGATACGCAACATTGCTCTCTGTGGAGGTTCCGGCTCGTTCCTCTTGAAAGATGCGATAGCAGCAGGCGCAGATGCCTTTCTGACAGGCGAGATGGGTTATCATGAATACTTTGGTCATGAGCAAGAAATACAGATATGTGTCATTGGTCATTATCAGAGTGAACAATTCACAACAGAGGTGTTACGTGACATCATCGTACGAGAATGCCCAGGAGTGAAGTGTTGCTTATCAGAGATTAACACAAATCCTATCGGCTATTTTTAGTTAACAAGTTAATGAATTGACGAGTTGACGAGTTAATAGTGACGAGTTGACGAGCCAACAGCGAACAGCGAACAGTGACAATCCTATTTTGAATGATTAATATAGCATTTTGAATTAAATAATACATAAGAACTATGGCAAAGAAAGATCCAAAAGAGTTATCAGTAGAGGATAAATTGAAGGCCCTTTTCCAGTTGCAGACGACCCTATCAGGAATCGATGAGAAACGAGCTTTGCGTGGTGAGTTGCCACTTGAGGTACGTGACTTGGAAGACGAGTTGGAAGGCTTGCACATTCGCATTGAGAAGATAGAACAAGACATCAAGGACTATCAGAGCGCAGTAACGCAGAAGAAGGCTAATATCCTTGAGGCTCAAGCAAGCTTGGAACGCTATAACAAGCAGTTAGACTCTGTTGCAAACAATCGTGAATACGATACACTGACAAAGGAGATAGAGTTCCAGACCTTGGAGATTGAGCTTTGCAATAAGAAGATTAAGGAAGCTCAATACAAGATTGAAGAGAAGCAAAGAGACTTAGAGGCTAACCGTGCTCTGCTCGAAGACCGTCAGCATGCCTTAGAAGAGAAGCGTAATGAGCTCGATGAGATTATGCAGGAGACTCGTGAAGAGGAAGGTCTCTTGAAAGAGAAGGCTGCAGAATTAGAGACAAAGATTGAGCCTGGATTGCTCCGTAGCTTTAAGCGCATCCGTCGTGGTGCTCGTAATGGTTTAGGTATCGTCTATGTACAGCGTGATGCTTGCGGTGGTTGTTTCAATAAGATACCACCTCAGCGCCAGTTGGATGTGAAGATGCACAAGAAGATTATCGTTTGTGAGTACTGTGGCCGTATCCTCATCGATCCTGAATTGGCTGGTGTAAAGGTTGACAAGACCGAGGAGAAGCCAAAGAAGCGTAGAGCTACTCGCAAGAAGAAGGAAGAGGAGGGAGAATAATTAAGTCCTTCTTTCCATAGAGAACCAAACGTTTTCTACTTCTGAAAGATAGAAAAGAATAGCCTCAATATATTTGAATGAACACAAATTATTCAAATATATTGAGGCTACTTTGTATCATCACTCTGCTTAAACCGCTCAATAAACAACAGGCTAACTTGTCATCTTGGAGGACACTTACAAACAATTGCATCCAATAAGACGACATATTGTAAGGCTTCAGTAGTCTGGCATAATCTATACAATCCTCAACACCACTGTCGCTGACCATAAACACGACTTGTGCGAGGCTTCAACACGTAGGTTGAAAACGTAAGAGAATATCCAGCTTCACCTTATTATATATAGCAGGGCACAGCCGATTAACTTCTACGGAAATATTAATTTATTAGTAGTCTGCCAAATTCTTACCTCACGTAGAAGATACGGTTTGCCTTACGTGGTGCCGTCTTACCCTCCTTCGTAGTATAGCCAAGAATACAGAAACCAATACCTTCATAATCGCCTTCTACTCCCCACTCTCTCAGCATCTGCTTGCCTTCTTCACGTTCAAACATTTCCTTGGCACGATTAATCCAACAACTGCCTAAGCCTACCGCATGGGCAGCGTTCATAAGGTTGCCCATCATCAACGCACCATCATAGACATGGTTAGGACTACTCTTATCTGCTAACACAGCAAGGACAACGGGTGCACCATAGAAAGGGTCACTCGTTACGCCCATTATCTCAGCATTTATCACAGACAAACGGTCGCGTACTTCCTTATTGGTCACTTCTACGATGATAGCGGTCTGCATATTCTTTCCACTTGCAGCATAAAGACCAGCCTCCATCACCTTATCAATCAACTCCTGCTCAGGCATACGTGCCTCATAAGAACGTACACTGCGACGTGTTAACAATGCTTCTAATGCTTCCATAACATCTTTGTTTTATAATTCATTTACAGCTTTCGCCAACTGTTCCAACGCCTGACGAAGTACAGAACGTGGTGTACCCACATTCAATCGCATAAAGCCTTCCCCACCAGGGCCAAACATCTCACCATCATTGAGGGCCAGATGTGCCTTATCAATGAAAAGGTCAAGCAGCTTGTCATGGCTTAATTCAAGTCCACGACAGTTCAACCAAACGAGGAAACTGGCTTGCGGACGGAGTGGACGAATACCAGGGATACGCTCTCGACAGTAATCCTCCACAAAACGAACATTATCTTCTACATAAGCCAACATCTGCTTACGCCATTCTTCTCCTTTCTGATAAGCAGCTATAGTAGCTATCGGAGCAAATATCGTAGGCTCGTCTAATTCATTAGCCTTTAGCCATCCATAGAAGCGTTGACGCAAGTCATCATTAGAAATAACGGCATACGAACTAACAATACCCGCCATATTGAAGGTCTTAGTCGGTGCTGCAAAGGTGATACTTATGTCAGCAGCACGTTCAGACACACTCGCAAACGGGACATGACGATTACCGAAGAGTGCCATATCACTATGTATCTCATCACTAATGACAATGATATTGTGTTCATAACAGAAGTCGGCTAAACGTTGCAAAGTCTCTTTTGACCAACATACTCCCGCAGGATTATGTGGATTAGAGAGTATCAACACACGACATTTATCATCACATACCTCCGAAAGGTTATCAAAGTCCATATCATAATAACCATCCTCACGCAGACGAAGCGGGTTGAAAACAACCTCACGACCGTTATCTTCAGGCGTCATACGGAACGGATGATAGACAGGAGGCTGTATGATAACTTTCTCTCCTGGCTTTGTAAACACATTCACAACGAAGCCAATGCCTTTAACAATACCTGGAATAAAACTTATCCACTCTGGTTTTATCTTCCAACAATGATGTGATTCGTTCCAATCAATAATTGTTGGGCGATAGTCAGCAGGCTCAATAGTATAACCAAAGATAGGATGTGAGAGACGAGCCTTAAGTGCATCAACAACGAAATCAGGTGTGGCAAAATCCATGTCAGCCACCCAAAGGGGTAATAAGTCATTGCGTCCCCAACGTGGAAGGAGTGCCTCATGCTTCAAGTCACCACTTCCCGAACGATCAATTATCTCATCGAAGTTATATGTCTTCATTATGCTTCCAAAGCTTGTTTTATATCATTGAATAGGTCGTCAACATCCTCTAAGCCAACACTCAGTCGTATCGTCGTATCAAGGATATCCATTGCTGCACGCTCCTCAGCCGAGAAGAGTCCGAAGATAGTACTTGCTGGATGAATTGCTAAAGTGCGATTATCAAAGAGATTAGTTGCACGATGAATGAGTTTGAGGTTATTCAACAGTTTGAAGCAAGCCTCCTGACTCTCCAAGTCAATCGTTATCATCGCCCCAGCCGTTTCACCATACTGACGTAGAGAGAGCTGATGATAACGGTTATCCTCCAAGCCAACATAATTGACATTACAGATAGGCTTAAGCGTACACAACCGTTTTGCTAACGCTAAAGCATTAGCAGCTTGTACACGATAGCGAGCATCTAAGGTCTCCAAACCCAAAGTCTGCATATATGCAACCTGTGGTGTCATGTAAGAACCAAGGTTGAAGAGCATCTCATTCAAGAGTCGTTTTCCAATGAAAGGAAATCTTCCATAATCAATAATCAGACCACCTAAAGAGGTAGCCCCACCACTAATATACTTTGTACTTGAGATAACCTCAACGTCAACACCTAAGTCCTTTGCAGAGAACTGAGTAAAAGGAATAATAGTAGTATCGGCAATAACAGGAATACCATGTCGGTGAGCCATCTCCGTCAAAGCCCGTACATCGACGACTTCAAGCTGTGGATTCGTCATCACTTCAAGGAAGAGACAGCACGTATTATCATCCACCAACTTCTCAACAGCGTCTACATTCGTAAGGTCACATAGCTTTGTCTCTACGCCAAAGCGGCTTAGTGTTGATGTAAGTAAGGAGAAGGTATTCCCGAAGAGATGACGCGAAGTAATCACGTTCTTCCCCTGTTCGACAATAGCAAACAAAGTGTTACTAATAGCAGCCATACCCGAATTAAGTGCAATCACATGCTCTGCGCCTGTCAAAGCCTTAACCCGTAGTTCAAAGTTAGTTACTGTTGGGTTCTCTACACGTGAATAATCAGGCGCATCAATACGTCCGCAAAAGGCATCAGCCATCACTTCCGCATTATCAAACTCATAAGCAACAGCGTTATAGATAGGCATACTTAAAGCGTCGTAAGCATCTCTACGCTTATAAGGGAGATGTATAGCTTGTGTCTGTTTCTTCATATTCAATCAATTATTTGTGTTGTTTATAGAGGGTTCTGTATCAAAGGTAGATAGCAAAGACATCCACCATAGAAGTTATCATCACACAACTTAATACCACTGCACAGCATTGACAATACCGCTTCGCTTATCATACTTAAGTGCATCCGTCAGTGTTGCTGCATTACAACGGAAGGTAAAGTTGTAAGAGGTATAGGGTGCTAACACGATAGAAGCACTCATATTAAAACAGTGAAGGTCGCGTGACAGACTCGCTGTTGTCATACTCATCGCATGGTTTTCAAAGTCGTAACCACTTGAGAAGTTAATATTCCAGCCATCACTGATACGAATGTTACCAGAGAGGTTCAGCGTCTGTGTGAACTTATAAGGGTAACGCATCGTCTTAGTATTGAACTTACCCGCAGTGTTCTCACGCATCGTAATACCATAACCAATAGTCAATGACCACGGCATATTAAATCTCATATAACCGTTATCGTCCGTCTCAGCAATATTACCACGTTTCTTCTTAGCAGCATACTTTCCCTTTTCAAGGTCATCATCCATGTTTGACTCGATATCGGTATCCGGTCCGTCGCTATCTGCTGATACCTTGTCATCATCTTTTTCATCCTTATGTCCAAACCACTTCTTCAACTTCTCTGGGTTCAAAGTGAATGAGAAGTTCTGCGACATACCCTGAAAACGAGGCAAACGACCATACCCCCACTCCGTATGATTACCTACATAAGGTTTACCATTGGCGTCAAGTTCATAAGCATAGGTGGCAAACTGTGCATTCATAGAGAATGTATAGTTCTTCCACCACTTCAAACGTAGACGCATACTAAGGTCGCTCCAACGATGATAGTCAGCTGCCGCATTGTAAGACATACTTGCCCCTAACTCATCAATGATACTTATCTTCTTATAACCAGTTGTATCCTTATCACTCTTAACCTTCATTTCGATGTTATTGCTAACATCCCAACTAATCATCTCAGTCTTGTACTTACCCGGCACACTATAAAGCTCATCTTGATAAGGTGAGTATTCAACAAGTTTCACGTTACCACTTGCATCTGTGTACTGATAGCTATCATAGTAGCCATACCGGCGTGCAGCAAAGTTAGGAGCGTATGAGAATGTCACCTGAGGTGTGATGACATGACGGATAGCCTGAATCTTATCACCGAACAGCTTCCTGTTAGGTGTCCAGAAGCCATACACCTTTGTACTGGCACCCACGCTCATACTCCAGTTGTAAACATTATGGAAACCATAGGTAGTATCTCTCACCACCTCTTTCTGAAGGGTGTTATCCCATCCACGTGTCACCTTCTTAGAATACATACGGTCTGTGAAATTGAAAGATGGTGTCACATTGATATAATTAAACAAGGTGAAGTTTGCCTGTACAGGGATTGTATGCTGAAAAGCATTCTTCCAGTCTTTAATCAGATTAGAGTGTAGGATTTTATCTTCTGTCGTTGAGATAGAATTAGCCAACTGACCCGTATAGCTCATAGAAATCTTCTCATACCAACGTTCCTTACCTACAAGATGCTTGCGCTTGAAAGGATAGAATCGGCTCAAGCTAATGTTCAAGTCTGGCAGTGTTATCTGTATAGAAGAAGTACGCATGTTCTGTGCAAGGTTCGTAGTAGCACTCAGAGAGAGTCCAATACTTGAGAAGCTCGTATTCCAACTCACGGAAGAAGTTCTCGTAGACTGCGTGAGTGTCTGCGGATTATACAAACTATTGAGGTTGTTACGTTCATAGCTTGATGTCGCAAAGTTTACACTTGCCGCCAAAGAACTATAAGGATTAGCCTTTGGGTCTTGGCGATGATTCCACTGAATCTTAAAGCTCTCCTGCTCAGCAAAGTCTGGTAATCCCTTATCACCAGTCTTTGAATCCTGATAACTAAAGAGGAATGAGCCCGAATATCTATACCTCTTGCGGTAGTTGCTGGCTGCAGACACACCCCATGACCCCTTAGTATAAATCTCTCCAATGAGCTTTAAGTCCCATTTATCACTAATAGCAAAGTAGTAACCACCATCACGAAGATAGAAACCACGGTCGCTTTCATCACCATAACTTGGCATGATAAAACCGCTTGAATACTTTTTTGAGAACGGGAAGAAGCCGTATGGGATAGCCAAAGGCAGAGGGACATCGGCCACTACAAGATAAGCCGGTCCGAAGACAACATCCTTGCCCGGACGAACCTTTGCACGAGAAAGGGCGATATAGAAGTCAGGATGGGGTTTATCACAGGTAGTATAACGGCCATGCTGCAAGAAGACAGCCCCAGTAGAGTCACGTTTCCCCACTTCTCCACTCAAGAATCCATCTTGTTGCTCGGTATAGATTCCTTTTATCAAGCCTTTTTTCGACTTGAAATTGAAAGCCATTGTATCACTCTGATACTCGTCTTTACCCATCGTAAATACTGGCTTTCCTTTAATACCACCCTCTGCAGTAGAGTCGGCAGTACCTGTCGCACGTACTGTACTATTATCAAGATTCATGTGAACCTTGTCACTCGCAAGCTTCATATTCTCATAATCAACCTTCGAATTACCATAGAGATAGGCAGTACCCGACGCAGCATCATACACAATAGAGTCTTCTGCTGAATACTTAACAGGTGCATCAATTCCATTCGAACGTGCACGCATCACACTATCAGCACGAATAGAATCGTCTATAGCCTTATTATGATGATAGATAGCCAACTGAAGAGAATCCATCTTCGTGGTATCTGGAATATTCTTATCAACCGCCTTACTATCCTTTGAACCTTGTCCTTTCAGTAATGTATCAACCACAACTGTGCTTGCCTTAGCCTTCTTGGTTTTCTTACCTTGAGGCACAGGCATGTTGACACTTGCCATTGCAAAAACAACAACAAAGGATAATAGGAATATAATGCTCTTATTTCTCATTGCCTAAATAACGTACAAAAATACTGAAATAATGCCGAATAGAACTACCATTACGCTATTTTAACTTTTACAATAATGTACGTACACACTAACTGAAAAGATTTTGTTCATATATTGCGTTCCGTTAAGACTTGAATAGTACACCCTCATTACGGTCTGTTATTGATAATAATAACACTGTAAAACACCTAAAGAAGCAAGTTTCTCAACCCCAAATAAGACTGATACTAAGCCTTCTCACTAACTGTCCGGAGCCTCTGGACAACTTGTACGGGGCGTCCGGACAACTTGTCCGAAGCCTTCGGACAATAGTTAAAAACAAGTAGCAAGGTTCACTAAAACACCTAAAAACCAACTATTAGAGCACTAAATATCAGCTACCTGTACACTACTTATGGGACGATATTAGCCGTGACAACACCAAAGGTGGATTTTCTTAATCCAAATACAAGTCCAACGCATCAATAAGTTCCTTTACAGGATGATTTGTCTCCAACAGTTTATTCAGAGACTCACGAGGCGTAAGCATTGGCTTGATTTCTTCAAACTTAGCAAGACGAATATCTACTTCAATCTGTCCGTTGTGCAGTTCTTTTGCCAATGTAGCACGGATGCGCGATTTAATAGTTAGCATTTCGTTGAGCTGAATATTGTTTTCTGCAAGTACCAAGATTGTTGGATACTCTGTGACAGTAGGTGTAATATTCTTCATACGCTGTGCCAAAGCCTGCATACGCTCAGGCATTCGTGAACACATAGCCCGCCAACTCACAACCAACTCTTGCTGTGTAAACCGCTCATTCTCATCCTTATTGGTTATTTCAAGCTCCTCTTCTTGCTTTTTCTTCTTATCGGCTTTGAGCAGATTATCGAATGACATCGTCAACGAACTGAGATTAACAGCATTCGGGACACCTGAATTTACATTCACATTAGGACGTTCGCCAGAAGTCTCAGCAACAGACTTTTCAGACGAAGACACAACCTCAACAGGCACTGTCCCACCCGCATTAGCATTGTGAACAGTGTCATTATCATGTTTCAGGCTCCCAACCACCTGCGGAGTCGGTTTCTGTTGAGCCTTCAGAATAAGATTCTTGAACAGGGATTTTAATCGTTTAGGGCTACGCCCCGAGGCAGGAATATCATCTTCCTTCTGCGTAATCTGCGCCACTTGGATAAGCGTTAGTTCAACCAACAAACGCTTATTAGAACTCTGTCGATACTCCACATCACATCGATTCATAATCTGCAATGCAGTGTAAAGGAAATTAACAGGACACTTCTGTGCCTGCTGCTGGTAACGATTTCTCAACTGTTCGCTCACCTCAAGCAACGGGAGAGTCTGCGCATCCTTTGCCATCAATACGTTACGAACATGAGAAGCCAGACCGTTCACAAGGTGCCCACCATCAAATCCCTTATTGATGACAGTATTTAAAAGTACCATTATCTCACTTACCTTATTCTCTAAGGCAAGGTCGACAATGTTAAAATAATTTTCAGTATCAAGTACATTCAAGTCTTCTATCACCTTTTGATAAGTGATATTCCCCTGAGAGAAACTTGCAGCTTGGTCGAATATAGAGAGCGCATCACGCATTCCGCCATCCGCTTTCTCCGCAATCACGCTCAGAGCCTCTTCCTCATACTGTATATTCTCCTTCTCAGCAACACGCTTTAGATGGTCGATAATATTTGGAACCGTCATTCGTTCGAAGTCATAAATCTGACAACGCGATAGGATCGTTGGGAGAATCTTATGCTTCTCAGTCGTAGCAAGGATAAAGATGACATGTGCTGGCGGTTCCTCCAGCGTCTTGAGGAACGCATTGAAGGCTGCAGTAGAAAGCATGTGAACCTCGTCAATGATAAAGACCTTATAACGTCCTACCTGTGGTGGGATACGGGTCTGGTCCATCAATGCCTTGATATTCTCAACAGAGTTATTGCTGGCAGCATCTAACTCGAAGATATTATAACTGCGTCCTTCGCTGAAAGCCTTGCAACTTTCACACTCATTGCAAGCCTCACCGTCAGCCGTAGGGTGTTCGCAATTAATAGCTTTCGCAAAGATACGGGCACAAGTAGTCTTACCCACACCTCGTGGACCACAAAAAAGATAAGCATGAGCCAGCTTACCACTCTTCACAGCATTCTTCAGCGTAGTAGTCAGCGCCTGTTGTCCTACGACAGCATCAAAGGACAACGGGCGATACTTTCGCGCCGAAACAATATATTCATCCATAAAATAGTAAAGTCTGATTATCAATGCAAAGGTAATAAAAGTTAAGAAAACAGTAAGGAGGTAAGAAGAATTAAATTGTTAATTTGCTAAAAATATATATCTTTAATGCTCCGATATGCAATCTTTTCCTTACTTTTGCAAAAAAGAATGTAAAGAAGTGAGTAAGATTACTGGACATATCATTAGTTTCTTCAATCGGTTTAAGTTTCATATTGTTATCATTCTCGGTGTACTCATTGTTGGTATCGTGGATGAAAACAGTTTTATGAAACGAATAGAGTATGCCTATCAGATTGATGATTTGAAGAGAGAAATCCAAAAGTACGATTCTCAATATAAGCATGACATGCAACAACTTAAGGAACTAAAGACTGATCCCAAAGCTATTGCACGTGTCGCTCGTGAACGTTATTTTATGAAAGCTGACAATGAAGACATCTTCGTTCTAAGCGATGATGAGCATCCAACCGAAAACACTGGTAAGAATGAAACAACTGACTAAAGTAGAATCTATCGTTTACCTCTTAGGAGGGATAACAATGGTTGCAGGGGCAGGCTTGTATGCCTTCCTTTTAATCCAGCCTATTGCTTGCTGGCTAATGCTTGTAGGTGCAATCTTATTTGCACTTATGCAGTCACGACAACGTTACTTAGGTACAGTATTAGCTATTCGTCGTCTACGCAAGATTATGTCGTTGGCAGGATGGGGATTTATCCTTGCTGGCATCTTTATGGTAGAAGACGCTTATCATTTTCTTCGCCCTATTTTCACTGGCTCATTAGATGGATACAGCAGTTATGTGAGTATCTTCCATCATAATTGGGTCATACTCCTACTCATTTCTGCTGTTATTGAGATGTATACTACTCATCGTATCAGCTACGAATTGAAGCGGGAAAGCAGCAGCACAAATACCTAAAAAAAGCGGGTCAGTCCTAAAACCCAGTTGCAAGTCTATCCTCTTAAGCACATAATTTCATAAGTATTTATTACCTTTGCATCATGAAGAATCACCAATTAT
>NZ_FZNZ01000002.1 GCF_900187995.1 Prevotella jejuni
TAATTGGTGTTCAAAAGGGCGTTAGTAAGGGTCTTAAAGAGTATCTTTTGCAAGCCAAAAGGGCGTCTTTTAGAAGCCAAAAGAGCATGTGTTGGATTTGATCTGTACAAAAATAGTTTACAAACATGATTTAATAAGGGAATAAGCAGGTTATAGATGACAGATTGGCATCACACCTAATTACATTTATCATATAGTTTACCCCCCTTATAAAACAATCTTATTGGCGGTAAGCTTACCATGTATGTATATTAATCTCATTCTATTAACGATCTACGCATTTAACGGAAGAACCAAAAAATAACATTCCAATTCATTACAAAAGGCTTGTAACACCCTTACCGAAGGCTTATAATATAGATAACAACGGCTATGCCTTAAACAAACAATGTATACCAATAACGAAAAAGACTACCATTGAAGAGAGAAGATAAGTCATAATGATATACAAACAGCGCACTTTAACGTTTTTCTTGATAGTAAACAGCTTATTAAAGTATAATCGTTACCTTTGTAATCTAATACAATAAAAATCATTGTTAAGCTTTACATTTCCACCTTTTGAACTGTAAGAATAGTGTATGATACATGAAAATACTGACATAGAAAGGCTTTTCAAGCGTTATTACCAACCGATGTATCGGGTGGCAAAAGGGATTCTCTACGATCAAGATGAAAGTAAAGACGTGGTGAGTGATGTGTTTGCCAAGGTTTTTGAAGAGGGTATAATACTGCTTCCAGAGACGGAAGAAGGCTATTTAATAAGGGCTGTTCGCAATCATTGTCTGAATATTATTGCACATAAAGACATACGAGAAAGGACCTCAAAACTACTTTTGAATGATGCAGAGACTATTCTCTCCGAACATGACGAAACCCTACTTGACCACCTAATGCTACTCATTGAACATTTAGAGCCGCCTATTCGTCGTCAGATTCTGCGCCTACGTCATGTGCAAGGACTACCCTTCCAGCGCATTGCTGATGACTTAGGAGTGAGCAGAGTAACTGTGTATCACCATCTTTCAGAGGCTATTAACATCATTAAAAGGCAACTTAACCAAGCAAGACAATGAACAACAAGCAATCAGAAGAGAAACAAAGGATATTCCTCAACATGCTGGATCATCCTGAGAAATACACGACGAAAGAGATAGAAGCACTGCTTGCGGATGAGGAGATAAGCGCGTTTGCATCCTATCTGGCTATGACTAAACGTGCAATGAAACGTCATGAGGATGAGGACATAGACGTTAATGCCGAGTGGGAACATTTTGCGATAGAACATTCTATACCACAAAGACGTAACTGGAAGCGGATTGCGGCATCTACTATCGGTATCATCTTTATATCAGGCTTGGCGTTTGCTGCTACAGTTCAGTTGGGTATTCTGCCTTTCTTTGGTAGTAAAGAGGAGGTTGAAACACACCCAAAAACTCCTCATATAACGGCTACAGACTCTATAAAGAAGGCGCAGGCAGAACGCAAAGCAGTTTCAGACAGCCTTAACCGAGTACTCCTTCACAAGACAGATAGTATTCCTCCGCAACCTATTGTGTTTGAGGATACATCCTTGAAGACCATCGTTGATGCTATAGCAGCATATTATCATGTCGACGTGAAAGTGCTAAATCCAGTATCAACACACATCCGTCTCTACTTCAAATGGGATAGACAGTGTAATCTTCAACAGAATATAGAACTGCTGAATGCCTTTGACCGCGTAAAAGTTAGCTATTCTGATAACACATTAACAATAGAGTAAAGCTATGGAAAAGTTTCTTATTATTCTGCTACTCCTCATCGGCTCGCATGGAGTATCAGCCCAACGTATCAGTCGACAATATAATAATGTATCCATGGCACAGGCATTGAAGGAGTTAAACCAACTGCAAAACCGATACACCGTGAACTTCATTTACAACGACTTAGAGGATTTCCGCATCACCACTAACATCAAGAACAAGAGTGTTCCAGATGCTATTGAACAACTCATAGGCTTCTATCCCATCCGAATGACACGTCGCGGAGACGTTATCATGGTGGAATGTACACACAAGACAAGGCGACATCTGACAGGAAAGGTCATTGATGAGACCGGACAGCCAGTGCCTTACGCTAATGTTCTACTATTGTCTGTTGTCGACTCCAGTGCTATATCAGGTGGAGTTAGTAATGAGAGTGGTATCTTCGTAGTACCATTTGAGCCATCAAAGGTCATCGCCCGCATTAGTTACGTGGGTTATAAACCAGTTTATCGTACCTTTTCAACAGAACAAGCAGGTATCATTCAGCTTCAACCCGATGCCTTAAAACTGAAGGAAGTGACCATTAAAACGTCCCGTCCACTATACAAACAGACCAGTGGAGGGATGAGTATCAACGTTGAAAATTCCCTTTTATCGAAATTAGGAACAGCTATGGATGTCTTAGGACAGCTCCCTCGTGTCACAACCAATGGTGATAATGTGCAGGTGTTTGCCAAGGGTACGCCGCTAATATACGTCAATAATCGCAGAATAAGCGATATGAAAGAACTTACGGAACTAAAGTCTGACAACATAAAGAGCGTAGAAGTCATTACAAGTCCCGGCGCGCAATACGATGCACAAGTACAGTCTGTCATCCGAATCAAAACTATTCGCAGGCAAGCTGACGGTCTTAGCTTTCGCAATGATACTCGGATAGAATACAATGGAAAGTGGACAGGTTCGGAGGCAACCAAGTTTACCTATCGAACTAAGCACTGGGAGCTTTTCAATAACCTCACTTGGATGAACTATAAAGACCAAGAGAAGAATTATCTCTGCTCTCAAATACATACCAGTAGAGAGGATATTGAGGCGCAACAACATATCAGATACAAGGCTAACCATAATCTCCTTTCCGAAAATATTGGTGCTTCTTACTTGATAAATGATAGCAATACCATCGGTGGAACTTATCGTTATTACACCGACTATCACATGGATGGGTCTATAGATAACAACCAAAACATCTATAAGAATGGTACTTTAGAAGGAACAATAGCACAGAAAGGAGACGTGGAAGTGCGTGTTCCTGCTCGACATCAAGCAGACTTGTATTATGTGGGACGGCTTGAAAAACTTAGCATAGACTTCAATGCTTCTTACATGAGTATAGGCACAAAAGAAAGACATGCCCAATCGGAACACTCCAACGAGTTCCCTAACCGTGAAGTACACTCCACGGGTAATCAACACAGCAACCTCTGGGCAGGGAAACTGGTTCTTAGTCACCCGTTATGGGGCGGAAATATATACTGGGGAACGGAACTTTCCAGCACAAACTCACGTGGAGATTTCAATAACAAAGAGCAGATTGTAGCGGCATCAGAGACCAATATCAAGGAGAGGTATCATGCGCTATTCACTGAATATACCCATTCTTTCGGCAATTTCACACTTAACACAGGACTAAGATATGAGCATGTGACATCCGACTATTACTCTTTTGGAGTGAAACAAGACGATGCCAGTAAGCATTACAGCAATCTCTTCCCCTCCTTTTCCCTATCATGGAATCATGAGAAATGGAGCTTTCAACTCAATTATAGCAACAAAATCCATCGTCCAAGCTACCGTACTCTGCGCAACTTCATACAGTATAACAATCGTTATGCCTATGAAGGGGGTAATCCGGAACTGCATCCTGAACAGATACACAACGTAGAAATAAACGGAATCTATCGTTGGTTGAGTATCTCTATAGGCTATAAGTACTACAAAGACGTGATGTTCTGGACCCATAAACTATACAATAATCAGGCTATCTCATTCTCTTCAACCTACAACTACGACCATTCTGAGAACCTTTATGCAAGTATCTCGGCTTCTCCTAAGTTCGGAATCTACCAGCCAACAGCAGAAATCAATTATATCCAACAGCGTTTCCATGCACCATTAGATAATGGTACATTAGTAAAAAACAACCCCTGCTTTGCTATCTCACTACGTAATCAGTTTGCTTTCTCTAATACTTTCATAGCAAGAGTTGACTTCAGAGCACGCACAAAGATATATGATGGTTTCCAAACATCCAATGGTTGGGCAAGGATGAATCTCGCCTTTCGCAAAACATTCTACAATAATCGTCTAATATTCATACTCTCTGCGGACGATATCTTCAAGTCCGAACGTGAACAATGGACACTCCGTGGCTATGGAACAACATTAGACAAAGATTGCTACAACTACACCCGCGCCGTCTCACTGACCGTAACTTACAACTTTAATGCTAAGCGAAGTAAATACAAAGGTACGGGTGCTGGCAATGCAGAGAAGTCCAGACTGTAACCAAGCAGAACTCATATAACGACATTACCAGCGCATGGTAATGAGAGTTTCAAGCTTTGATTCTCTGTGTCTCAAATACTTGAAACTCTGTGTTTCATAGGCTTGAGACTGTGCGTTTCAAAGCTTGAGACGATGCGTTTCATAGGATGAAACCCTGCGTTCCATATACTGAAACCCTGCGTTCCATGTATTGAAACGATGGGGTTCATTGATTGAGACGGGAATGAAACATATCTGACACGGGGACAGATATGCACAAGAAGCATGAAAAAAAGTGCGCTGGCTAACAACGAACCAACGCACCTTAAATATATCAATAGAAATTCAGAGTCTATGGAACAAGCTCCATTGTGCAGTGTGACTTGCTGTCACAAGAGAGATACAACTTGATGTTGTACTTGCCAGCTGTTACGTTGATATTACCGCCCTTAAAGGTGATGTTATCCAATGAACCGCCCCAGTCTAACACCCAATCACTATTCGCACGGAACTTCATCTCACCTGTTGTCAGGGTTACGTTATCAAGTTCCCAGCACTTTTGAGCCGCATTGTAGGTCATTGCTGCATCTGAACTCCAACCATTAGGAGTGGCAGAACCAATGATACCAACACTATTAATTGCGGTGTAAGTAATGCTTTGCGTGGTCAGATCAAGGTCTACCTTGTAGAAACCAGCAGGCTCAGTCATTACGATGTTAGCACCCTTTTCTACAAGATCCTGACCATAGTCAGTACCATTCCAATCCTGTTGGGTAGCAAACTTAAAGCCGTTCTGATTGAGATACATAAAGCCTGTGTACTTGCCATCGGCAGCTGGACTATAGAGCGGATTGCTGAATGACCAACCATTAGCGTCGCCCGACATATAGAGATACTGGGTGAAGGCAGGAGCAACACAAGTGACCTTTGCCTTTACATTCTGCGACAGACTATAGCCCTCGCCACGCTGTAATTTAATCTTATTGGTCACCGCCATGGCAACTTCATGCTGGTCGCCATTCTTACCATAAAGGTTCTCTATGGCTGAAACCAGTTCTGTACTCTTTACCTTTCCCGCATCGCTAACATTCAAGGTTGCCGTCTTATTGTTATTAGAAAGTACGGCAGTCAAGGTCTGTTCAGCAACAGCATCAGTTGAAACCACTGATGGAGTAAAGAGCAGGACAGAGTCGGCTGTCACGGTATTGAAGTCGATTGCGGGTGCTTCAGCTACAGTGAACTTCACAGAGTTAGCCGTCTCCTCAGCATTAGACTGTGGCTTAGCCCACTCTTCATATTCATTGCTACCACAAGAAGCAAGGAGCAGTGCAGTACTTGCTAAGACTAATATCTTCTTCATATCAATTCTTGTTATTAAGAAGAAGGTGTGCCCTAAGGTTATGCCCAAAGACACACACCCTCTAAAAAGTATCTTTTATTTGTTATTGTTTTACGAAAGAATACTGACCAGTGATGTCGTTGAAGTAAACTGTGTACGTTCCCTTCAAGTTACGAACGTTCTTGCCACCCTTAGTTGCAACACCGTATGGGAAGTTTTCAGCACCCCAATTTACGTCCCATGTGCCATTGGCAGCAAACTTGCAGCCTTCGCCATCAGCACCGGTTGACTTCTCTGTGAATGTCACTGTAGCCTTCCAATCGTGGTTCTCAACAACAGATGTTTCTGCAGTCATTGGTGTACCACCAGCAACAGTCCATCCATCGTGCTTGCCTGGCAATGCCATTGAAGTATAGACAGTAGGTGCAGCACCAGTGTAAGGTACAATCTTTAACTTAGGATTCTTTGTATCGAATGTAATCGTATAGTAGCCTGCTGTTGGCACTTTAATATCTGATGAGCCGCCATCGTTATATTTGAAATCACCAAAGCTTGCGCCCTGACCAACCTGACCATCATCCCAACTTGCAGGGTTCTTCTTCAACTTGAAGCCTGCTGTTGACAGGTAACCAGTCCAAGAGATAACGCCCTTACCCGTTTTCTTGTCATATTCCTGACCTTCCTGTGGAAGCAAAGGTACGACCTGAGTATTGCCCCATGAGCCATCACCGAAGCTACCACCAACGAGGTACCAGGTCTCAACAGGAGCATCAGATAGCTCAACATAATAAGGAGCAACGTTCACTTTAACGGCATTTGAATAGATGGTATCGCCATTAACGAGTGAGTAAACACGTGCATAGAGGTCTTGGCTGGCTGGCACATGACCTTCCTCATAACGCTCCATCTTCTCTATTGCGGTCGCAAGTTCGGCTGCACTAACCGACGTACTACATGTTCCTGTTGGTGTACCAACAGGCGCGTAGTCGCCACGTTCAGCATCCATATCAACTACCTTGTCGACTGATTTAGTCCACTTATTGGTAGTTGAGAATTGCATACCATACTCGGCAGCTATCGGAGCACCATATTCTGGCTGTGACCAAGTGAAGTTCAACTTATCAGCAACCTTTAGGTCAACTGTCTGTGCAGCGTAGGTAGGAGTATTCAGCTTGAATGTCTTTGGTGTTTGAAGGGTTGGATTATGGTCCAAGTCCTTGTCACAAGCAGAGAACAACGCTACACCTGCACACAATAACAATGATGACTTTATTATTGATTTCATATTAATTATCATTTAATCATTTATGTTCTATTCGATTGTTCAATCTTCTTTCTATCCAATACTTAGCCTCTGGTGTGCGCCATCAGCTAAGTATTGGCATATACCTTAATTATATCCTTGGTTCTGAACAAGATTTTCGTTGGCAGTCAAGTCAGATGAAGGAATAGGGAAGAGATTGAGGTGAGTATCAAAGTTACGGCCGCTCTTGACGCCACCCTTCCAACTCCAGTTATAGTTAACATTACCTCCAAAGTAACCGAAACGTATGAGTGTTGTGCGACGGAGACCCTCGAAGTAGAACTCACGGCTCCATTCGTCACAGATCTGACGCAGAGAATAAGCGGTATGAGTGGTAGCGTGCGCACGACGACGTACGTCGTTGATATACTGTGCACCATCAGTTGTTGTCGTTCCACCATTCATACGAGCATCAGCCTCTGCATATATCAGATAAGCTTCAGCAGCACGCATGAGGAAGAAATCGGTATCTGGGAAACTTGAGTTATGGCCAGCAGAACCGTCCGTCTTAAAGTTAGTGAACTTACAAACGGCAAATCCGTTGGTAAACACTTTCACATCAGTTTCATTATTACCATTATCTACGTTTCTACCATCACCATCGAAGAGCGCACGATCATCATCGGCAGCAGCTGGCATAGCGTATGCACCAATATTAGGCGCATCGTTGTTAGGGAAGAACTTCTGTACTAAGTCTGGGCGCATACGGTTACCAGCCCATCCTGCAGTTGTGTTGTTACCCTTTGTAGTAGCATCCTTTATATGCTCGCTGTTGTCATTTGAGCCTGCCATGAGGTAAAGAGTTGTACCGTATGAGGTAGTTGTCTTACCATCTTGGAGGATTGGGAAGATAGCCTCAACAGATGCTCCACTCTCGCCATTATCGCCCATGAAGAGCTGTTGATAAGCACTCCACTGTCCTTTCTTAGTTGTGTAGAGCTTATAAGGAGAGTCGATGACCTTCTTTGCATATAGCTTAGCATTAGCCCAGTCAGCTGTACCTGTATAAACCTCAGCATTCAGATAAAGACGAGCTAAGAGCATCCATGCAGCAGCCTTATCAACACTACCATAGCCAGCAGTTGCTGATGTCTTTGGTTGTGGTTCGCCTAACTTAGGCTCAACATTGGTCTTTAGTTCATCAACAAGCCACTTGTAAAGATCAGCACGTTCAATACGAGCAGGATTACTAGACGATATTGCAGTCGTAAATGGTACGTTACCGAACTCATCTAAGAGGTAATAATAATTCAAAGCACGGAGGAAACGAGCCTCAGCAGACATCTTTTCGTTATAGTCACCATAGTCAGCAAGATACTGATTACAGTAAGTAATACCTGCGTAAAGACGGCTATAAAAGCCCTTCAACATAGGATGTGAGGCATCGTAAGTATTGAAGTTAAAGTTAAGAATACCTTCATCACCACCCCAAGCACAGATGGCTTCGTCGGTTGTAAGCTCTTGTGTATTGAACAACTGACGGATATAACCACTCGTACCACCATCTATACCATCGACATCACTATCACCATTAGCTCCTCCATTACCTGCCATTGCGATGGTGGCATAGCACTTGTTTAAGGCGCTTTCAGCCTTTGTATTAACCTTTGTCTTTAGGTTTGGATCAATTGGATTAACATCCAAATCACTTGTACAAGAGGTTAGTCCTACAGACAGCATAAAGGCTGCTGCAGAGAATATATATTTAATGTTATTCATTGTAACTACTCTTTTATATGGATTAGAAATTCAAGTTCAGACCCAAGATGAATGATATTGGACGTGGATAGAGGTTATTGTCAATACCATTGAATACCTCTGGATCAAGTCCCTTATACTTAGTAAGACAGAACACATTGTTCACTGTACCATAAACTCGACCAGAGATACCATTCCATGTACCCTGCTTTAGGAGGTTACTAAAGCTATAACCAAGTGTAACATTATCCATCTTTAAGAATGAAGCATTCCGTACCCAGTAATCAGTCTGTATAGACTTTGTCTCTGTTGTCTGCCAGTTGTCAGCCAAGACGTCCGTTGGACGGTTAACAAGAAACTTACTCTTTGAGAACAACTCAGAGTTTGACATATTGGCAACACTTGCGAAAGCATCATTGTAAACATAGTTACCAAGACTTGCACGGAGAGCAAAACCAAGGTCCCAGTTACGATACTCAAAGCGAGAAGCAAAGCCCATGGTTACTGGAGCAGCAGGTGCCTTGTAATAATACTTATCTGCATCTGTAATCTTACCATCACCGTTGCGGTCAACAACCACACCTTCTATTGGCTTACCATTCTTATCATATACCTGCTGGAAGACGTGGAATGAGTTGACAGCATTGCCTACATGCTGTGCCTGAATGTTACCACCTGTACCAGCAGAGATACCACCTGTTGGAACAAAGTAGTCTGCATCATTACCACCATTTAGGTTAGTAATCTTATTATAGTTATAGGTGAAGTTGTAATCCATTGTCCAGTTGAAATCCTTAGCGTTCACTGCCAACCAATGGATACTTGCTTCAACACCCGTGTTATACATCGAACCGATGTTACTCATTACCTGGTTACGGAAGTTTGAACCAGCTGACACTGTTGCACTATTAAGCAGGTCGCTTGTCTTACGATAGTACCAATCAACGCTACCTGTAAGGCGCTGCTTAAGAATACCCCAATCCAATCCTACATTATAAGAGGTGGTTGTCTCCCACTTCAGACTTGGGTCGTATGCCTTTGGACGTGCTAACGTACCATCGCCATAGACAGGATAGTAAGATTCGATACCTGTATTCATCTCATAAACAGCGAAGTAGTTGTAATCACCAATACCTTCTTGCTGACCAGTCATACCCCAGCTAAGACGTAACTTGAGGTCAGACAACCAATCAATCTGCTTCATTAGGTTCTCTTCGTTCATACGCCAAGCGAAAGCAAATGATGGGAACAATGCCCAATGCTCCTTGAAACGTGATGAGCCATCCTCACGTACGGTTGCTGTTACCATGTAACGACCATCCATCAAAGACCAGTTGGCACGACCGAAGAAGGATACGAGGTAGTTCTCTGTCGCATAGTCATACTTGGTGCGGTTGCGTTCAGTACCTGCAAGTGTCGCATCATTGTTTGTCTTTGGGTAGTAGCTCCAATAAGAGTTATGCGTGTTATGCCAGAAATGAGCCCATTCATAACCTGCCATAATATCGAAGTGGTTCTTCGCTTTATCATTGAAGTCATGATAGTATTGAGCGTATGCAGAAAGTTGCATATTGCGCTTCAACTGTGTTTCCCATCCGTATGAACCATAATAGGTTGCCTGTGGAGAAGCTGGGTCTACATCTGTATCCTGACGACCCTTAGCGATATCTATACCAGCAGTAACATGTAAACGGAGATCTTCAAAGCCATGTACTTTATAGTCAACATCGGCACTTCCCAAGAAATCACGGCTGATAGCACGATCGTTCTTTAGGTTAAGAATAGACACAGGGTTCTTTGTTGCCAATGAATAATAGGTTTGTGGCCATGTAGGGTCATTGAGTGCTGTACCAATATCTAACCATTGGTAATAACCTCCGAAATTATCAAAGCCATTAGCACGAACAGGCTGTGTTGGGTCAAACTGGCGTGCAGCCTTAATTGCCTCACCATCAGCATAGCGGTTCTTAGTCCACATTCCCTTTGCGTTCAACGTCACCTTCAAGTGGTCGTTCAAAAGTGAAGGGTTCAAAGTCAAGGCTCCTGTAAAACGTTCAAAGTTAGAAGTTTTGATGATACCCTGCTGGTTTGTGTATCCAGCACTTACACGATAAGGCAACCAATTAGCTGCCTGTCCAGAGATAGCTACGTTATGGTCATGTCCAATGGCTGTACGGAAGATTTCATTCTGCCAGTTAGTATTAGCCTTACCAAGACGTGCATAAGCTGTTGGAACTTGATTACCATTAGCATCGAGGGTGTAGAGATCAGTACCAAACTTATTTGCTATGAGACTACGATACTCGTCAGCAGACAACACATCAAGATTCTTTGAATTTCTACTCACCGTAAAGCTACCATTATAAGACACCTGCAAGCCACGACGTCCTTTCTTGGTTGTAATGATGATAACACCATTTGAACCACGAGAACCATAGATTGCTGTTGCTGAAGCATCCTTCAAAACGTTGAAAGACTCAATATCCTGTGGGTTTACGAGTGACAGAGGATTGCTAACACCCTTAATACCTGTCTGGTCCATAGCCACACCATCAATCACAATCAATGGATTGTTAGATGCGTTAAGAGATGAACCTCCACGAATGCGGATATTAGAACCGCCACCAGGAGTACCACCATCGCTTGTCACACTCACACCGGCAACTTTACCAGCGAGCATATCCTGCGCATTAACGACAAGACCCTTATTCTTGCTGTCTGGCTTTAACGCTGTTACAGAACCCGTAAGGTCACTCTTCTTAACAGCACCATAACCAATAACAACAACCTCATTCATCTGCTGTGCTTGGTCTTCCTGAAGTGTAATTACCATACCATTGGCTGCAGCCACCTGCTGCTTCTGGAACCCAATGTAGGAGATTGTCAAAGTTGCACCCGGCTGTACATTGACAGAGAAGTTACCATCAAGGTCGGTCACTGTACCATTACTTGTCCCATTGATAAGGACAGAAGCACCAATGATTGGCTCACCAGTAGCATCCTTCACCTGTCCCTTTATCGTAGACTGCGCAAAGGCACTAACTGAAAGGAATAGACTCAATAATAGTGTCACCATCCTAACAGGAAATTTGCATTTTACCTGCTTCATCTTTGTTATTGTTAAAGTAATTTATAAATTGATTAAAGTAATATATTCGTTTAGCTCTATCAAAGTTAGGTTAATAGCCGTTTTATGGGCTTACTCTGCTGCAAAGTTAGTTGAGATTAAGCTACTTTATACTATTTTTGCGTTGAATTTGCAAAATAGTAAGCGCAAACGATTGCACAAACAAATATAAAATAAATAAATTGATATAGGTCAACAGATTTGTAAAAAATGTGTATATTTGCGTTATAAAACAATGTGATAGACTAAAAACAAGGCTAAATCGCATGAGTGACTCAACCAACATAACAATGAAAGATATAGCACGCGACCTCGGAGTCTCCGTTGCTACAGTCTCTCGTGCGCTCAAAGACAGCCCTCGAATATCTGCTGAAAAGAGAGAGGAAATAAAGAAGTATGCACAAGAACATAACTTCTATCCTAACATCCTTGCAGAGAGTCTGCGCAAGAGTAAGGTACAGCCGATGAAAATTATCGGTGTTATCGTCCCTCAACTCGCCCATTTCTATTTCTCATCTATCCTCTCTGGCATAGAAGAAGAGGCTTCTTCACATGGCTATCGACTTATGGTTGCACAGAGCAAAGAGAACTATGAGAACGAAGTTAAGATTTGTCGGGCTTTCTCAGAGAGTAAGGTATGTGGCATCATCGTCTCTCAAGCGAAGAATACTACTAAGTATGACCATTTCCAAACACTCTTAGAAAAAGGTGTACCACTGGTCTTCTACGATCGTATCAGTACGGGAGTCAATGCCAGCCGAGTGGTTGTTGATGATTATATGGGTGCCTTCACGGCTGTCACACACCTTATTAATATAGGCTGCAAGCGTATTGCTTATTATGGTACTTCGTTAACAATGGAAATAGCAAAGAACCGCTATAACGGATACCGCGATGCCCTACTGAAGAATGGGATGCATCCTGATGAGCAACTGATAAGGAACTGCGACAATAGAGCAGATGCCGAGCTTATTACTCCAGACGTTATGCAACTTCCTCAACCACCAGATGCGTTCTTTGCAGTCAACGACGACACAGCTATCGGTATTCTCTATTCATGTAAACGATTAGGGTTTCGTGTGCCTGAAGACGTCTCTATCTGTGGTTTTACTAATGGTCAACGTGCCATTGCCTGCGATCCTATGCTGACAACTGTCGAACAACGGGGAGTACGCGTGGGTGAAGAAGCTGCAAGTATTCTCATCGATCAAGTGGAGGGAAGACTTCCTAAGAATCGTGTGGAGAGACGAGTGGTGAGGACAAGACTCATCCTTAGAGGGACAACAAGGTGAGGGAATCTCCCCCAACCCCTCCGAAAGAGGGGAGTTCAGAGGACTTTATTGGGCATATTAGCCCTATAGGCCTTATAAGCCTAATAGTCCTCTCTTCAAAAGAAAACAAACAACACAAGCTTCGTACACCCTCTTCAGAGGGAGTCAAAGAGGCACAAAAACTAACATAACAATGAAACAAAAACCTAACTTAAGCTTCTGGCAACTTTGGAATCTCAGCTTTGGATTCTTTGGAGTGCAAATTGCCTACGCACTACAGAGCGCCAACATCTCTCGTATCTTTGCAACTTTAGGTGCTGACCCTCATAATCTTAGCTACTTCTGGATACTCCCGCCTCTAATGGGTATCGTCGTGCAACCGATTGTTGGAACACTCTCTGACATGACGTGGACACGCTTCGGACGCCGCATCCCTTACCTCTTCGTAGGTGCAGCCGTTGCTGTTCTTGTGATGTGCCTTTTGCCGAATGCGGGTTCTTTAGGTATGGCTGTCTCTACAGCTATGATATTTGGTCTCATCTCATTGATGTTCCTTGACACAAGTATCAACATGGCTATGCAGCCATTTAAGATGTTAGTAGGCGACATGGTCAATGAGAAACAAAAAACGCTCGCCTACTCTATTCAGAGCTTCCTCTGCAATGCTGGCTCTATAGCAGGCTATGTTTTCCCATTCTTCTTCACTTTCTTAGGTATCTCCAACCAGGCTCCATCGGGTGTAGTACCTGACTCTGTGGTCTATTCTTTCTATATCGGTGCAGCCATCCTCATCCTCTGTGTTATCTATACCACAGCCAAGGTAAAGGAGATGCCACCAAAGGTTTATGCCGAATACCATACCGTTGAGAAGAAAGAAGAGACTTCAAAGTCTAATGTCTTCACCTTATTAAAGTTTGCACCATCGACCTTCTGGAAGGTAGGTTTGGTACAGTTCTTTAGCTGGTTTGCCTTTATGTATATGTGGACATACACGAATGGAACCGTAGCAGCCAACTGTTGGGGTGTAGACATGCTTGCTCATGATGCTACAATGACAAAGGGTTATCAAGAAGCAGGCAACTGGGTAGGTATTCTCTTTGCCATTCAAGCTATAGGATCAGTAGTCTGGGCAATGATTCTTCCACAGTTCAAGAACACCAAACTCGCATACTCCTTCTCGCTTATCTTAGGTGCTGCAGGTTTTGTTCTCGCAGCTTTCGTACATGATCAGTACATGATGTTCATTCCATTCCTCCTCATCGGATGTGCATGGGCAGCTATCTTGGCAATGCCATTCACCTTCGTCACCAACGCACTTGAGGGTTATGGGCACATGGGAGCTTATCTCGGACTGTTCAACGGAACTATCTGTATACCACAGATTATTGCTGCTGCTATTGGCGGAGTGATACTTCAGATGGTTGGTTCCGTACAAAGTAATATGATGATTGTAGCAGGTGTTTCCCTCTTCCTCGGTGCACTCTCCGTTGGAATTATCAAGGTGAAGCGGCCTGCATAACAAGGGTAACAATAACTTTTTTATAATCTCTCTGAATTTAAGGGTGTGCTGAAAAGTGTTTCAGCACACCTTTCCTTTTGCTTGCCATCGGTTTTCTTTCAGCTTATCAATCCTAAACAGAAATCTAAAGTAGCGTCTAAGCGCTGCCTACATTTAGTTTTCTATCATCTTACCGACACTAAACAGAAACTTAGGATAGCGTGTAAGACACGCTTACAGTTAGTTTTCTATCGCCTTATCAATCAACGAGAAAAACATTACCTTTGGTTTTCTTCATCCCAATCCACCTCTTTTCTTCGAATTATTTTCATGAAAAAAAATATTTTTCTTCATGAAAAAAAATATTTCTTTTCACGTAAATAAATATTTCTCTTCATGAAAAGAAATCATAAAAGACAATGGGTTCGGTAGGAAATAGACGTTATGAATGTTGTAAATCACCATGTATAACCATCGAATAAACATCTTCCTATACGTTCGCCAACCATCGTTTACAAGTATTATAGTCCTTATCACAAAGTTTATTCCTCGTTATTCAACCAAGATGCCACAATCCAACTCGAGTTGTGTTTGGGCTAAACAACAACGATAAAGACTACCGACACGCAAGGAAAAGATTGTTAGAAGACCGTGAAAACCAAGTTTTATCCATCCTCATAGAGCGACAGTTCATTAGCCATGAATTATCACCAATCTGTCACTATGCAAACGATTGCATATAAATTGATATAAATCATGTGTATGGGTGTTGCTTTTTCTAATTAATATTATTATCTTTGAAGCAAAATAACTACCCAACTCTATGAACATACAATTTCACATAGACTACCAGACCTATTACGGTCAAGACCTTGTCTTAAACATCATTACAGGTCATCATAACGGGGCTGTTGAGGCCTCACAGTACAGAATGCGCACGTCAGACGGCTACCACTGGGAGGTAGAAGTGAAGAAGGACGCTAAGCCTGGAACGCATATTGAATATTACTACAGTATTCTCTGTGGCGATAACGAGCAGCGGAAGGAATGGGGCGTACTCCATCATAAATTAGATTTCGATACAGAACGCAGCCTGACCTATCGTGTTTACGACCACTGGAGTGACATTCCTGACAACGCTTACCTCTACACCTCTGCCATCACCGATTGTGTTGTTGGTAAGAAGGTAGCTAAATGTAAGCTTAATAACTATAACAAAGCTGTCACACTGAAGGTGCGTGCACCACAGTTAGGAGCTACCGATGAGCTCTATCTCGTTGGTGCTGAACCTGCATTGGGTGCTTGGAATGTGAAGAAAGCACTCAAGATGGTACAGCATAACATCAACGAGTGGAGTTATACCTTAGATGCTTCAAAACTCGTTGGAGACCAGATTGAGGTGAAGTTCCTCATTAAGAACAATGATAATAATGAGAATATTGTATGGGAATACAGCGACAATCGCACCTTGACATTGCCTACAATGGAGGAAGGCGACGTTGTTGTATATGAGTTGGCAGAAGCTGCTTTCCCACTCCCAGCCGTTCGCGTTGCAGGAACATTGGTCCCTCTCTTCTCTCTCCGTTCGCAGACAAGCTTCGGTATTGGCGACTTTGGCGACTTGAAGAAGATGATTGACTGGGTGAGTATGACCCATCAGCGGGCTTTGCAAATTCTTCCTATCAACGATACAACTATCACACATACTTGGACTGACTCCTATCCTTATAGCTGTATCTCTATCTTTGCCCTCCATCCTCAGTATGCTGACCTTACCTCACTACCTGAGTTGAAGGATAAGGAACAGCGTGAGAAGTTTGAGAAACTGCGTAAGGAGCTTAACGCTCTACCACAGATTGACTACGAGCGAGTGAACGATGCGAAGACAGAATACCTCCGTCTGCTCTTTGAACAGGAAGGAGAAAAGGTGCTCGAAAGCAGTGCTTTCAAGACTTTCTTTGCTGAGACAGAGAGCTGGCTCGTACCTTACGCACAGTATTCATACATGAGAGACAAGTTTGGCACAGCCGATTTCTCTCACTGGCCAGACCATAAACAATGGGACGAGGCCGACCGTAAGGCTCTGTCTAACCCTAAGGACAAGGCATATAAAGAGGTGGCTTTCTTCTATTACGTACAGTTCGTACTGAGTAGTCAGCTCAAAGCAGTACACGAATACGCACAGGCTCACAAGATTATCCTTAAGGGTGACATCCCTATTGGCGTCAATCGCTATGGCTGTGACGTATGGACAGAACCACGCTACTTCAACCTTAACGGTCAAGCTGGTGCTCCACCTGATGATTTCTCAGTAAATGGTCAGAACTGGGGGTTCCCTACTTACAACTGGGATGAGATGATTAAAGACGGATGTCAATGGTGGGTAAGACGCTTCCAGAATATGGCGAAATACTTTGATGCTTACCGCATCGACCACGTTCTCGGCTTCTTCCGCATTTGGGAAATACCTATCCATTCGGTACACGGCCTACTTGGTCAGTTCTCTCCAGCACTCGGTATGAGCCGTGAGGAGGTGGAAGGCTACGGTCTACATTGGCAGGAGGAACTATTCACAGAACCATTTATAACAGACTGGGTGCTCGACCGTATTTTCCGTGAGCATGCTGAGGAGGTGAAACAAAAGTATGTTGAACACGTATGGGGCGACAGATATAAGATGCGTCCAGCCTTTGATACACAGCGAAAGGTGGAGAAAGCATTTGCTGGTAAGACCTCTGATGTAGATATCTGGTTGCGTGATGGACTCTACGCTTTGATTAGTGACGTTCTCTTCGTTCGTGATCACAAGGATCCAAACCGCTTCCATCCACGCATCAGCGTACAGTTCGATTTCATTTACGAGACACTCTACGATAGTGATAAGGCTATCTTTAATAAGCTCTACAACGACTACTACTATCGTCGTAACAACCAGTTCTGGTATCAAGAGGCAATGAAGAAACTACCTAAGTTGGTCAATGCAACTCGTATGCTTGTCTGTGCAGAAGACTTAGGAATGGTTCCTGATTGCGTGGCATGGGTGATGAACGAGCTTCGTATCCTCAGTCTTGAGATTCAAAGTATGCCTAAGAACCCGAAGGTGCGCTTTGGCTATCTCAGTGAGAACCCTTACCGCAGCGTTAGCACCATATCTACTCACGACATGGCTACCCTACGTCAGTGGTGGGATGAAGACTGGGAACGTACGCAAGACTACTTCAACAGCATGCTACATCGTGGTGGTCCTGCTCCTCACCCATTACCAGGTTGGTTGGCAAGAGATATCGTTAGCCGTCACCTGACATCCCCAAGTCTACTCTGCATCCTCGGTATTCAAGACTGGATGAGCATTGATGAGGAATTGCGTCTGGCTGACCCTAATGCCGAGCGTATCAATGTTCCGTCTAATCCAAAGCATTACTGGCGTTATCGTATGCACGTTAGTATTGAAGACTTGATGAAGAATAAGACATTCAATGAGCAGATAACAGACCTGATCTATCAGGCTGCTCGCTAATAAGAATAGGTGATGATGGCCGTTATAATTCCTTATAACGCTCCATCATCACTTATCACTAAACACCCAACACTAAACACCCAACACTCAACATCCAATGAAACTCAAATATAACATAGCGGCTTCTGTGGCCGCTTTTATACTCTCACAGAGCGTTGCTGCACAACAACGCTTTAACGAGATGACGTATTCTCCTAACGAAACGACCTTCCGCCTTAACGCTCCCAACAAACCAACGCTTCGCCTTTATGAGTCAGGAAGAGGTGGAAAAGCCTACAAGAAGATTAAACTTACACAGAATGGCGATAACACATGGACTACTACTGTGAAGGGAGACCTCAAAGGTAAGTTCTATACCTTTGATATCGGACATGGCGAAACACCTGGTGTCTTTGCCAAGGCCGTAGGCTGTAATGGTGGACGTGGTGCCGTTGTAGATATGAAGGAGACGAACCCTACAGGCTGGGAGACCGACCGTCGTGTGCCAACTAAGAGTCCGGCAGACCTTATCATCTATGAGTTGCATCATCGTGACTTCTCTATTGACCCCTCATCGGGCTTGATGCACAAGGGTAAATACCTTGCTCTGACTGAGAAAAAGGCTATTGACTATTTGAAGAAATTGGGTATCAACGCTGTACATATCCTCCCTTCGTTCGACTTTGCTTCGATAGATGAATCCAAGCCTGACGTCCCACAGTATAATTGGGGGTATGACCCATTGAACTATAACGTACCAGAAGGTAGCTACTCATACGATGCCAATCTGCCAACACGCCGTATATTGGAGTTTAAACAGATGGTACAAGCATTGCACAAGGCGGGTATCAGGGTAATCCTCGACGTTGTTTATAATCATACCTTCGACCTTACTAACAGCAACTTCGAGCGTACCTATCCTAAAGCCTACTATCGATACAAAGCTGATGGCACTCCTTCTGATGGCACGGGATGCGGCAATGAGACGGCAAGTGAGCGCCCTTTGATGCGTGAGTATATGTTGGAATCAATGAAATATTGGGTGAATGAGTATCATATCGATGGTTTCCGCGTTGACCTTATGGGTGTGCATGACATTGAGACAATGAATGATATACGTCGTGAACTTAATGCTATCGACCCAGAGATATTTGTCTATGGAGAGGGATGGAGCGCTGGTACGTGTGCTTACCCTCACGATAAGTTGGCTGTAAAAGCTGCTATTCCACAGATGCCTGGTATTGCAGCTTTCTCTGATGACATCCGTGATGCCTTGCGTGGACCGTTCTCTGACGACCACAAGCCCGGTTTCCTTGGTGGTATTACAGGCTTAGAAGAGAGCTTGAAGGCAGGTATTGCTGGTATGATAGATCACCCACAGGTAGACTACTCGAAGGTGAACTATTCTAAGAAACCATACGCTCTTGAGCCAACCCAGATGATTTCTTATGTCAGCTGCCACGACGACATGTGTCTTGTCGACCGCCTGAAAGCGTCTATTCCAGAGGCTGAATATGACGAGAATGAGCTGATTCGTCTGAATGAACTTGCCCAAACGGCTATCTTCACATCGCAGGGTGTACCTTTCATGCTCTCTGGTGAGGAGATGCTACGCGACAAGAAAGGGGTGCATAACTCATTTAATTCACCTGACAGTATCAATCATCTCGATTGGAATAACCTCAAGACTTATCCGCAGGTATTCAACTATTATAGTGGACTCATCAACCTTCGCAAGGCACATCCAGCCTTCCGATTGGGCAAAGCCGACCTCGTTCGCAAACATCTTGAGTTTCTTCCCGTACAGGACTGCTTGGTTGCCTTCCGTCTAAAAGACCATGCTGGTGGGGATAAATGGAAGGATATATACGTCATCCTCAATGCCAATAAGGAGCTTCGCACCGTCAATATACCTAAGGGACAGTACACTATCGTGTGCGCTAATGGCGAGGTGAATGAAGCTGGCTTAGGTCAGATGGAAGGTGGTGAGGTAATGGTTGATGGCCAGTCTGCCCTTATCCTCCACAACTAAGAAGCTGACCTCTCCCCCACTCCTCCCACAAAAGGAGGAGCGCTGAGCATTCAGCAGATTATTAATAGCTGTTAGGAATATTGGCCTTATTGGCTCTATTAGACTAATAAGGCCAATAAGCTCAATCCAACAGCAGAACAAATCACCTATTATAAACCTCTAACAAATGACGAACTATCCTACTCTTTCACACTTTCAAAAGATTTGGAAGACGCTTTTATTCTTACTTCTTTTATCAACATCTATGACCGCTCAGAATAGTACGGCAGCTCCTAAGAAAGCCAACAACCGCACAGCTTCACCCGACGTAACACGCATTGACCCTACTAACTGGTTTGCTGATATGCAGGACCCGACGCTGCAGCTGATGGTGTATGGCAAGGACATTAAGTTTGCAGACGTCACAACAGACTATCCTAACGTAAAAATTGACTCGCTCGTACGCCTCGACTCACCTAATTACCTCCTTGTTTATCTCAACTTAAAAGGGGCGAAACCGGGTGAGATAAACCTTACCTTCTCTAATAAGAATGGTAAGAAGACAATTAGGAAGTACCAATTAAAGGCACGAGAGATGGCTGGGACGGATCGTAAGGGCTTCGATATATCGGATGTTCTGTATATGTTGATGCCTGATCGCTTTGCGAATGGTAACCCAAAGAATGACGTAATCAAAGGGATGGAAGACCAGCTCTGCAACCGCAATGAGCCAAGTCTTCGACACGGAGGCGACCTTGAAGGACTCCGTCAACACCTCGATTACTTCACTGACCTTGGTGTTACTGCCCTCTGGCTCACCCCAGTATTGGAGAATGATCGCCCTGCCGATAATGGTAAAAACAGTACTTACCATGGCTACGCTACGACCGACTACTATCGTGTTGACCCTCGCTTCGGTACGAATGAGGAGTATAAAGCCCTCGTTAACGAATGTCATAAGAAGGGACTAAAGGTAGTCATGGATATGATCTTCAACCATTGTGGAGACTATCACCCATGGGCTAAGGGTACACGCAGTGATGAAAACGGCAAGACAATCAAAGACTATCCATCAAAGGACTGGTTTAACAGTCCTAACTATGGGCTGCAAACAAGCTACAAGCTTACTCCTGTCCTCGACCCATACGCCAGTAAAGTAGATATGGCAGAGACTGTTGACGGATGGTTTGTACCCTCTATGCCTGACCTCAACCAGCGCAATCCACACGTTATTAAGTATCTGATTCAGAATTCTATTTGGTGGATTGAAACCGTAGGTATCGATGGAATCCGTATGGATACTTATCCCTACGCAGACCGACAAGCCATGGCTGATTGGATGAAGGTCCTCAACAAGGAATATCCTAACTTCAACACCGTTGGCGAAACATGGGTAACAGAACCTGCTTATACGGCAGCTTGGCAGAAAGACAGCAAACTCTCTGACATTAACAGCAATCTAAAAACGGTGATGGACTTCGCCTTCTTCGATCGTCTTTCGCAGGCAAAGAACGAGGAAACAGATGATTGGTGGAAGGGATGGAACCGCATTTACAACTCTCTCTGCTATGATTACCTTTATACTGACCCATCTTCTGTGATGGCATTCATTGAGAATCACGATACTGACCGCTACCTTGGCAACGGTAAGGACTCAACGGCTTTAAAGCAGGCGTACGCTCTCTTGCTGACAATGAAGCGTATTCCACAGCTCTATTATGGAACGGAGATTCTGATGAATGGTACGAAAACGGAAACAGACGGCAATGTACGACAAGACTTCCCTGGTGGTTTCCCTGGCGATAAGATCAACAAGTTCACACGTGAAGGCCGTACCAAAGCCGAGAATGCTATGTTTGATTGGACCAGCCGCCTACTCCATTGGCGACAGAACAACGATGTTATCAACAAGGGAACACAAACACAATTCATCCCTCACCATGGTGTTTACGTACTCGCCCGACAATATAATGGCAAAACAGTCCTCACCATCCTCAATGGTAAGAAAGCTGACAACCAAGTCGATGTAGCCCGCTATGCCGAAGTAATTGGTTCACATACCACTGCAACCGATGTCCTTACAGGTGCTACTGTAGACCTCACAAAGAACATTCCTTTGGTACAACGACAAGCAATGGTGCTCAGCTTCTAACTTTAAAACGTCGAATAAAAGCCAAAACGAATATAAACTTCACACTAAACAACAAAGACTATCGGAGTTCCCGATAGTCTTTGTTGTTTCTATTCACTAAATCAGAACGTAACAGTCAGACCCACAGAGAGAGCGGTTTTGCCTTGATAGACGCGTCCATGTTCCACATCATCGCCAAAAGTCTTGAAGAGATTCTGCCGCACCTGCCCATAAAGTCCGAATGTCTCACTGAAGTTATAGCGTACACCTGCCTGCAAACCAGCTGTTCGCAAGCCGACGGAAACACCACTATAAATATCCAGTACGGATGGTAGTTTCAGTACTTCAGCCCAATGATAGTTACCCGTCAAGCTGAAATCATACCCCATAAAGGCTCTATCACGTCCTTCGTCATAGTCCTTCACGTTGACATAAGTTAGCTGTCCGCCTACTGAAACAAAGTCGCTAAGCGCATAATCGCTGCCCAACTCTATACCAGACCGTCCTCCAACATTGGCATAACCTGCATAAACTTTAATATCTCCTTCTCCGTCCCACGCCTGTGCCTGTGCACTATGCGGAACACAAAGCAGACAACCAAGCAATAAAAGCCATTGAAAGAGGCGAAATTTATCTACATTTCTCATCATCTTCATAGCTCAATTATTTTATAGTGTACTTTGTAACAGCAAACACTTTACGGCGTTCACCAGTCTTAGTATTCTTCACCACCTGCGTTCCATAGACGAGGAAGTTATCTCCATACCAGTGCTGAGAGTTAGAATAACGCATCTTCTTAACATCTTCGTCTTCATTATCCGTTTCTATAATCTCCGACGTACGGTCTTGAATCACATTTCCATCCGCATTTCTAAAGAGTTTAGATACCAGTCTGTTCTTATCTGTAAAGAGAAGATTAACATTGTTACCCTTCATACTTGCAGAAACAAAATGCTTCACATACATCGGCATGAGGCGTGGCTCCATAGGGAAGCATTCGTCCCAAAGCAGATTACCTGCAACATCAAACTTTGCAAGAACAGCGTGTGTATAGTTGTAACCTGCGAAGGTTGTAATCATTGTATTACCAATCCAGGTTGTACGATAAACTGGATAGTAAGCCTCACCAAGATAGAAGTAATCCTTACCATCCGTCATAATGCGGTGAGAAGCCATCAGATACTTCAGCGAATACTCCTTACCAGCCTTCTCTGCCTTTTCCTTTCTGCGTTCAATCTTGGCTTGCTTACGGTCGCTCATATACTCCGTAAAGTTCTTCAACTTTAAGAAGTTATAGAACTTGATATTATTAAACCTATCGTCTTTCAGCTCTGAGAAGAAAATACCTTCAGCCCCACCTTTCTTCGACTTAGAGTAAGTTCCTGTGACAAAGAACCTACTTCCAGCCTTTGAGACTGATGCCGAGATGATTCGTTCGGCAATATCAGCAGTGAGATTGTTTGCTCCTAACTGATTGCCCTGCATATCCATACGAACCAGATAGACGTCGGTCTCTACTCCTACCAACGCATAGATAGTATTGTCTATCACGGTATTTTCAAGCACAAAGATATTCTTATCCTTCACTTTTGGGAAGTGAATATCAGTAAATCGACAGTTACCCGTCTTCAAATCAATGATGCCAATGCGGTCTAATTTTTTCTGTGTTGAACTGAAAACGACTGATCCATTCGCAATAACGAGATTTCTCATCGACCCTTTACGGGTGTATTCACCATCCGTTGTGGTTATTTTATGTGTTGTAGGATTGAAAGCAACGATCATAAACGAACCATCCTTCTGGCGCAAAACAGTATAAAGCACACCACTCTCAACCACATCTGAATAGAAATACATACCCTTATCAATCAATATTGAATCGGTACTTATCAGCTTCATGACGGTTGAATAAAACTCAGTCTTGAAGTAACGCTTACCCTCTTTGCTGTCCTTGGCAAACGACTGAATGACCAGTCCTTTGTCATCCACAGGCAACACGACCTGATCTTCATAGTCAGCACGGTGAGGATACTCTATTCTTCCTGTCACCTGAGCAGTCATACTCATCACCTGAGAGCACAACGCAATAACACATAATAGCAGAGTTCTCATAATTACTTTATCGTTAATAGTTAATGATTAAGATTGTCTTTATATTTTAAAAAGCTATCTAAAAGTTCGTTACACTATATAATTTTAGCACTCGTCTTCCTCCTTTTAGAGTTTTAACTTACTGAACACAAAAGTACATTTTTTATTGGATAGTTACAAATAAATCAAAGAAACTTTCACTGCCTCCTATTATTTTCATCCAAATTAACCTAATCTATTGACCATAAAGAGGTTTTGAAAGATTATTGCATACAACTTATTCACTCCTTAAAAAAGTTTTTTAATAGATATACAAGGTTTTCCAGAGCCATGTAATGATAAAGGCTCTCTAATAATAGATACTTATTCAAAGTATACAAGAATAAGTTTTATTTTTGTTTGCTGTCACATTTAACATTTCGTGTAAGCCTACTGTAAACTAAACAGTTGGATGATGACTTTGAATGACAGCAGTGACAGCAACTTTTGTTTTAGGTAAAAAGGGGTCTTATCGAATACGGACTCAGCGCATGGGCAGAGTTCTCTATTTTCATGGACACTTCAAACTATTTAGGGATACACGAAAGACACAAGTACTAAAGAATGATGACCATGCCAAATCAGAAATCGGATAACTCATCTATTGACACAACAGAGAGACAGTACAAACGTTCTTCTCGCTGCTTTTATACGTCTTTCTCCCTATTCAGCATCATACACCTTTAACAGTTTCATGAGTTTATTGAACTCGGAGGAGTATTTTACTCCGGTCTGTCCCCAGTCATATTGATATTGAACAGTCTTTCCCGGATAATAGAAATAAATGTAGAGTCCACCCAAATCACTGCAATAGTTGTTATCTTCTACAGCCACAATGTCCTTTGCAGTACCCTTGACGTATATATCGTCAATAAGATATTGCACTCGACGACCATTGGCGTCACTAAAACGAACAGTTCTGACAGTGTCTTTACCATCGTCAGATGCAAATACAGATCGCGTACATTTTGTTACAATACCATCCTTATATAACATCCAATAATCCTCCGTAAGATGTCTACTAAAGCCAGGATCACGTCCAATAAGAACGGAGTCATACGTGCTGAGTGTATCCTTTTTCTTGATACTACCTCGATTACCTTCTGTACAACTGACGACTGCGAAGGCAATTATTCCACATAACCATAATAACTTATTCATTCTTCCAAAGATTAAAAAGTCAACCGCTATCAATCTAACCTACTAACTATATCGGAACGTAAGACACTATAAAACGGTGCAACTATCAACTATAACCTTTCCTTTATGTACTATTCACAAAAGTAAGCATTAATATTCTTGTTTCCAAACATTGGTCAACAAAAGTTCGTCTTACCCATCTTTTCTATACGTGTTAGTGCTTAGCACATAGCGTGCGGAGGGTAAGCACCAATGGTGCGGAGTACTAACACGATGGGTGATGATGCTGAGGTGGATTCAAAAAGAGCGTTTTTAAAGAGGTAAAAAACAGAAGAGGGTGTGTCAAAATGCAAATTAATAACTTGACAACTTTCAATCTATAAGTAGGATTCTTCTAAAGGCAAAGAAAAGACCATTTCTTTACTCAAAATCGAGTATAGAAATGGTCATTTTTTATTGGATTGTTTCAAACTGTAAGATTATCAAAATGATATTTGCATTTTGACACACCCTCTTCTGTATCTTATTTAAGACTTGCTTACAGTCTAATTAGCCTATGATTGAAAGACAATATCAACTGTTGTCTTGCTCTTAACAGGCCTACCATTCTGCATAGCAGGGTTCCACTTAGGCATATTGTTAGTAAGACGAACAGCCTGTTCTTTGTAGTATTCAACGCAGTTGTCCAATACTCGCTTCTGTTTCTCAGCCTCCATCTTCATGAAATGCTTGCTTGTTCCCTTCACGTTCTTCACCTCTACGACGCGAGCACCAGTGACTGTGCCATCCATCTCGACGTTGAAGACGACAGTCATCTCGGCATGCACCTTTGAACGGAGCGACTGAATGCTACGCCGCTGACTCTGTGCAAAATAGTTATTAATAGCTTCCTGACCACCTTCAAAGGTTGGGAGCACCTCAGTCTTACTCACCTGTGGAGTCAGAGAAAGGGACTCCAACTTCGCTTTCAGCTTACTTATCTCAACCGTACCCATAACTATTTTACCCTCTGGGTCGATGAGATACATTGAAGGAATCCAATCTATCTTATACAACTTGTCGATAACTGTGTTCTTCCTAAACTTCTTCAGCTCGCTCACCTGTGTCCAGTGCATCTGATACTTACCCCAGTAAGTCTGCGCCCAGACCTCACGGTCGGTGTCAAAAGAGATACCAATAAACTGCACTCCATAATCACGGAACTGCTCGTAAAGGGCCTTCATAGCCGGAATATCACGTCGACAGTCTGGACACCAGCTTGCCCAGAAATCTAATACCACGTAGCTACCACGATACTGGCTCAACTTTATGTCCTTAGCATCGTATGTCTTCAAGTTAAACTCAGGCGCACGTGTGCCCGGCTTGAGCATATTCGTGGCATACTTAGCATCTAAATCCTTAGTCTGTTCGACGTTTGTTGTCTGCGCAAAAGCCATTGGTGCTGACATAAGAAACGCACTAACAATGGCTAAAAGAATTCTTTTCATATCTAATCTGATTCTGTTTTCTTTTTCTATCTACCAATAATAACAATGGACTTTACAGTTTTTAGTACTCCTCTCAGCTTTCAGTAGTGTTGCAAATATACGACCTTATTTTGAATAACGCAAGTACATTATTGTATTTTTTCTATGGTTAATGTCTGGTCACAATAGTCTACTACAGCCGGACGGTGGGTGATGAATATCACTGTCTTATCATGATTAGAGAGGATATTACCCAAGAGTTCACGCTCAGTATGCGGGTCTAAGGCTGATGTTGCCTCATCGAATATCATGATACTACGGTCGCGTAACAACGAGCGGGCTATGGCTATGCGTTGTGCCTGACCTTCGCTGAGTCCTCCTCCCTGCTCCGAACAGAGGGTGTCGAGGCCCAAGGGGAGGTGAAAGACAAAGTCAGCACAACTCTTCTTTAGTACTTCAATCATCTCTTCCTCTGTTGCATCGACCTTACCGAGGAGTAGATTCTCACGGATAGTACCGCTAAGAAGCGTGTTACCCTGTGGGACATAGACGAAATTAGTACGCATTAATGGTGTCAACTCCTTGCTCTCTTTGTCATTGTAAATCTCCACTGAGCCTGTATTAGGCTTCAACAAAGCAAGAAGCATACGTACAAGAGTCGTCTTACCAGCCCCCGTCTCGCCAAGAATAGCCGTACAAGACCCTGGATAGAAGTCGAAGTCAAGATTCTTTAATATCTCCCGCTCGCCATCATCATACCGATAACTGACCTCACGAAGACGGATGCCACAAGGGCCAACAACCTCTATCGGGTCTCCTTGTTGCTCTAATGGGTTCTCTTCAAGTTCCATGAGTCGCTCTGAGGCGGTGAACACTGAGACGAAAGCAGGAACCAGCTTCGTGAGCTGACGAGCAGGACTTTGGATTTTATTTACTAATTGTAAGAAGGCCGTCATACCGCCAAATGTCAACGAATGAGCCGACATTCGGAGGGCTGCCCACGTAAAAGCAACAAGGTAACCAAAGGCAAAACCAAAGTTCAAGACGAGGTTTGAGAAGACAGAAAACTTTGTTCTTCGCACTACCTTACGACGCAACTCGTGTTGAGTTCCCTCTAACTTACCAACGATAATATCGTCACTTTCAAGTGTCTTGATGAGCATTCGATGTTGAATAGTTTCTTGTAAGACACTCTGAACTTTGGAGTCTGAGTCGCGAACCTCGCGTGTCAACCGTCGCATCTGGCGTACATAGACCTTACTGATAAGGACAAACAGCGGTATCATAACAACGATGATGATGGCAAGACGCCAATCCATTGACATCAGATAGAAGAAGGCTCCGAGGAACATCGCCAATGTTGAGATTGAATTAGGGATAGTCTCTGTGAGGAAGCTCACCACGTTAGCAACGTCAATCTCCAGTCGGTTGAGCACGTCACCACTGTGATGACGCTCCTTTCCGTGCCACTCAGAGCGTAGAATACGGTCGAGCATGCGTTGTTGCATACGGTTCTGTGCCTTGATACCTAATAGGTTTCTCACCCATACAGAGGCTATATTCAATGCGAAATCACATAGTATTAAAGCCCCCATAATGCTCACTGCCACATAGATGCTGCCTTCTCTGGCATGAGAAGCCACGTCAATGGCATGCTGAACAGCCCATACAGTAGCCAAGGAGACGCCTACGCTGAGAATACCTATCACTGCATTCAATACAGCCTGCTTACGATTACCACGCCAGGCATTCCACAACCAGCGGAATATCTGCTTACTTGTGTAATGCGTTTCAGGGATTTGAAAGAGTTTCTTTATCTTGTTTAGCATTATTGTTTCTTATCTTTATTTTTTTTGATAGCCTTGAATAAATAGCTTTACTAGCCACTCTAGGATTGCTAGTAAAGCTAGGACAGCTATGAAAACCAGCCTAACTAAAAAGCCTATCACCGCCTTTTCTCACTAACAACCAGCCTTCCTAAAGCTGACGAGTATCTGCTCCCCACATCAACTTCTCGCGTAGTGTTGAGAAGAAACGCTGCCCATAGACCTTCACGATACGCACCTTATGGGGCGCTTTCCTTATCTTCAGCGTCACACCCTCGCTAAGTTTCTCTGACCGACCGTCCACAGCTGCAAGGAAATTATGGCTTCGGCTCTTTACTTCTAACTTTATCTCAGCCTCATCACTGATAACTATCGGACGAATATTCAGACTATGTGGGGCTACAGGAGTCATACTTAAAATACCCGATTGAGGTACGATAATCGGACCACCAACCGACAATGAGTAAGCAGTTGAGCCTGTCGGTGTACTGATAACGAGTCCGTCAGCCAAATAAGTTACCAAAAATTCGCCATTTACACTTGCCTTTATCGATATCATCGCAGCATTATCACGTTTCAAAATCGCAATATCGTTCAAGGCAAAAGGACAATTCTCAAGAGCCTTCCCGTCTGCTTCAAGTTGGATAACAGCACGCTCCTCAATCTCAAACTGCCCTTCGAAGACATTATCCAGTACATCTTTAATTTCCTCTGGGGCAACATTTGCGAGGAAACCCAGCCGTCCCATGTTCACGCCAATGATAGGTATTTGCTTGGGGCCAACCTTACTTGCAGCCTTTAGAAACGTACCATCGCCACCCAAGGAGATAACATAATCGACATCGAAGTTCACCCCCTCGAATACTCCCGCTATAGAAATCGATTTCTTAAGCTCCTTTTGTAGGCTATTATAAAAGTTCTGTTCAATATATACATCAACCTCATGCGCCCCCAGATAACCTAAGATTTCAGTTATCTGATGCGAGTCAAAAGCCTTGGAAGCATTGCCGAAGACAGCAAAACTAAGTTTCCTTTCTGCCATAAAACGGTATCTTTTTTAATTCTTTTAGTCTTACAAGCCACACAATACCATGATTATTTAGTATATTTGCAGACACTATTCATTTGCAAAAGTAAAGATTTTAATTGGATTTATTACTTAAAAACAAAATAATTATGGCTAAGGTATATGAGTTTCTGGCTAATGGTTTCGAAGAAGTAGAGGCTTTAGCGCCTGTTGACATCCTACGTCGTGGAGGCATAGAGGTTAAGATGGTTAGCGTGACAGGCAGTAATCTCGTTGAATCTTCACATGGTGTAGTGGTTAAAGCCGACCTCCTTTTTGAGAACATAACCGACTTCTCGGATGCAGACTTGCTGATGTTGCCTGGCGGTATGCCTGGTTCAAAGAACTTGAACGAGCACGAAGGCGTACGCAATGCCCTCAAAGAGCAGTTTGAGAAGGGTAAGCGCGTTGCTGCTATTTGTGCTGCTCCATTGGTGTTGGCGTCTGTTGGCTTGTTAAAAGGTAAGAAGGCAACCATTTATCCAGGTATGGAAAGCTACTTAGGTGAGGACGCTGAGTACACAGGAGCACTTGTTCAGGAGGACGGAAACGTAACAACTGGCGCAGGTCCTGCCGCTTCTTTCCCTTACGGATATAAACTTCTAAGCTATTTCCTACCTGCTGAGAAGGTGGAAGAGATAAAGAAGGGTATGATTTACGACCGTCTTCTTAATTCATAAACCATATTTTATAGCGTAGAACAGTGGCTCATATTACGTCAAAATATGCCATCATCGTCGCTGGCGGAAAGGGTTTGCGAATGGGGGCAGACATCCCTAAACAGTTTCTTCCTGTGGGTGGAAAGCCTGTCCTCATGCACACCATTAGCCGCTTCCATGCCTACGACAAGGACCTAAAGGTTATCCTCGTCCTACCGAAAACACAACAAGCTTACTGGCAGGAGTTGTGCGAACAGTATCATTTCGACGAGGACTATCAGTTGGCCGATGGTGGTGCAAGTCGCTTTCAGTCGTGTAAGAACGGCATATCAATGATTCCTACCGATGCTGTTGGCCTTGTTGCCATCCATGATGGAGTGCGTCCTTTCGTCTCCTGTGATACCATCTCACGCTGCTTCGATACTGCAGAAACAGCCAAAGCGGTTATCCCAGTGCTGCCCGTTACGGACACCTTGCGTTTTATCGGTGACTCTCAAAGCGGAAGAAATGTACAGCGTAGCGATTATAAGACGGTACAAACGCCACAGGTCTTTGATATCCAACTTATCAAAAAAGCATACGAACAAGAAGAAAGTGCCGATTTTACCGATGATGCGAGCGTTGTCGAACGACTCGGACAAGTGGTGACAATGGTGGAAGGCAATCGTGAGAACATTAAAATAACTACTCCGTTCGACTTGAAAGTGGCTGAGGTTCTTTTAGAGCTGTAGGCGTTATACTATGTTCATAACCTCGGATAGAAATTGAAGAGTGGCTACTAACGGACGAAAAAGACAAGTGGGTGGAGGCGTAAGAAGGATGTTTTATACTAATAGACAGTATTATAAAAGGACAAGGGATATGGGAGTAAGAAGTGTGAAAGGTCCTATCATCGAATTATCTTCATGAAAAAAAGAAATTATTATCATGAAAAAAAATATTTCTTGTCGTGAAAAAAAATATTTCTTGTCATGAAAATAATTCGCAGCAAGCAAAGGACTATATAAAAACCAGGACTGAACAACGGTTTTATTCACTCATCTCGCTACCCAAAGAGAAGACTTTATCCCCCCGCAGAGAGGCCGATTAATAAGTTTACCCATTGTTGGTTGCTATAGAAAAAACAAACATCAAGAATCCTAAACACGGATTCTAATACCCCAATTCAGAGTAAAACGAATGGATATACTATCGCAAGACATAATGTATTTACCCGGTGTAGGACCGCACCGAAAGGAGATTCTGGGCAAAGAACTTGGTATTCATACCTATAGAGATTTGTTAGAATACTTCCCATACAAATATGTTGACCGTACAAAACTTTATCTTATATCAGAGCTTTCACAGGATATGCCATTCGTACAAATCAAAGGGAAGATCCTTAGTTACGAAGAGGTTGAGATGGGGAAACGCAAGAAACGAATCGTTGCACACGTCACCGATGGCCATGGAGTAGTTGATATTGTGTGGTTTAACGGTACAAAATATATCTATCAAAACTATCAAATAAACAAAGAGTACATCATCTTTGGGAAGCCTAACTACTTCAATGGTAGGTTCCAATTCACGCACCCTGACATCGATGATGCGGGTCAGCTGCAACTCAACGACATGGGTTTACAGCCTTTCTACATCACAACAGAGAGGATGAAGAAGGCCGGTATCACCTCACGTGCAGTAGAGAGAATGACGAAGATGCTTATCAGTAAGCTCACAGAACCATTAGAAGAGACACTCCCACCCTTCATCACTTCGCATCTACATCTTATCTCTCGGGATGCTGCCATGCGCAAGATTCATTACCCAAAGTCGGTTGATGACACCCAGCGTGCCCGTGTTCGCTTGAAGTTCGAAGAGCTTTTCTACGTACAACTAAATATCCTACGCTATGCCAGCGACCATCGACGCAAGTACCGAGGCTATATCTTCAATCGCATTGGAGCACAGTTTAATTGGTTCTACACCCATAACCTGCCCTTTGAACTTACTGGTGCACAGAAGAGAGTGATGCGTGAGATACGCGCAGATATGGCAAGTGGGCGACAGATGAACCGTCTGTTGCAAGGTGATGTAGGCTCTGGAAAGACGCTCGTTGCCCTGATGTCTATGCTGATAGCCATTGACAACGGTTATCAGGCATGTATGATGGCCCCTACGGAGATACTGGCAGAGCAACACCTACAGACTATCAAGGAGTTTCTTAAAGGTATGAACCTCCGCATAGAACTGCTGACAGGTATCGTGAAGGGTAAGAAGCGGAAAGAAGTATTGGATGGTCTCTTGGACGGATCAATAAATATTATCGTAGGAACACACGCTATCATTGAGGATAAAGTGCAATTCCACCACCTTGGAATGGCTGTCGTTGACGAACAGCACCGCTTTGGAGTGGAGCAACGAGCTAAGCTATGGAGCAAGAGCGAGAACCCTCCTCACGTGTTGGTCATGACTGCCACGCCTATACCCCGTACCCTTGCAATGACCATCTATGGCGACCTTGACGTCTCTATCATCGACGAGTTGCCACCAGGACGTAAACCTATACAAACGATCCACAAGTATGATGACCAGATGGCAAGCCTTTATAGCGGTATAAGACAGCAGATACAGTTAGGCCGACAAGTCTATATTGTCTATCCACTCATCAAAGAAAGCGAGCGAATGGACCTCAAGAACCTTGAAGATGGGTTTGAGTTTATGCGCAACGTCTTCCCTGAGTTCGAGCTAAGTAAGATTCATGGAAAGATGAAAGACAAGGAGAAAGAGGTGGAGATGCAGAAGTTTGTCAGTGGACAAACGCAGATTCTCGTTGCTACAACAGTGATAGAAGTAGGTGTAAACGTGCCCAATGCAAGTGTTATGGTTATCCTTGATGCTCAGCGTTTCGGCCTGTCTCAGCTCCATCAGTTGCGTGGCCGCGTTGGTCGTGGGGCCGACCAAAGCTATTGCATACTTGTCACAAACCACAAGCTCACAAAGGAGACACGAAAACGCATTGATATTATGTGTGATACAAATGATGGTTTTGAGATAGCAGAGGCCGACCTCAAGCTACGTGGACCAGGTGATTTGGAGGGTACACAACAAAGTGGTATCGCCTTCGACCTCAAGATTGCCGACATAGCTCGTGATGGTCAGATTGTACAAATGGCAAGAGAAGAAGCACAGAAGATTATTGATGACGACCCAACCTGCCAAAAGATAGAGTATAACCTACTATGGGAGAGGCTCAAAGCGTTAAGAAAGTCTAATATTAACTGGGCCGCTATTTCATAAAAAATAACACCCCCGAATAGGCCTCAAATGCCCTGTTTTAGCGACTTGACATAAATCATGTACAGGCAAAAATACGTAGTATTCCTTTGTTAAACAGGCTAAAAAAATGGGCAAACTGCAATTTATTCTATATTTTTTCGTTATCTTTGCGAAGTCTTTCGGTAAAAAGCTACCTTCTTGTTAAGGTCCTTCAATGACTTTACCGATAGAAAGGGATATGAAAATCTGTCCCGTGCCGCAAGGCATCCGAGTATAGAAATAAAATAACTTGATTATGACTTTTAAGAAAATAGTTAGGACTTTCGCACTAACAACACTCTTAACTTTGACAGCAAACTCAGCAAACGCCCAAGACCTACTTGCCCGTCAGGCACCTATCGACCGCCGTGCAAAAGCATTAGACACAATGGTCATCAACCGTCTTCGCGAAGCTGAAGAGATTGAAGAACCATCATCAGAACTCTACAACGATTGGAATAACAACTATGCACATCGTGGAGGTAACCTCCCTGATGTCTATAAGATAGACTTACGTGGCTTCCACATGCCTACTCCAAGTCGTGTTATCACAAGTAACTTCGGCCGCCGCTGGGGTCGTCGCCACCAAGGATTAGATATCAAGGTATATATCGGTGATACTATTCGCGCAGCCTTTTCTGGTAAGGTTCGTGTAGTGAAATACGATGCTAACGGATATGGTAAGTATGTTGTTATACGCCATAATAATGGTCTTGAAACCATCTATGGTCACCTCTCTAAGCAAATCGTATCTCCTAACCAGACTGTTCGTGCAGGCCAACCTATCGGCTTAGGTGGTAATACGGGTCGCTCAACAGGTTCTCACCTACACTTTGAGACACGCTTGGCTGGTGTTGCCTTAAATCCAGCACTCTTCTTTGACTTTGCTAATCAGGACGTAACAGGCGACTACTACGTATTCCATCGCAATACAGTGGCACAAGAGTCAGAACGTGCAACGGCTGCTCGTGGTACATCATCAAGCCTTGGCTATTCTCGTGAGAACATTCAAGGCAAAGGCGGTCAGAGCTATAGTTCACGTCAAGAGAGGACTTACAACACTGATTTCTCTAATCATACACCACGTACAGAGCCTACATCTGATAACGGAAAGATATTCTATCACAAGGTACTCAACGGTGAAACGTTAGAGACAATAGCCAAACAACATGGCATCAGTATCGAACAGTTGTGTCGTCAGAACCGCTTAGGCAGATTTACAAGAGTCTCGGAAGGACAACTACTATCGATTACGAAGTAAACACTCCACACCTTATACAAACAGCTCCGATGGACATTGTCTATCGGAGCTGTTGCTGTTTATATATCTTACTTACCGTTAACGCAAAAACAGAAGTAAGAAAACATTCATCTCTTATAAGCTCAGTAAGAAGCTACTTACCGAACACTTGGTTCATTACATTAGCTGGTGGACGTTGGTTCTCAAGCTCGTTTTTCATAAAGTCCATGTAAGGCGCAACATGTTCGAAGAACTGATAATACCCTTTACAGAGGTAGTTAAGGCCCGTGTTGCCGTACTTATCACGTATAAAACGGTTCTTAGGGCACTCTCCATGACATGCAAACTGATACTTACACTCCCTACACTGTTGCGGAAGTAACCTATACTTCATCTTTGAGAACTCCTTTTGTCGGTCGCTGTTCATCATCTCATAGATGGTTTTAGACGCCAAGTTCCCAAGTTTATGTTCTGGGTAAACGAAGTGATCACACGAGTAGACGTCACCATTATACTCCATTACACCAGCATGACCACACTCTTTTGCCATCGTACAGATACCTGGTGCGACCCCAACCCAATTAGCCAGAGTGGCATCGAAGAGCTGTATGTAATACTCGCCAACATCGTGATGTACCCACTCATCGAAGATGGTACAGAGGAAAGAACCCCATTGTTCGGCCGTTACAGAGAAGTCTGTTAGCTCGCCTCCTTCCTGCATTCCAGGGGCTAAGGTCAGCCCGTCTGTACGCTTAACAATACGCTCTACGATAGGTGTAAACTGTATATAACGACAGCCAATATCCTTGAAGAAGTGATAGAAGTCCAACGGATAGTCTGCATTAAAGTCATTGACAACAGCAAGCGCATTCCATTCTACACCGTACTTATTTAATAAGTCGATACCTTTCATCACTTGTCTAAAGGACGGTTTGCCCGTTGCTGTACGCCTATACTCGTCATGGAACTCCTGTGGACCATCTATTGACACCCCGACAAGGAAGTTGTTTTCCTTGAAGAAGCGGCACCACTCGTCGTTTAAGAGTATGCCATTCGTCTGAATACTATTGTCTATCTGACGCCCACGAGCGTAATATCGCTGCAGTTCTAAGGCTCGACGATAGAAAGAGATAGGCCGCATAAGAGTCTCACCACCATGCCATGTGAAGAGAACTTGCGGTGTTGTCTGTGCCTCGATGTATTCTTTAATGAATTTCTCAAGCAATGCATCAGTTATCACATGGTTCTTATTATCGTCATATAGCTTACTCTTCTCCAAGTAATAACAGTACTTACACCGCAGGTTACAAAGCGAACCAGCAGGCTTAAGCATGATATACATGGGATGACTAAAGGGAACTATGGTATTCATAATAATCTTGTTTCGGGCAACAAAGGTAGCTAATTATTTACTAATGACAAAACATTACAGATGACAGATGAGGTTCTTTTCAGTCTATTCGAGCCTAAACTCCTTTCTAACAACAAGTGATCTCAACCCTATCCTACCATAGATTACAGTCGATAGAAGGCTCTACTCTACCTGTCCGGAGCGTCCGGACAAAGTGTCCGAGGCCTCCGGACAAGGTGTCCAAAGCCTCCGACCAACTGCTAAGGAGGGTAAAGAAGAGTTGTGAAGGACGCTATTATAAGTCGAGAACATCATGATTAGCATGCGCAAAGGGCTGTTAATCATACCGTATAGACATAAAAAAACGTGTTACAAGACTATCCATAATATATGGTTTTAGCCTTGGAACACGTTTTATAAAGTATGAAACGACAACTACTTGGTCGTTGTTGAGTCTGGCTTAAAGGAGTCTGAGATGTCTTTACCAAGCTTCTTAAAGAACTTCTTACCGCCATTGCCAATCCTACGAGTTACTTCTCCTACTGACTTAGCTTCCCGTTTAAAGACCTTACCCACGCCACGTGAGAGCGTCTTAAAGCCCTCTTTCACCTCTGTTTCACCGCCCTCATTATTATTAGACTGCGGTGCATAGTTATCGTTCTTACTATTCACTTTACCCTCATTTGCCGTCTTGGGCTTCGAAGCAGTAGCCGTAGTACTTGGCTTACTACTATGATTAGCCTGCTTATTAGCAGCCTGCTTCGCTGCTCTCACCAACCTTGGAGAGGCTCCAGCAATACCACTATACTCTGTCTGGGCCGTTGCCGAGAGGCATAAAAACAACAGAGCAACTAACATCTTAATCCTAATTCTTTTCATAATCGTAAGTTTTAGTCGTTGAGAGGGACGCTCAAAGTCCTTCTTTGGCTTATCCTCTCAATAAATACAATCTGTGTATAAAACGAAGGAACAGCATGGAAATTGTAGCCCTTAACAATCAATAGGACGTATTAAGGGCCTTTAAGCCACCCTGTTTATCCTATTTTATGACACTTCGCACTACAAACCAAGCATGTAGGAAAAGCGTCTGTATCAAGCCATAGTGCTTACACATCACATGAAAACGCTCTCGAAGCGACTCTTTATGATGAAGAGTTGTCTGCCCTTCCTGCACATAATCGGCCACTACAGCATGTATATTGCGCAAGAGGAGATGCTGACGTTCGCCCTCCTTCATGACCCGGATGCACCAATCAACGTCTGCTGAATAACGATAACTGGTATCGAAGAGCAACGAGCGAGCTATATCCAAACGAGCATAAAACGCCTGATGGCAAACCAACATACCATAACGGAACGAACGCCACGTAAGCCTCTCGGACGGACTAAGCCTACGATGACAAAGGAAATTACCCTTCTCATCAATGATGTCAGTATCACCATAAAGGACAGCGGGATGCTCCTCTCCATCACCAACAACCGCAGCAAGGACCACTTTGTCTAATGTGTCAGCCTTTGGGAAACGGTCGCCAGCATTGAGAAAGACAATATAATCGCCTGTTGCCTGCTGTAGTCCCTTGTTCATAGCGTCGTAGAGTCCATCGTCAGGTTCGCTTTGTATGCGTACTATATGCTCATTCTCAGCCTCATCAGAACGCTGCTGATAAGCCTTAGCAATGGCAACAGTGTCGTCTGTTGACGCCCCATCAATGATGATATGTTCCACATGTGGATAGTTCTGCATGAGCACGCTGTCAAGTGTCGGTGCCAGAACAGAGGCCGCATTATAGGTTATTGTGACTATAGAAAATGTGATCATAATCGGAAATTCTTATAGGCAAGCGCCTCATTATATACTTCAAGATATCGCATAGCTACACTTCTCTGCGAATAACAACGCAGAACTTTCCCCACTGAAGCCTCTGAAAGAGCTGCATAATCGGCTTCATCAAGTATCCAACGGATACCCCTTGCGAGGTCGTCTGCACTGCGTTCTGCAGCGACATAACCATTTACACGATGGTCTATCATCTCTGGTATGCCTCCAACCTTAAACCCTATCGAAGGTACACCACATGCCATTGCCTCCATAATAGTATTAGGAAGGTTCTCTGACAAGGATGGTAAGACAAACACATCACAGGCATTATAGACATCAACTATCTGTTGGGTGTCATTGACATAACCCAACTCACAGACCTCGAAGTCGAACTCTTCTCTTAAATCCTCTGCATGTCCTCCGAGTATAGCCACGGCAGTGTTGTCCACCATCTCTGGGTATTTCGTAGCCAATTGATGGCATGCTTCGACAAGATAAGAGATACCCTTATTCACATTCGTTACTCGTTGTGAAGCGAAAAGGATAATCTTTTTATTCAAAGGGAGCCCTGTCTTGATACGAGCCTGCTTGCTATCGGCAGGATGGAAAACGTGTGTATCAATGGGATTAGGGATAGAACGCACCTGTTGACCAGCGAGGATAGCACTCTTGCGTGCCTCTTTCTCAAGCCACTTGCTACATGTAACAAACATGACGTTACGTCCTTCAAGCATCTTCTTCTTACGTTCTAAGACCCGATGAGATAGGTCGTTTGTAGAGCCACCATTGGGTAACAAGCGACAATTACCACATGCTGACTGATAACGAAGACAGTTTAATGTAATATGACAAATGCCTGTGGCGGGCCAAATATCATGCATTGTCCACACGACAGGCTTCCCACTATCAAGAATCTTACGGATACCTTTCAGCGAGAGCATGCCCTGATTAATCCAAGACAAGTGTATGATGTCAGCCTCCTTGAACTCACGCAGCTTCGTAATGTCCGTTCCGGTGTTTGCTAAGTCTATCTCAAAGAGTTGGTTCCGAGAGAAGTTAAGGTTCCAATATACGCAGAAACGCTCCCATAACAAGTTCCATTGGTTATGCCATTCATGCCCAAGACTGACCACAGTGATGTCATCTGTCAGTTTATCTCGTACTAACATCTTTGCCTTAACTCCGTTGTTATTCAGAGCATCTTTGAGTCGGTTGGCTGCAACAGCAGCCCCACCCGTTTTCTCACTGGTATTTACAATCAGAATTCTCATTAACTTTTCCTTTGCAGCAAAGTTACAAGAAAACCAAGAAAAAGCCAAGAAAAGTAGCTAAATATTGATTGTTTGCGCACACAAAGAGTTGACATGAATCAAGAAAAGGTCGTTTTTAATATAAAAGACCATCGAACAGTTGCACAAGAGACGAAAACCTTCTACCTTTGCATCGTCAAAAGGTTAATAGATTGTTTAGGTTAGTAGTAATAGATTTAGGTTTTTAGTTATTTTATTAAGGTAAAAGTTTAACGATTAATCTGGATGACAAAGGCAACCGTGAGGTTCCCTTTCATTGAGAAAAGATTTCTTAGTTAAACATACTGATAGCGCCGAAGCTCGTTGAGAGTCTCGGCGTTTTTTTGTATAGTTACACCTTATTATGCTACTTTGAGAAGCTACCTTTCACCCTTGACCATTGTTATAAGGCCGTTAGGCACTGAACTTTACCAACTTAGCTTGCGTCTGTCAGTACAGAGCTTATGCCTTAAAGACTTTAAAAGATAAGTATTCAAAGGTCTAAGCTCTACCCCTTTAAGCACCAAGAACAAAAGAGAGAAGAGCCGACACTCGCAATGAGTATCGGCTCTTCTACGTTAGTATGTTATGAAAAATTTGAGAGAATTGAGACTTCTCAGCCTCGAGTTGTTTTACTTAAAATGATTATTTATATAGAGAAAGCATAGAAATTGTCTACTTTGTAATCGTTGACACAGGGGGCTGTATCTTGTGTTGAAGGGTGTCACTCAGCACTGAGTCGGCCTTAGCAACTGATGGTCCTTCCTGCGGTTTATCGATAGACGCACCACTTGTCTTTACCTGATGAGCATCCTCATCAGACACAGCAACCTGCATCGCATTGCCTAACGTGAGGAAGATAGCTACCACAGCAGCAGCCTTGAAGAGTGGCATAAGCCGATGACGCATGGTTATCACGCGTGCTCTTACTGGTTCGTCCTCCTGTATTTGTCTAAGGACTCTTTGGTCAAAGTCATCGCCCAAGACCTCTATCTCCTTCTCGCTCTGCTCATAAACGAACAGGTCACGATAAGGTAGCAGCGTCGCTGGGATGTCCTCCTGTGAGAAGAACATACGCAAGATTTCCTCCTCTTGGAGCGAAGTCTCACATTTCCAGTAGCGTTCTAATAGTTGTTCGATGTACTTATAATCCATAATTATCTAATTTCAAATACCTTTGTTTGACCGTCTGGCGTGCTCTGAAGATGTTAATCTTTACTTGTTCTTCAGTAATCTCGAGTATTTCAGCAATCTCTTTGTACGTCTTTCCTTCAAAATCTCTTAGCTGTATGCAGCTTCGTTGCTTCTCTGGAAGGCCGTCAACAATCTGCTTTACAAGATTAATCTTGTCCTCTGCGATCATACGGTCTTGTGGATTAGATGAGGAAAGAGGCTCCGCTACCTTCACATCTTCTAAGGAATCATTCGTATTCTCCTTCTTCTTGATGCGGTCGAGCGACAGATTCCGACATACAGTGAGGCTGAATGCTTCGATGGACTCGATGTTCTCCCACTCAAATCGGCGGTTCCAAACCTTTATCAGTGTGTCCTGAACGATGTCCTCAGCCTCAGCTCTGTTGAGCGTGATACGGAGTGCAAGTCGAAAAAGCTCGTTCTTCAACGGCAACACATCGTTACGGAAACTGACTTTCTTCATCTTCTCTCTGCTTAAATGACGTTTAACTATGGGGGAAAGTTACATGCTTGGGGGCAAAAATGCCGTTATTTAACTTTCATTAAGATGCTAACTATTATCATTACGCTGCTTTATACAGCTATTGAACTTGATTTTTACTCTGTAAGAAGTTCCTCAACTCTGAATTATCTTCACGAGGAGAAATATTTTTTTTCATGATAAAAAATATTTTTCTTCATGACAATAAATATTTTTTTTCATGAAAAGAAATTCGCAAGGGGAGGCTTTCTATATCAATAGAAGAAGTTTTACTATATAATAGAACTACTTAATGATTAATAAAAACAACCTCTTTTATAATCTCTCTATCCGTGACTTGGGGATGTATTAGGCGTATTCTCAACCGCTTCTCATGTGACCTTAGTCCGCAGCACACATCTTACACCCCGTCAAAGAAATTCCCCTTCTCTATCAACAGTTTACTATTGACACAGAAGGGGAATAAGTTTCTACTCCAAATAGGTGTAGCCGTAGAGTCCACTGCGATAGTTACTCAAGAACTCTTTTCCCTCTTCAAGTGATATCTTACCTTGCTTTACGCTCTTTGTCACCCATATTTCAAGTTGACGAACAAGCTTCTTAGGATTGTACTGAACATACTCCAATACCTCTTCAACCGTCTCTCCATCGAAGATCTGATCGATATGATAGATGCCATCCTTTACTGAAACATGCACTGCATTGGTATCTCCAAAGAGATTATGCATGTCGCCCAATATCTCTTGATAGGCTCCAACGAGGAAGACACCGAGGTAATAAGGCTCGTTCTTCTTTAAGGGGTGGATAGGAAGAACATGACTGCTACGGCCCATAGCGACGAAGTTTGAAATCTTACCATCGCTATCGCAGGTGATATCCTGTAATGTTGCATTGCGCGAAGGACGCTCATTCAGTCGTTGGATAGGCATTACAGGGAAGAGCTGGTCAATCGCCCAGCTATCTGGAAGAGACTGGAAGAGCGAGAAGTTACAGAAGTATTTGTCGGCAAGAAGCTTATCCATATTACGCAACTCGTCTGGTACATGCTTCATATTCTTTGCCAGATTGTTGATTTCATGGCATACGCTCCAATACATCGCTTCTATCTCTGCACGCGTCTTGAGGTCGACCAAGCCGTGAGAGAACAGCTCTAACGCCTCCTCACGTATCTGTTCGGCATCGTGCCAATCCTCCAACATATTACGAGAATCGAGGTTATCCCATATATCATAGAGGTCTTTCACCAACTGATGGTCGGTATCCTTGGCCTCAAAATCCTCTGACATCTCTGGTAGAGAAGCCGTCTCAAGGACGTCAATCACGAGGACAGAGTGATGAGCAGAAAGACTTCTACCACTCTCAGTGATAATATTTGGATGTGGAATATTGTTCTTATTGGCTGCATCCACAAAGGTGTAGACACAGTCGTTGACGTACTCTTGAATACTATAGTTGACAGAGCTCTCACTACTTGCAGAACGAGTACCATCGTAGTCGACGCCTAAACCACCGCCACAGTCAACGAAGTCAACGTTATACCCCATCTTTCTAAGATTCACATAATACTGTGCTGCCTCATTGAGGGCCGTCTGAATACGACGAATCTTCGTTATTTGCGAACCGATATGGAAGTGGATAAGGTGCAAACAATCGTGCAACCCCTTACTATCAAGCGTCTCTAACGCCTGCAGAAGTTCAGAGGAAGTAAGGCCGAACTTAGATGCGTCGCCACCACTATCAGCCCATTTACCAGAGCCACTGGACGCCAGTTTGATACGAATACCAAGGTTTGGCTTAACGTTCAGCTTCTTTGCTGCACGTGCGATAAGCTCTATCTCGTTCAGTTTCTCCACTACAATAAAGATACGCTTACCCATCTTTTGGGCCAACAAGGCTAATTCGATATAGCTCTGGTCCTTATATCCATTGCAGACAATGAGCGAGTCACTCTGGCACTGTACGGCTATCACCGCATGTAACTCAGGCTTAGAACCAGCTTCCAAACCCAAGTTAAACTTACGTCCGTGGGAGATAATCTCCTCAACCACAGGTTGCATCTGGTTGACCTTGATAGGATAGATGATGAAGTTCTCGCCTTTGAAATCGTATTCCTTCCTTGCCTTCTCAAAACAAGAGGATGTTTTCTCGATACGATTATCGAGGATGTCGGGGAAACGAAGCAACACTGGAGGTGTCACATCACGCAGGGCAAGCTCGTCCATAACGTCACGTAAGTCAATTTGTGTATTGTCCTTACAAGGCGTTACGTACACATCACCTGCGTCGTTAATACCAAAGTAAGATGTACCCCACCCTGAGATGTTGTACAACTCTTGAGAATCTTCAATCGTCCACTTTTTCATTTCTATTCTTCTGTCCCTATATGTAATCTTGATTTAATCAATTGCTTGTCTTGAAAAACTTACGTTTTATTAATGAGTATCAGCCATCCTACTACTGATTATCAGCCTTTTCCAACTTTAGAAGCTTACAAAGCTGACTAACCGAGACGTGTATCTTATCGTAACTATCCATCAGACTCACGTCAAGGATATGCTTTGCTTTTGTGTAGAAAACCTCCCGCTCGGCCAGATGCTCAGCTATAAACTGGTTGACTTCATCCTCTGTTTTATTGAGTAGAAGCGGTCGGACAGACTTTCCCATCAGTAGGTGCTTATGAAGGACATCTGTCTCCGCCCTCAAATAGACGGTTTCGCCCTGTTCGTTCATATATTCCATATTATCAAAGAAACAAGGAGTTCCACCGCCACAAGAGATGATAACATTCTCAAACTCGGCCACTTCGTGGAGCATAGCCCGCTCAATAAGACGAAAGCCATCCTCGCCCTTCTCATCAAAGAGCTGCTTTAGCGTCTTGCGCATACGGTTAGAGATATACCAGTCTAAGTCATAGAAAGGCATATTCAATTCCTTTGATAAAGCCCTACCAACGGTCGTCTTCCCAGCTCCCATATATCCTATTAGGATAATGCGGAGTGGTTTGTAATCCATTGTATGTGCTGTCATACTCACGTTTTATCTATTATCCACCTTATAGTTAACGATGATTAAGCCACAAGGTGAACACACTCCTTCCTCTAATTGGTGAGCATAAAGTCCTTTACTTCTTACGTTTAGGCTCCGGCGCATTCCTTACGATGTCCATACACTGGTCGTATGTAAGTTCTGCAGCCTTGTCATGAAGCGCCTTAGGCATGCGGTAGTTCTTACCATCATACGCAATATAAGGACCGTAACGACCATTCATCACCTCCATCTTGGCGTCTTCCTCAAAGGTCTTTAAGTGACGTTGTGCATCCTGCAGACGTTTCTTCTGGATAAGATTGATGGCAGCATCGAGGCTAATCGTGAGTGGGTCTTCCTCCTTAGGAAGCGAGGTGTACTTCTTATCATGCAGTACGTATGGTCCAAAACGACCAGCGCCAATCACGACATCTGTCCCTTCAAACTGTCCAAGGTTACGTGGTAACTTAAAGAGTTCCAAAGCCTCATCAAGTGTAATCGTCTCCATACTCTTATCAGAAGGGAGTTGAGAGAAGCGTGGTTTGTCCTCATCATCGGCACTACCTATCTGTACCACAGGACCGAAACGACCAATCTTTACAAACACTGGCTTGCCTGACTTAGGGTCAACACCCAGTTCTCTTTCACCAGCCTTATGCTCAGAGCGGGCATTCATCACCTTCTCCACCTCTGGCTCAAACCCTTGATAGAAGGTCTTCATCTCCTTATTCCACTCTGCTTTCCCCTCTGCTATCTTATCGAACTCCTGCTCTACTTTAGCCGTAAAGTTATAGTCCATAATCTCAGGGAAGTTCTCCATAAGGAAGTCATTGACCACAATACCGATGTCGGTAGGGATTAACTTACCTTTATCAGCACCAGCCATCTCCTTCTTAGTCTTGGATGTTATCTTCAAGCCCAACAATGAGTCAACAGCATACTTACGCTCTTCACCCTTGCGATCGCCCTTCTGCACGTATTCACGTTGCTGTATGGTCGAGATGGTTGGAGCGTATGTAGATGGGCGCCCGATACCGAGCTCTTCCAGTTTACGTACAAGGCTTGCTTCAGTATAACGGTTAGGTCCTTGAGAGTAACGCTCTGTTGAGGTTATCTCACGACGCTCTAATGCTTCGCCTTCATGCATCACTGGGAGCGCATGAGAGTAGTCCTCGCTATTCTCTTCATCGTCAGTTGACTCATGATATACCTTTAAGAAACCCTCAAAAGCAACAACCTCTCCATTGGCAACGAACTGTAAATCAGTGGTACTTTGACCTTCTTCTGATTCAAGCGAGATATTTACAGTAGTCTTCTCTATCTGTGCATCAGCCATCTGAGAGGCAATGGTACGCTTCCAGATAAGGTCATACAAGCGCTTTTCCTGACTGGTTCCATCAATCGAAATATTATCGATATAAGTAGGACGAATAGCCTCGTGCGCTTCTTGAGCACCTTTGCTATGTGTCTGATATTTCCTTACTTTACCATAGTCTGCGCCATAGAGACGTTCAATCTCTTCTTTACAGGTGTTAATAGCCAGTGCTGAGAGATTCACACTATCGGTACGCATATAAGTGATACGACCTGCCTCATAGAGTCGTTGGGCTACCATCATCGTCTGACTAACGGTGAAACCGAGCTTTCTTGCGGCTTCCTGTTGTAGTGTAGAGGTAGTAAAAGGAGGAGCAGGAGTACGTTTCAAAGGCTTCTTCGCAATCGATGATACCTTAAAAGTCGATGTCTTACACAACTCAAGGAACGCTAAAGCCTCATCATGAGACTTGAATCTTTTATTCAATTCGGCCTTCACTTCATGCTTTGAGCCGTCCTCGCCCTCAACAGCAAAGACTGCATTCAAACGGTAGTAAGGCTCTGAATTAAAGTTCTGTATCTCACGCTCGCGTTCAACTATCAGTCTTACAGCAACACTCTGAACACGTCCTGCACTCAAGGCAGGCTTAACCTTGCGCCATAACACAGGCGAAAGGCGGAAGCCAACAAGGCGATCAAGCACACGGCGAGCCTGTTGTGCGTTCACAAGATTCATATCCAAACGACGCGGAGTCTCGATAGCCTTTAATATAGCAGGCTTGGTAATCTCATGAAAAACAATACGATTTGTCTTATCCTCATCCAATCCCAATACTTCGCAAAGGTGCCAACTGATAGCTTCTCCCTCGCGGTCTTCATCGGAAGCCAGCCAAATCTTCTCAGCAGCTTTAGCACTCTTCTTCAGTTCACTGACCACTTTCTTCTTCTCATCAGGGATTTCGTAGTCAGGAGTTAACGTGTCGAGATCAATGCTAAGTTCCTTTTTCTTTAAGTCACGGATATGTCCATAAGACGACATCACCTTATAGTCTTTACCGAGAAACTTCTCAATTGTCTTAGCTTTGGCCGGACTCTCTACTATTACCAAGTTTTCTTGCATAATCAATCTTGTACATTTTTTCAAGGACGCAAAAGTACTTAAACTTTTTGCTTACACCTTATATAATAGGCAAAATTTCTACTTTTTTAAGTTTTCGAGCTCTCTTTGCAGGAAATCATGGAGTGCTTGTCGGATAGAACGGAGCCCAAACTGCTCAGTATGAACCTCTGACAAAGGCGTCCAGATAGCCTCTTCCACATCATCAGCAGCCTTAAGAGCCGTCTCGTCCACCACCTTACAGACAAAGAAGGCATCGAGTGTTGGGATATCAAAGTCGCTGTATCGATACTTATTCGGTAGTGAACAGAAGTAGTGTTTTTCCTTAATATCGAGGTTGGTCTCCTCCTTCACCTCACGTATCAATGCTTCGCCAATAGTTTCACCAATATCGCAGAAACCACCAGGAAGGTCTAACGTGCCACGACCCGGCTCATATTTCCTACGTGTTACAAGCAGTTCACCTTCCTTATTGAGGATAAACGCAGCAACAGCAGAGCTTGGATTTAAGAAATACTCAAAGCCACAACTCTCGCAACGTTTGCTTTTTTCATTCTGTACCACAAAGTGTTTACTTCCACAAACAGGGCAATATCGAAACTTATCTAATACGTGCATATTGAGATTGTATATTATTCTTATGTACTGAGGTTACTCTTTCAACAACGAGCCAAAAAGGATTTGTTAACAGTAATACGAAATCTTTAAAATTCGTTTACGCCTATCACCTTTTATCATTTCTGCTTGCAAATATACTAAAAACTCTAAACATCTACTATTGAAATCGTATCTTTTTGTTAACTTTGCATCTATACGTTCAAAATCACACGCTTTATTCCTCTTCCAACTCACTGTAACGTGCTGTTTGCTGTAACTCATCTACCGTGCAGAACAGCATAGAAAGGGAGAGAATAAACGAACAAAACAAATAAACAGAGTATAGTAATGAATTTAAGAAAACTTTTTCTCGTAATTGGGTTGACTACTGCTACGATGACAATGTCTGCTCAGAGCGTCTTTGACATTAAACTCTATAATGGTAGGCCACCCTACAATAACGGTGACGAAAGCGACTCTGCAAAGGTACGTGTGTTCCTTCCAGCTGAGAAACAGGCTACTGGCCGTGCCATTGTCATCTGTCCTGGTGGTGCTTACGAGACCCTTTCCATGGAGAAAGAAGGCTACGATTGGGGCGAGTTCTTCCAGAACCAGGGTATTGCAGCCGTCGTATTGAAGTATCGTATGCCCCATGGTCAGCCAGAGGTACCGGTTTCTGATGCCGAACAAGCTATGAAGCTTGTACGCTTGAATGCAACAAGTTGGAAGATTAACCGTAACGACGTTGGTATCATGGGTTTCTCTGCAGGAGGCCACCTTGCGGCAACCATTGCTACAAGAAGTCAAGGTGAGGCTAAGCCAAACTTTCAGATTCTCTTCTATCCAGTCATCACTATGATGGAAGGTTACGGACATGACAGAAGTCGTATGAACTTTCTTGGTAAGAACCCAAGCAAGCGTGACGAGAAGAAATACAGTGCTGACTTGAACGTAAGTCGTGTTACTCCACGCGCTTTCATTGCCCTCAGCGATGACGATGACACTGTTCCACCAGCTAATGGAGTAAACTATTACACCGAGTTATACCGCAACGACGTTCGTGGTTCACTCCATGTTTATCCTGGTGGTGGTCATGGTTGGGGCAGCAAGATAGGCTTCCGCTATCATGAGGAGATGATGATGGACTTGAAGGCATGGTTAAAGAGCTTCTAAGCAAGTTCTAATCTTACCCTTCAGTGGGTTAAACTTTATTTGATTTTGTGGTATCTGAACAGATTACCTACGCTATAACAAAGGGATACACAGTCTGTGTATCCCTTTTTCTTTCCCTATCTTTTCCTACAGAATAGGATAGATGCTCGATATACTAATATCTGTCACGCATATTATAAAACCCCAACACGATGGTTATCGTTGGCAGACTCCTTTTGTGAAGTCCCTTACGTCCCAAATAGTCTACAATACAGAAGTTTAGTATTCATCGACTTTCAACTCCTTACGATAGTCGTTCAACCGTTTCATCAACTGCTTTGTGACCTTCTCCGTACCTTTCTTACCATAGATATTATGCAATTCATCAGGGTCACTCTGCAGGTCGTAAAGTTCATAATAACTCACGTCAGGATCGTCATTGAAGTAGTTTGTAGCATTCAAATACTTCAAGCAATTATACTCACTCGTACCCGGTATCTTCTGATACTTATTCTCCTCCACGGCACGCATACCACCCTTACCATAGAAATAGATAAGTTTATAACGCTCATTACGTACACCATCGTGTTTACGAACAAGATGATAAGTAGGATAATCATAGTAGTGATAATACAAGTCCTTGCGCCAGTCCTTTGATTTCTGGCCTGCAAGCAACGGCTGCAGTGGTCTACCAGTCATCTCCTTAGGCTGTTTCACCCCTGCAAAAGCAAGGAAAGTAGGAGCAAAGTCGATGTTCTGTACCATGTCAGCGTTCTCCACTCCCTCTTTTACATGACCTGGATAACTAATAATAAGTGGTGTGTGTAAAGACTCCTCATACATGAAACGCTTATCAAACCATCCATGTTCGCCCATATAAAAGCCCTGATCAGAGGTATAGATAACCACTGTATTCTTATCCAAATCATGTGCCTTAAGGTAATCTAACAGCTGACCAACGCTCTCATCTACCGAAGCTATGACAGCCATATAGTCACGAATATAATTCTGATACTTCCATACAGCGAGTTCTTTTCCCGACAGTTTTGCCTCGATGAAACGGCGGTTTCTTGGCATATAGTACTTATCCCAGGCCATTCTCTGCGCTGCTGTCATACGTCCAAGTTCGCCCATCAGACCAGCGTATGACGCCATACTCTCCACATCCGACGTATCGAGGAGTTCTGGTATCTTAAAGTCTAAGATTAACTCCATATCCTTCTCTATATTCATCTTCTGTGTTCTTGCTGCCGACCCACGGTCATCATAATTGTCCCAGAAGGTTTTAGGCAGTGGGAAGTCTACCCCATCATACATCCCGATATGCTTTGGTTCAGCAAACCAGCTGCGATGTGGAGCCTTATGATGTACCAACAAGCAGAACGGTTTGTCCTTCTCACGATTGTCAAGGAACTCTATCGCATGCTTTGTCGTCAGCGAAGTGGCATACCCCATCTCCTGTTCATACTTACCATAGTTACCCGTCTTGCAAAAAGTTGGGTTATAGTATTTGCCCTGACCATCAAGGATATGATAGTAGTCAAAGCCCTTCGGCCTACACATCATGTGCCATTTGCCTACGATACCCGTCTCGTAACCAGCTTTCTGCAGCAGTTCTGGGAAGAAAGTCTTGGTCGTGTCGATACCCTCAGCCAACTGTCTTTGTCCGTTTTGATGGCTGTAGAGTCCTGTCATCAAGCAAGCTCTACTTGGCGTTGAGAGTGAGTTTTCAACAAAGCAGTTGCGGAAAAGCATACCTCGCTTGGCCAAACGGTCTATGTTCGGGGTAGGTGCTAACTTCGAAATAGGACTACCGTATGCACTGATAGCCTGCATAGCATGGTCGTCACACATAATGTAAAGGATGTTAGGACGTGCCGTATCCTGTGCAAGCATCCTACCTTGGGCACACGACAGTGCCGCCAATGGCAAGATTACCTTTGCGATGTTCTGATTCATATAGAATGGTTTTTAGTTGTATCTGTCTTATTTCTGCCTTTTCATCGGCATTGTTATTGGGAATAGCGGATTGTCAACATGCTCCTGATAGATAATCTTCACCATCTCGTCGACTATCTCTGGATATGCTTGTGCCACGTCTTTATCTTCGTGAAGGTCGGTCGCAAGGTTGTAAAGATGTGGTACACCACGGATAACAATGAGCTTCCAATCTCCCATACGGACACCTATCTGATTGGTCTCAGCAAACTCCCAATAGAGGTGCGTATGCTGTTTTTGTGCCTTTTCATCGCTCATCAAGGTAGGATAAATAGAGATTCCATCGAAATAATCGACAGTCTTCTTCTTATTTGTATAGCGTTTTTGAAAATTGCGTACACCGGCCACATCACAGAAGGTAGGCATGAGGTCGTAGAACGCAAACGGCAAGTCGTTGGTCACTCCTTCCTTAATATGTCCTTTCCAACGGGCAATGAATGGAATACGGATACCTCCTTCGTAACACTGTCGTTTAAGTCCTCGTAGTTTCCCATCACGATTGAAGAAGGCTGGGTCAGCCCCACCCTCCTCATGAGGACCATTATCACTGGTGAAGATGACGAGTGTGTTGTCGGCAAGTCCCTGTTCGTCCAATGTACGAAGAATTTCTCCTACATACGCATCGAGGCGACTTATCATCGCAGCAAACTGCGCATGGGTATGCTCGACGGCGTTATAACGTGAGCCTTCTTGCCCTCCCCACGTCTTATCCTCAAAGAACTTCTTCTTATAAAAGGCCACAAGCGAGTCGTTGGGTTGTGTCAACTCGGCATGAGGAAGCGTATAAGTGAACACACCAAAGAAGGGTTTACCCTTTTGTTGGTGCTTCAGCCAGTTCAAGGCGTGCTGGTGGATGAGGTCGGCCGAGTAGTCTTTGCGCTGTGCATACTGCTCGCCAAACATCGGATAGGCTATGTTGTTCTGCATCACCACACGTCTTACCGCACTATCACCACGCTCCCTACTATACTCATTGAGGAAGTTAGGATAATAAAGATGGGCTTGGAACTGACAGATGTAACCATAGAAATCATCTACCCCACGCTTGTCAGGCGTAGAGACCGACCCCTCGTAGCCACCAGCCCACTTACCGAACATACCCGTCCGATAGCCATTGTCTTTCATGATTTCAGGTAGGATGACATGTTCTGGGTCGTAAGGATGTTGCCCAACAACGCTGAAATCGCGGTTTTTCCCATAGTAGATAGGTTTGCTCGGAGCCCAATACTCTTTATTTCCACGCACCTCCGTATGTCCAGAATGTTGTCCTGTCATAAAGCAGGCACGCGATGGAGCACTCACTGGTGCACCTGCATAAGCTTGTGTGAAGCGCATCCCCTCCTTTGCCATACGGTCGATATTCGGCGTAAGGATATACTTCTGTCCATAGCAACCAAGGTCGCCATAGCCCATGTCATCACACATAATATATATAATGTTAGGCTTTTGTTGTTTTCTCTGTGCCACTGCTTCTGCTTGTCCACAAGCCAATATTGCTATAGGCAGAAATGTTTTTGTTAGATTCAGACTCATAATTAATATTATACTTAGGTATTTTCTTTTCCTTATACTTAGCCTTAGGTTCTGTAAAACTCTAATGAGCATACAAACTTACATAAAAAAAACGAATTGACAAACACTAACTTGGTAAATCAAACAAAGTAACTACAAGCGCCTACAAAAACATCTTTTACTTTCTATTGCGTTATCTTTAACACCTGTCTCTGCCATTTTCAAAACAATTGTAGCAACTCTTTTATACTCTATTTAAGTTGATTATCACCACCAACTCACGCCCCTCTCCGAATTATTTTCATGAAGAAAAAGATTTATTTACGTGAGCGGAAATATTTTTCTTCATGAAAATAATTCAGAGAGAAGAGGAGTGCATAGAAGAGAATAGGATAATTTGCTCGCTAAAAGTAGGAAGATAAACATACAAAAAAGCCCGAATTAATCGAGAAAAGTTATACTTTACTCAATCAATTCGGACTTACTATTTTATAGAAAGATCCTTATTACTTTAGCTCATGAGGTAAGCACAAGAAAGAGTCATTACCTCACTCGGAAATAGTGTTGGGTTTAGAGACAAGGATAAGCCTACTTAATTCTATCCAACAGTTCCTTTGGTAGCTTTGGCATAGCACCATTCTGCGTGCAGACATACGCACTAACTTCCACCGCTAACTTGTGAGCTTCGGTGATAGGCATGCCTGCAAGGAGGGCAGAAGTAAATGCCCCTGTGAAGGAATCACCAGCGCCAACAGTATCGGCAACCTCTACTTGTGGCGTCTCATAGAACGACTTGTGTCTTGGAGCAAACACATAAGAGCCATTAACACCGCAGGTTAGCACAAGCATATCGAGGTTGTACTTCCCTAAGATGAGCCAACACTTGTTCTCTATATCAAGACCTGGATAGCCAAAGAGGCGACCGATGGTCACAAGTTCCTCATCATTAATCTTAAGAATATTAGCATGTTGAAGCGAGGACGTGATGACCTCCTTTGAATAGAAGTTCTGTCGAAGGTTGATATCGAATATCTTTAGACAGTCTTTGGGTGTTGTCTCAAGGAATTTCTGTATTGTCTGACGACTTACACTACTACGCTGTGCGAGTGAACCAAAGCATACTGCACGACAGTTCTTGGCAGCTTCTTCTATCTCAGGCGTAAAGGGAATGTTGTCCCAAGCTACCCCCTCTTTGATATCGTAGGTAGGTATTCCTTCGCTATCGAGTTCTACCTGTACCGTTCCTGTCTGATAATCCACCTCGGGCATAAGGTAGTTTACACCCTTTTTATCGAACTCATCGAGTGTTTCCTTACCTAAGGCGTCATTACCAACAGCACTAATGGCCAATGATTCATGGCCAAACTGTCCTGTGTGATAAGCAAAGTTTGCTGGTGCACCACCGAGCTTTCTTCCTTCAGGAAGACAATCCCACAATGCCTCTCCGAGGCCAACGATTAACTGTTTCATATCCGTATTATTTATTGTTCATTCTTGGTATATAAGTAAAGAGGTAGAGTACGCCCACTGCCATGACGATTACAGCACCGAGCTGTTGCGCCATTGCATCGCTTGCAAAGCCCATGAAGAGCGGGAAGATCGTACCTCCAAAGAGTCCCATTATCATCAGTCCGCTTACTTCGTTCTGCTTGTCAGGCACACTCTGAAGGGCTCTGGCGAATACCATAGAGAATATATTGCTATTGCCATAACCGACAAGTGCGATGGCTACATATACTGCTCCAACACGTGTTCCAACGCCCAACCAGACCATAGCCGCAGCCATCATCAATACCGAAATGGCGAAGAACAGCTTATTATTCATTACTCGCAAGAAGAATGAACCAGTAAGACATCCAAGCGTGCGAAAGATGAAGTAGAGTGAAGTAGCAAATGCTGCATCATTCAGAGTCATGTTGAATCGCTCCATAAGTATCTTTGGTGCAGTGGTATTAGTACCTACATCGATTCCTACATGGCACATGATTCCAAGGAAGCTAAGCAATACGATTGGTTTACCCAATAGGCTTAAACATTGTATGAAAGAACTTGCCTTACCTTCAATAGGCTCTTCCTTGATAGGAGTTGAGAAGAGCAAGAGAGTGGTAAGAACGCCTATTACAAGATAAATAGGGAATAGGACACGCCATCCAAGACCAAAGGCTGGGATGCTGGCTTGCGCTCCCCACATGGCAAGATAGGGTGCCATGAAGGAGGCGATAGCCTTTACAAACTGTCCGAAGGTGAGGGTTGAAGCGAGGTTTCCACCCTTCATAACGGTAGAAACAAGCGGATTCAACGAGGTTTGCATCAGTGCATTGCCTATTCCAAGGAGTGAGAACGACACGAGCATAAGCCCGTATGACTCGCCAAAGATGGGGAGTAGCAATGAGAACAAGGTGACGATGAGACTGAGCAGAACTGTCTTCTTGCGCCCAATCTTGTTCATCAACATCCCCGTCGGCACTGAGAAGATGAGGAACCAGAAGAAGACAAGAGACGGAAAGACATTGGCTGTGGAGTCAGACAGTTGTAAGTCGTTCTTCACATAATTGGAGGCAATACCCACCAAGTCGACAAAGCCCATCGCAAAGAAGCATAGCATTACGGGCAGTAGTGCGAGTTTATTGGTCTTTGACATAATCTTTAAATTTTTAGTTTGTGTAGTTCTATTATTTTAATTATACTTGCAAAGTTACTTTTTTACGAAGAAAGAAACCTTGAAATTCCGTTCATTAATATCAACAAATATATCTCTAACAAGATTACATATAATTAATAGACAGAATTAATATTTTTTCTTTTATTACTTTTGATCCTTCAATTCATAAATCTTTACTTTGCATCCCTTTACTATTATCTTATCATAAGGCTTTGACGGAAAAACGAGGTTAGTCATTGCGACTTTACCTTCAGTATCAAAAGCTTCAATACTACAACGGTCTATAAATATTTGCATTGATTTAATAACACCATTAGTTGGAGCTACCGTCTTAGCCTTAAAGTCACTATGGAAATCAGTAACACCACTCTCTGTACGATCCATACTGAAAGTAGCATTCTTTCCATCATAAACCATAGTAACTCGTTCTCCCTTGTCATTACTTAACACTATAGAAGCATTACTCTTAATATTGGTCACTTCTATATAAGCAGCAGGTTGGAGGCGTCCAGACGGTTTCTTCTCAAAGGCAGCAAAGACTTCAGGTGATGGCTTTACGCTAACATAATCTTCCCCATTGTAACTATAAAGCCCCAAGTCTCTTGGCAAACCATTGGCTGAACGGAACTGCTGTGTAGGTACTTGATTAGCATACTGCCAGTTACTCATCCATGGAAGAACGACAATTCTACCATCAGGAGCATTGCTGAACGATACGGTTGCATAGTGATCTTTTCCATAATCCATCCACTTTGTTACCTCAGGTTTTGATTCGCAAGTGAATTTATGACCATCAAATGAGCCTACAAAGTATTGAGTTGCACTACCACCAAAGGGACCTCCAGGGTTAATATTACAGATAAGCACCCACTTATCACCCATCTTCAAGAGGTCAGGACATTCCCAAACACCTCCATGATTACCATACCCCTCTCCAAAAGAACTCTCAAACTTCCAGTCTTTCAAGTTCTTTGAGCTATATATATTCATCTGCTGTCCTGCTGCAAGAATAAGATTCCATTGCTTCACTTCTTCATTCCAAAAGACATTAGGATCACGGAAGTCAGGTACATCACTTGTAAGAATTGGGTTGTTTACATACTTCTTAAAAGTCTCACCATTATCCGTACTATATGCAATACTTTGTGTTTGCGCAGCTCCTGCAGAAGTGTAAAAAGCAACAACAGCATCCTTTCCAAACCCTGCGGTATTTTCTTTATCAACGACACTACTACCACTGAAAATAGTTCCAAGTGCATCTGGTTGTATCACTTCTCCATGATTTTTCCAGTGTATGAGGTCTGTAGAGGTACTATGCGCCCACGTCATATTCTCCCACTGCGAACCATAAGGGTTATACTGATAGTATAAATGCCATACACCATCTTTGTAGAACATACCATTAGGATCGTTCATCCAGCCATAGACTGGAGTATGGTGATAGATAGAACGGAACTTTTCACGATTCTTGGAATCAAACATATTTGTTGCTTTTATATCTTTCCAGCAAACGAAATTATTGATTAAACCGATACTACGCTTATCTCCTGAGAACTGGATATCAAGCAACACATCACCACCATACTCACTGATATCGAGTGGAACGCTATAATCAGTTTTATTGATGGCGAGCTTACAATTGAATTCTTTTACAACTTGATTATCTTTGATAACGCGAATATGTGCATAACCTTCTTCCTCCTCTACTGGAAGAAGAACATACTTATCTGTTGTCTTCACACGTTTTATTGCGTGATTTGAACTTAAGAATGATTGCGCATGCATAAGCGTAGTAGTTATGAAAAGGCAAAAAGCCAATAAATTAATCTTTCTATTCATCGTAGGTTGTTTATATGTATTTTTAGTTTCAGATAGACAAAGATAGACATTTTATTGATAAGTTAGAAAGAAAAGTCGCTCATTCAATGATATTATTTGCAATGATAGGCAATTTCTCACGGAATGAACGACTAAATTTCAACTATATATTTATTCTATCTTCAGTGAAGAAAGGAACTATAATCTTAATACTGACTTACAGCGAGATTACTAATGGTAATGTTACCTCCATAGTTATTAATACTCCAACAGTTCTTCTGTATTTCGTAAATACGGTTAGTATAGCAACATACGTCATTAATATACATTACCGCTATACTATTGTCTGTATAGATGGTCACATGATAGACGTTGTCTGTTGGACGAGCGAAGTTGTAGCCATCAATACCATTTATGAAACCACGACCCGCAGAACCTTCTTCCTCAAAGTTTATCTTACGTGTCTGTTCATTTTCAGGATTTACCACCAAAGAATAATACTTCTCAGAATCTGTACCACGTACGAATGAGACACCAAACTTATCCCAGTTATTAGAAGTTGTTATCGTGAAGGTAATTTTATTGTGATAGCCAAGACGGTTGAAAAGTAGGTAAGAATCACCAGAAAGCTTATAGCCATCAGTTACATTCTCAACACCATTATCACTCTTTGCCATAACCTTTACTTCTTGTTTTTTGCCGTATTTATCGCTAATCCCTTTTACTTCTCCTAAGGTAAGACTACCATCAGCGTGTTGTATGAGACGGTGGACAACAAGGTTGCCAGCCCACTCAGGTTCATTAGGAGCAGCACCAACAGCAGCATTATCCTTACCTGGACGTGTTGGACACCATCCCCAAATATAGCGATTCTGACCATCACTCGCAGTTTTACCTGCATAGAAGCCACGACTATCTAAGAATCCCTCATGTCCATCAGGCCATAAACCAGCATCATTCTGTGTACAAGCCTTGAGTTCATTAAGAGTCTTACCTTTGAAATACTGCACACGACGGATAGCTGAATGCTTTTCACTATAAACAAGATACCACCAATCACCCATCTTAAACACATCAGGACATTCATAGAATCGGTCCCACATCATGGTCATAAACGTTCCAGCATGGGTCCACGTCTTAAGATCATCTGATGTAAACTCAGCCAAATGACCTTTACTTCCCTTCAGAGTAGAAACAAGCATGTGCCATTTATTATCGTCACCTTTGAAGACAAAGGGATCACGGAAATCATCTTTACTATATCCGTAATCATCACCTTTCAAGCGGAAAACACGATTCTTAGTCCATGTTTTGAAGTCGGATGATGTTGCCATCATCACCATCTCACCATTATTGGTAGAAGATGTTTGATATCTATGACCTGTATAGAAGGTATAATACAACCCATCAGCATCATTATAAACAGTAGAACCTGTACCCAGTGCCGCATCCTGCTCATTGATACCACCACAATGAATCAACTCTCCAAGTGATTGGTAGTTGGCTCCATCTGATGTTTCTACAGCCCAGATAGGATGATAAGTACCCGCCTGATTAGGACGAAAGTCCTGTAAATACATAACTTTAAAATTCTTTGTTTTAGGATCAAAGAAAGGCATTGGGTCTCCAACAAATCCAACAGTTGGCTTATAAAAGGTAGCTTGCCCCATTTCATCTGTAGACTTGAAATAAGTTGTTGTATTCCAATCTTTTTCCTCTATCATGGTCTTATCATCGCTACAGCTCATTAGTGAGGCTGATAAAGATGCGATGAGAGCGAGAGAATATATCATAGTTCTCATATCAATTATACTTTATTTAATGATTCATTAGATAGTTGAATGCGTTCTGTGTCATCTTGGCAATGTTATTGTGGTAAAAGGCTGGGACATCATCTACACTGTACCAGTCATAACATCCAGAACCAATACAGAGAATCTTGCCCTTTGTTCCAGTTGCAGGGAATTCCCATGCAACGACAGCACCATCACCACCATAAGCCAAATCTTGTGCTCCAGTCTCTGTACGCCATTTATTTAAGTTATCATATCCACCCCAATCGGTACCAATATGCCATTGAGCAGTTGAATTGGTGATACGGTAATTTGCATCACAAGTATAAATAGAGTTAGGCTCACCACTCTTCATTATAAGATTTTGGAAAAGAGGATGACTCGTATGCCCTTGAATAAAGAAGTTCCAAGGACCACTTACTTTCTCAGCATCAGCTTCGTTCTGCCCCCAACAATTATTTGGAGCAGCATTGTTTGCTACTGCGCCAATCTCAGCTGGCATATTTGTTGCATATCGAGTGAAGAGGAAAGAACCACCATTATTATAATAGTCTCTTAAGGCAACTGCTGCATTGACAGCCTCAGGCGCACTTCGTTCGAAAGCTTCTTTTCCATCTACTCCTCCATCCTTATGATAATGCCACCATATCACTTTACATTCGCTAAGATCTACTGTGCCATTCTTAATATCAGTAAATGATGCATATAATGAATTTGGAATATTCTGAAGCATCCACTTACAAGCAGTTAATTCCTCTGAATTGAGTTCATTCATCGAAGCAGGCAAGCTAACAAAGATTGCAGTAGGCTTACCAATAGCTGTTACTTTTACTGTATAGATTGCAGAAGCAGTATTATTAGTGACAGTGAATGTAACTGGATTAGAAAAGTCTGTTGCAATACCATTAGATGGACTAACCGTCGCATTTGTACTCAAACCTATTGTAGGGATTAGAGAATGGAGGTCAAGCGTATTTGGCACATAGACAGAAATAGTCTTATTCGCTTCATCAATAACACCATTATATGTTCCATTAATCTTAAAAGAAATAATCTTTGCCTCATCTCTCAATACATTGATAGTCCAATCAAGGAAGACGTCACCATTCTTAACACTGAGCACCTGAGCCGTAAGCATATTAAGTTTGTCACCCTCTTTGAAATTACAGATTGCGCCAGCACTTACCTTAAGTGTACTAACAGTCATGTTTGTGACATCGTAAGTCTCAGGGACACGCACAGTGATTGTACGTGAAGCCTGATCTACGACACCTTTATAATTATCCAATACGATAGAATCGACTGAACATAATCCGTTTAATTGCAGATCAGAAATATTATTCTCGTCGCTGCAGCTACCTAATGCAAAGAAAGCAATAAGCGCTATGAATAGTGTTGTTATATTTGTTTTCATACTTTACCACTGACCAATATTTTGTTTATAATGTCCGTTTGAAGCAGCTATTTGTGCATATGGAATAGGCAAGTACTCATTCTTATTTTTAGTGAAGTGAGCACTACTATAGATAGAACAGTCATTAGCTTCTTCTGCATAATATTTGTTGAGTACGCGTTCTGCCTCTCCCCATCTTACAAGGTCAAAGAATCTTTCAGATTCCATACCCATCTCTATACGACGCTCCATTTTAACAATATCAAGTGCCTCTACCAGACTGTAGGTTCCTGTATATGGCATAACATTCATTCTCACACCATAATCACTCTGATAATTGCTGATAGCACCTGTGCTTTGTTTGGCACGATTACGGATTTGATTGATGATATTGATTGCCTCGTTAATACGTCCATCATTTAACTGTACCAAAGCCTCAGCACGTTCAAGTAGGACATCAGCATAACGGAAGACAATACGATTCTCTGATGTACCCCACCATGCACCTTTCTTCAGATAAGGACTTTCTGGGTCTACATTCTGCTTTAAAGTTACATAATAGCCATACAATCCATTACTTCTACTCCATGTAGCAGTCCTATCCATCATGAACTTAGAGTTAAATTCATAAGGTAAACCAGAAATACCAATGGTAAGGAATAGACGTGGGTCTGCATAATCTGTTGCTTTATTATAGTCTTGATTGTTAAATGTACCGATATATGGATGTCCATTAGCATCTGTACGATAAGCATTAACAAGGTTTTGACTTGGCTTATAAAAATCACATCCTCCGTCAGTCACACCAGGAATATTTGGAACAATTAGTCCATAACTCCAATTGAGATTACCATTCTTAGTTCCATCATTGATAGAATATTGCATTGCCCAAAGACTTTCCTTTCCATTCTCGAACTGTGGTTCTGGCCTAAAGTTATTATGGAAATCACTCTCTAAGCCATAGCCTCCAGCAGCATAAATAGATGGATCACTAAACTGAACAGCTTTCAAAAGATCGTCTTTTGATATACTTGTAACTTCATTCGTGTTCTCATTATCTTGATGATAAGCCTTATACATATATACCTTCGTAAGGAAAGCTGCAGCTGATGCTTTTGTTGGTCGTCCCTTGTCTGCTTGATGAACAGGAAGGTTATTGTAAGATTCCATCAAGTCATCAATAATAACTTGCCAACCTTGATCATTCGTATATTCACGATTAGAAAGCATGTTATATTGCTCTGACTTAAGATTAGGGTCTACAACAAAAGGTATATTCTTATACAAACGCTTTAACAAAAAGTGTCCATATGCACGCAAGAACTTCATCTCAGCCAAACGTTCTTCCTTTCGAGGGTAGACAGTACTATTGACTTGTTCAAGAAGAGCTATTGCCGTGTTGGCACGTGATATACAATTGTATAATCTTTGCCACATATCGCTAATATTCCAGTTTGTGGTCAAGACTCCTTGTTCTATTTCAAGTTGATGGAACACATCTCCATCACTTGTTCCGTTACCGCCTTTATAGGCATCATCACTGCGGACATCATAATTCCACATTGAAAACGAAGAATTGATATCTTCTGCTGAAATAAATATGGCATAAGCTGATGTTACGAGTTCATCAACATGATTAGCCTCCTTTACTTGCTCATCACTTAGTGTTGCCTGTGGAGTATGTTCATCCAAGAAGTCTGAACAACTTGTCATACTAAGGGTAGCGAGCACAAGTGCTGAATATATTATTTTTTTCATATTATATAGTCAGATGATAATTGTTAGAATGTAACGTTTATACCGAATGTGATATTGAGTGGAATTGGGTAACCATAGTTTGGATTCTCTGGATCAACACCAGTAAAACTCTTACTATGTATAGTTAATAAATTCTGCGCACTGAGGTAGAAACGTAAACGCTGCATTGCAAGCCGGTTCGTCATACTCTTTGGCAGATTATATCCTAACTGAATAGTACGTAGTTTTAAGTATGAGCCATTCTCTACCCAATAAGTAGAAACACGCTTCTCATTATTATTATCAGAGAGTGAGAGCGCAGGAATATTACTATTTGGGTTGGTACAACTCCATGCATCTAACAAGCGTTGACCCTTATTTAGGAAACCAATATTCAAACCAGCCCAAATATCTGTCTGCTTCTTTAAATCAGAGATAATATCTACACCTTGTACACCTTGCCAGAACATTGTGAAATCAAAGTTTTTGTATTCAAGATACACATTAAGACCATAAGAAAAGTCTGGTGTTGGATTATAAATCCAGTCTTGGTCTGCTTCTGTAATGACATTATTGCCATCCAAGTCTTTCCAACGCATACGTCCAAGTTTTGCACCATCCTGTCTCGCATGATTATCTATTTCATCTTGGCTCTTAAAGATGCCATCAGCAACATAGCCAACTTGTGCACCCATAGGATGACCAATAACACTCTTCACACCATTACCACCAAAGGTTCCATTGGCAGCAACTGTTGCTGGCAAAGCTGTTATCTTATTACGATAAGTACTAAAGTTACCTGCTATGTCATAATGAAAACCACCATTGGTTGACTTGCGATAACCCAAGTTGAGTTCTACGCCACGATTCTCCATAGCACCAGCATTGATCCACTGTGTACTTCCTTCTCCCATAGCTGCGATACCAGCCATCTGTACGAGAATATCCTTAGTCTTTTTATAATACCAGTCAAAACTTCCATAGAGTGAAGATTTGAGCATAGAGAAGTCCAGACCAAGATTAGTCTGATAGGTCGTTTCCCATTTGATGTCATTATTACCGAGTTGGTCACGTTTAAATCCACTTGGCAATTGACGACCACCATTAGTACCTGCTATATCATATGATGTACCATAACTCTGACCACCATTTTCATTTACTCCATAGTTACTAACATATATGGTGTAACGCGCGATGTTAGAAATCTCTTGATTACCAGTTGCTCCCCACGATGCTCTAAGTTTTAAATCATTCAACCATTGTGCACTCTTTAAGAACTTCTCTTGATTAATGCGCCATCCCAAAGAAACAGAAGGGAATGTGGCATAACGATTATTCTTACCAAATCGTGATGAGCCATCATAACGAAGGGTGAATGAAGCTAAATACTTGTCAGCATAATTATAATTCAATTTTCCGAAATAAGAAACCAAAGAGTATCCACTTCCTCCACCATAGGCTTGTGCAGTACCAGTACCAGCATTAGGCCACATGTAGGTAGGATTAAGAATCAGGAAGTCTTCTTTATAACCTGAGAAGTAGTTGTCATCTTCACGGTTCAACTCAATACCTGCCATTGCGTCTACACGATGTAAACCAGCTTGCAAATTATAAGTTGCAACAGCATTCCACATCCACTTTGTCCAATGTTCTTGTTTTGCCTCAACTGCATTCTTAGAATTGGCAACCGTTCCTTCTGTTATAGGGTAAGTAAAGAATCTCTGCTGCTTCTGAGCATAATCCAATCCAAAGGTTGAGCGCAAATTAAATCCCTTAAAAAGGTGAAGATTTATGTATGCATCACCAAAAGTACGCCAATAAACATAACGATTATCACTGTTACGATACAGACGTGCAACAGGGTTCTCACGATCAGGATAACCACCGACTGGACCCGCATAAGTTCCGTTCTCTGTGTAAACAGGGAGTGAAGGATTAAACTGAAGAACATTTTCAAGGAAGCCGCCAGGTGCTTGAACCTCTGACGTACGACTTAACGTAAAATGCTCTCCAACGGTTAAAACATCTTTTATCAACTTATATTCAGTATTCATACGAGCTGAATAACGATCAAAGTCAGATGTCTTAATGATACCTAAGTTCTTATAATAACCTAATGAGAAATAAGACGAATGACGATCTGAACCGCTACTTACCGCTACATTATAGTTCTGAACAACACCTGTACGTGTCGTTTTATCAAACCAGTCTGTATCAGCAGCAGGTGTTGTTCCTGCACCATCAAGATACTTACGCATGCTAATGCCATTCAACACAGGATTTCCTTGTACGTCGTAACTCCAGTCGTAACGATACCCTAAACCATTAGTATTTGGATCCATACCATCGTTAACATAAGCTTGCCACATTACCTGTCCATACTGCTTCGCATTAAGAACTTTCATCTTATGGGCATACATTGACGCCGCAATAGAAGCATCAATATCTACGTTTACTCTTCCCTCCTTACCTTTCTTTGTAGTAATAATGATAACACCATTAGCTGCACGGCTACCATAGATAGAAGCAGAAGAAGCATCTTTCAAAACTTGGATACTTTCTATATCACTACCATTTAACTCATGCATACCAGCCTTAGTCGGTACACCATCTATAATATAAAGAGGATCGTTATTATTCAGAGTTCCAATACCACGAATACGTACCGTAGCAGATCCTGAAGGTGAACCATCTGCAGAGATATTCATACCAGGAACCCTACCTTGTAGCGCCTTCATTGGATTGTTCTCATTCTGCTTTGCTAATTCATCTACGCTTACAACCGAAACAGCTCCTGTAAGATCTGCTTTGCGTTGGGTTGTATAACCCGTAACAACGACTTCGTTTAGTTCACTCGCATTTGTCTGTAGCTGTACCTTTATTCCGACACCAGCCTTTACTTCTACACTTTTATAGCCTACATAGGAGACTACAAGTGTAGCACTTTGTGGAGCCTTAAAGGTGAAATTACCATCAATATCGGTGACAGTACCATTTGATGTACCTTTCTGTACCACCGATGCACCAATAACAGGTTCCCCCTGTTCGTCAATCACTTTACCGCTAACATCTGCAGTTTGTGCCATAACCCCAGCACAATACATCAGAAGTAACAGACTCATGATTACTCGCAATACTTGTTTCATGACTTTCTGATAGTTAGTAATACTAAATAATATTCTTTTGGTTTTATGGCGCAAAGATAAGAAATGGTAATATCCTTTTTCAATAATAATCGTTCTCCGAATGTAATAAATGTTACATAACAAAGATATTAATAATAAATGAACGATTTGTCTATTCTCACGAATCTGACAAATCGTTCATTTTCTTAAGTGTTCAACACCTCACCTTACAGGAGATTTACACACCCACAAGTGCCTATATCACTTATTTTAAACAGTTTTCATAATCCTATTATCACTTCTTGGGATTCTCCCCAAACTCGTCTTTATAGCACTTTGAGAAATAACTGGGCGTAGAGAAGCCAACAGCATAAGCCACTTCTGACACCGTACGCTCAGTCGTTTGAAGGAGATGACGAGCACGAGTGAGACGAGCTTTACGTACAATTTCTACAGGAGAATATCCCGTAAGAGCCTTTACTTTCCGATAAAGTTGTACACGAGAAAGTCCGATTTCATCGCCAATCTGCTCTACACTTAAGTCACTATTTGCAAGGTTTTCTTGTATTATCTTTCGCAATTGCTTGAGGAAAGATTTATCAATTTCATTCGAAATATTACCGATTTCATCGTCCTCAACACCTTTTGACCATGTTTGATTCAACTTTTTCCTACTTTCTATGAGATTGTCAATACGTGAAAGGAGTAGACGAAGTGAGAATGGTTTGGACAAATAAGCATCTGCGCCATGCTCATACCCCTCAGCGCGTTGCTCATCAAGACTACGTGCTGTTAGTAAAATGACAGGTATATGACTGATAGCTTTATCCGTTTTCAGCTGTTGACAAAACGCTAATCCGTCCATCACAGGCATCATAATGTCCGACAACACTATATCTGGAACTATTTTCCGTGCAAGTTCCAAACCGACTTTTCCATCAGCGGCTTCACTCACATTATACTTTTCGGATAATACCGACCTTAAATAAGTGCGAATATCGATATTATCATCAATGATTAACACCTCTGGTTTATCTGTTTGATAAGGCTGTATAAGTTCATCTATATGACGAGCTTGATTCGGAACTTCTTCTGCGGATGATGGCTCAACCAATTGTTCTATTTTCTCTGTAGGCTGGTTTGTTACCTCTCCTTTCTGTCTAACAGGAATATGAATAGTAAAGGTACTTCCTTTTCCCTCTATACTTGTAGCACTTACTTCTCCGTGATGCAGTTCTGTGAAAGCTTTTACAATAGCCAACCCAATACCCGTACCACGTCCAGCATTCTTTGCTTGATAGAAACGATCGAAAATATAAGGAAGCTCATCACTTGAAATGCCACAACCATTATCTGCCACACTAATCATAACACGTCCACCCTCCTCTTTAGCCATCAGAGTGATTTCTCCACCTTCAAACGTATATTTTAGGGCATTACTAAGAAGATTATAACAGATTCGCTCTATCTTATCTTGATCTGCTCTGAGCATGATTGTATCAGGGGCATCCATACTAATGGCAATATGCTTCTTTTGTGCAGAGACACTGAAAAGCATAATCCATTGTTTCATACTTTCCGTAAGATTAAAGTCGGAGAGGCGTAGTTCCATCTTACCATTCTGCACCTTACGGAAGTCAAGGATCTCACTGACCAATTGTGTCAGGACAAGCACATTACGTTGTACTATCTGTAGCATACTTCGTTGTTGTGAATTAAGGTTATCATCATGGATGATATAGTTCACAGGATCAGCTATCAACGTAAGTGGTGTACGCAATTCATGACTTATATTTGTAAAAAACTGAAGTTTTGCTTTGTTGGCTTCTTCCTCTATTCTTCGCTTCATAAGGATGGTTCGATAGATATAAACCATAATACCTATCAGCAAGAGAAGGATTATGCTAAAAAGTACAATATACATCTTTTGATGATTATATTGCACCAAATAAGTATCCACCTTCCCATGAAGTGCATTGAGACGGGCGGTCTGCTTGTTCATCTCTTCATTTTGCATAAGTAAAACATTAGCGTTTGCCTTTGTTACCAATGCACCTTTTAGATAGTTGTCACGCTTATAAGGCTTCTTCTCAAGGATATTCAACGCGAGTTGCATAACCGAATCGCCTCGGGTAGGATAGATATAAGAAGCTTCTAAATTACCATCACGAACATTCTCCATACCTCCTCCTGGTACAGGAAGAGCATCTATTCCAACTATTTTTATTCCCTTAACCTTATGCTTCTTTATAGATTGCAAAGCACCTAAAGCCATGCGGTCATTTTGTGCAAAGACATATTGGAAAGACTCCTTAGACTGCACAAGTATACTATCCATAGCCGTGACACCACTTTCTTTTATCCAGTCTCCATACCCACGAGCCACTACCTTTATATCAGGATAATTCTTCAAAGCATCCATAAAGCCACGGTTTCGTTCGATTGCAGGAGACGATGCTTGTAATCCACAAATCTCTGCTATATTCCCTTTACCCTCTAACTGCTGACCGATGAAATCGCCTATTTCGTGTCCAGCCTCATAGTTATCAGCCCCTATAAAGGCTGTATACTTTCTTGAATCGGTCTTACGGTCGAAGAGGATAACAGGGATTCCTGCATCGTATGCTTTATCGATGACCGATGAAATCGTATGAATTTGATTGGGAGAAACAATAAGAAGGTTGACCCCTTCCTTTATAAACTGTTCAATCTGTTGTTTCTGTAACCTGTCATTATCATTAGCTGAAGCAAATTTCAGTGTTACATTATCATGCTGATAGGTACTCATCACAAGTTCGTTGTTGAGCTTATCGCGCCAAATATCTTCAGAACACTGAGATACTCCTATAACATATTTTTTTACGTTGTTATCCGAACAAGCTGAAAATACCAATGTAAAAAAAACGACATATAGCCATTGTTTCATCTGCATAATTATCAAGTAGATTATATTTAATACAGGTTTACCGCAACAAAGTTACATTCTTTCTTCTGTATTTGCAAGTATCGAAGTGAGTAATTCTGTATCTACTAAGCAAGTACTGACTATCTTTTGGTTCTTCCGTTAAATGTGTAGATTGTTAATAGAATGAGATTAATCCACATACATGGTAAGCTTACCTCCAATAAGATTGCTTTATAAGGGGGGGGTAAACTATATAATAAATGTAATTAGGTGTGATGTCTATCTGTCGTCTATAACCTGCTTATTCCCTTATTAAATCATGTTTGTAAATTGTTTTCGTACAGCTCAAACCCAATACATGCTCTTTTGGCTTCTAAAAGACGCCCTTCTGGCTTGCAAAAGATGCTCTTTAAGACCCTTGCTAACGCCCTTTTGAAGTCCAATTAAGCACCTTTTACTTTATACTTGATAACTAACTGATACTCTGTTGATTTCAAACCTGCACCTAATGTGTATTTTTGCCGCTAGTTATAGGTGTTTTCTTTGAAATCATGTAATGATTTTTTAACCCCTTGTCTGCAGGTTTTCGATGTCTTAAAACGAAAAGATTTTCAATGAAAGAGGATGAAAATAGGATAGATAGTTGACTGTCTCAGCTATATTTTTGTTTAATGAGTAACTTTGGCTCTTACGTTAAAGCACTACGAAAAGCGTCCACACATTTAACGGAAGAACCTATCTTTTCAACCTGTCCGTTCCTGTCCGTTCTTAATAAAAAATAGGGTCTTCAGAATTTTGGAGTGATAATAATCCGCCTAAGCTTAGGTCTTTGGCGAGATGTCACACAGAGGAACGGAGAGTACGGAGGAATATCAAAGCAAGCACCGGTAGTCACGGAGGCACCGTCGGTGCGTGGAGCGACGGAGATAGTTTGCCAATTCTGTTAGCAATTTATATACAAAGCGTTCATACCAAAAGGGTTATCAGAAATCTGTACGCTGCACCTCCGTCGCTCTTTGTGCCATCGGCACCTCCGTGACATTGCCTTTATCTCCATCCTCTCCGTAGCTCTGTGTGCCTTATTATATGAGAGTTTTAGTTTATCACTCCATATTTCGGAAGAACCAAAAAACATATATCCACAGCCTTTACTTTAATCTCAAATCGATAATTAGAGCAAAATATGCTTTGATTCTAACTACCGATTAGAGTTAAAAGACTATCTATTAACGCTTCAATATTCCTAACTCGCTCACTTTTATGTCTTTGAAAGAGGATCTATTGCCATCAGAATAGAACTTAATAGAGGTGTAAGGTGTAGTTGGGAAGACAAGGTTGGTCATGGAGATACGACCGCCATCGACGAAGATTTCGATAGAACACTTGTCAACAAAGATGTCTAAATGATAGGTGTCGGAGTCGCAGAGGCTTAATGGTGCCCATGTACCGAGTGCAAAGTCGTTCTGATAATTAATGGAGTTCAGCTTGCGCAATGGTCCAGAAGCCTTCTGTTCCTGACGGTCGTCATAGTCGGTTTCAATCTTATGAGGTTCTGACTTCTCACCAAATTGAACCTTTCCACTCTCCGTACGGTCCATGACAAGTCGGCCAGACTTCCTATCTAAGTAGAGATCTACCCGCTCTCCTCTATCGTTGTAAAGGACTATTCCTGCCTTCATCGCCTTGTTTAGCGTTACATCCATCTCTATTTCAAAGGCGTTCTCCTTACTTGTTGACACGTTCTTTGCCTCCCGCTCGTTAGCAACCAATAGGTCGGGCAGACGCTTATAGTTCCTTCTCAGAACAGCAACCTCTGGTGCAACGTTTGCAGACATATAGACTTGTCCGTCCTTACCTGTGAAGAGCTTGAATTCACGAGGGAGCGTATTTGCACCACGATACTGGCGGATAGGCGTAACGTTAGCATACTGCCAGTTGCTCATCCACGCTATTCCTAACACACGGTCTTTAACGCCTGAGAAGGTAACTGTGGCATAATGGTCCTTACCATAGTCAAGGAACTTAGCTACAGAAAGGTCGCTATCGCAGATGAAGTTCGTCCCATCGAAGTCACCAACGAAGTACTCCGTAGCACTACCACCAAAGAGACAGCCCGGATTAATGTTCACTATCATCACCCATTTGGTCTTATTAGGATTGCCATCAACGGCGAGTTGGAAGAAATCAGGGCATTCAAACTGGTTTGGCTGTGCACCATATCCTTTGCCGAAAGCACTGACGTAGGTCCAATCCTTGAGGTTTGGCGATGAGTAGAAACGCATTTCTTTGTCGGCAGAGACTATCATATACCATCTCTTCAGCGGTTCATACCAGAAGACCTTTGGGTCGCGAAAGTCTTTCACACCATCGAAAGGTTTCAAGACAGGGTTCTTCTCATACTTATGGAAGGTGTAACCGCCATCGGTGCTATAAGCCATACACTGCGTCTGGGCATTCTCCTTGCTGTCAGAAGTGTACAGAGAGATGATAGCATTCCTACCATAACCAGCCGTACCATCCCTATCTATGACCGTACTACCAGAGAAGATATGTCCCTCATGGTCGCGAATGAGCGTCGGCTCAACCTCCTTCCAGCGAATAAGGTCACGACTGATAGCATGCCCCCAGTGCATGTTTCCCCACATGGAGCCGTAGGGGTTGTATTGATAACATAGATGATAGACCCCATCTTTATAGAACATACCGACCGGATCGTTCATCCATCCGTAAGAAGGAGTGTGATGATAAGAGGGACGATAGAAATCGGTATTGGTCACATCCCACACGTTTGAGAGCCTTAACTGTCCTTGTTTGAGGGTTAGCGCATCCTCTTTTAGATTTAAGATCTTGACTATTGAGGTCTTACCCTTATTGAGTTTGAATGGTACATAATAGTCAGTTTTACCTTGTGCCAGTCTTACATCCATCCACGTATCGGTCTTCTTGCCATAATCAAGTATCACCTGCGCCTCATCTTTCCCTTCTTCAATCGGAAGGAGAAGATACTTTGGCGACTTTTCTATCTTCACAATCGTTGTGTCACCATCACGTGTGATGTTCATTGTCTGTGCCGTAGCCGATACGGAAAGACCTGTCAAGGCTGCATAAAGGAAAAGATTTCTTTTGTTCATTGCTATTTTTAGTTATGGTGTTCCCATTAGGCTATTGCACTATGGGCTACGCCTGACGTATCTAATTAGGTGAAAGACGAACAGACATCGCTCTCTCCTTCGTTATCACTGCTGCCCGTGAGCAACAATGAGGGAGAATGACATGTAAGCAATGCCGCATCTGCATAACCCTCAAAGGGTTGGAGTTACTGCAGCAAAGATACATTCTTTCTTTTGTATCTGCAAGGAATAAACAAGTTATTATGCGTATAAAAGATGACTATAGACGGTCATGAAACATCTTTATCTTCATCTTTTCCTTAGACTAACACTTCTCATCGCATTGTAGAAAACAGCGGAGAACCATTTCTTTTCACGTAAAGAATTATTTTTTTTCATGAAGATAAATATTTCTTTTCATGATAAAAAATATTTTTTTTCATGAAAATAATTCGATAACAATAGCCTCTGTGTTCTTTTATAGTACGCTCATCAATCCCCATGAAAGATAACTTCTTGCTGCACGAAAAGCCTCCACAACATAGCATAAAACCCACATAAAAAAATATCTGTGATACCCTTTCGGATACCACAGATACTTGATAATATAGATGAATCTAATGGTTTTTCTTATTAGTCAGCGTATTAATCAGCGTATGGAGTTGTCTTCCATAAGCGAACAGGAGCGCTCATGATGAAATTCACCTTATACCTTGAATCACCCATAGCACCACCATCTGTTCTATCACCATTCACAGGAACGTTTACATAAAGATAGTGTTGGAAGAAGCCACAAGTCTCGTTTCCGGCCTGCGAACCCATGAAAGCAACCGCCTGTTTAGGTAGAACACCACCCAATCCGAGCATTGCTCCCGTGCCATTAGAGTTCTGTGGAGTATATCTTCCTGTGGTTGTTGTATTGTCAGGAGTCCAATATTGTGTACACTTTCCTAAGGTTGATGTGTCGTAATACCAGAACGTTTGGTTACCAGCAGAGGCTGCACTGTTCACTCCAGCGTATGGGAATATACGCTTAGTATCGGCAGGATAGGTGGTGCCATTGCTTGGGTCAGCCCAAAAGTCTTCCGTATCGATATCATCCATATCTAATACAAAGCGTGGACCAAGGTAACGTTGGGTGAGTACAGCTGCCCCATTCACATCTTCATAACGTATGGTATAGCGATAGTTATTATTGTCTATCCATGTTGTATTGCCGTCAAGTCCTGCGCTAACTCGTGTTGGAGAAGCTGTTACATGCCCCATATAAAGCTGTCCTTCTCCGCTATTGGTAATATAATCGGGCTTTTTCGACATACCAATCATATAGGCAATAAGTTTGCCGTTGCTATCTTTCACACCCTTAGAATAGGAATGGAACACGAGTTTAGTGGTGCTCCAACCCGGTAATTTAGCAGGAGAAACAATGCCGACAGAATACTTATAGGTTGCACCAGCATTACGGAAGCCTGCAAAACCATAGTATTGTGCAATGATACTACGCCAGTATTCGTTACCAGCAAACTCATATCCAGATGGAATAGACCCACGTTTATCGGTTATCGTCTCTGTGTTTGCAACCTCTTTTTCCCAAGTATAGCGTTTTGTATTAGCCACATTATAATCGTTATCAACCGACAATTCGGCTTCAGTACCAAAGTTGTCGTGCTTTGCAATGTAGCTTAATGGTGGGAACTTGTATACCACACTGCCCCTTGCAGGATAGTTAGCACCCGATGTATAAGGTTTTAACGAACCGTAAGCAGGTATCATACTAATGGAAGAAGGCACAACTTTAGTAGCCGAACTGGTCTCCGTTGGTACAGCCATCAGTAGGAACTGCGTCTTAGCAACACGGTTTACGGTGTAATTAGTGCTTGTTGCAGATTCCATATTATCATTATATAGCTTCACAGCTTGTGTCTGTGGGGCCATCCAAACATATATATAACTTGGTGCTTCGCTATTATCTGGAACATTATCGAAGTTGTTCCCCGTTGCATCTTTTAGGAATGTATGATCGATATAAGTAAGAGCTGTATTGAATTTCTTGCTTATATCGTTGTCAGCCTTAGCATCATTAGCCTTCTCTTCAGCATAGTTTGCAATGTATTCGCCCTTAATAGAGAAGTGCTTTTTGGCTATAAGTCCGTCAGAGCCAACCATTGCGTTATCTGTCAATGGACGTTGATAGAACTTGAAAGCCTTGAAGGCATTTTGGAAAGAGGACAATGTAGCCGATGCAATAGTAGCATCCTTTGTATCTGTCAAGTCGGTCGTTGGAACCTCATCAAATACCTTTAAATCAAACTGACCACAAAGGATATTACTTGTTATAATACGTACACCATTGTACTTAAAACCAAACCCGGTCTTATTAGTTACCTTTAAGCGAACAATTGTTCCGAACTGCTTAAAACGAACAGGGTCTTTTGCTTTAATGGTTTTATTGGCTTGATTGGTTTCTAACTCACGCCAGCTGAACACGTATGGTATGTTTGCTCCCCACTTAACTTTGTTTCCAGCAACATTGCGAGCCACATGTCCTTCAATAAAACCATTGAATTTAACTTGATTAGCACCTGGGAGTGGCTCTCCACCCAGTATTCCGCATACGAACCACTTACCCTTACTAAGGTCGGTTCCTGCTTTCATCTCGAATGTTTCGCTTGGCTCGAGCGTAAGTTCACCACCTTGTTTATAAGTCCAATTCGTTATAACCTTCGTTACAGGTTGCGTAGTGTCTGTACTCTTAAAGACAAGGAGTACTGGTACTTTATCACCATTTGCAAGCTCAGTACCCTCATTAGTACCCTTATTATATATACCTATTGGAGTTGGAAAACCTGTATTGTCGTCAGTTTCATAACCTATAGCGTTGTTACCGCCCGCACGACTTGTAGGCGCAGCTTGGTTGCCCTGCATATTACCTTCCATAGACATAGAGACAGTAATACCAGGCTTACCATCATTGCTGTTAACATTCTCTGTGACATCTTGATCGACACAACTTGTAAAAAGCAATGCGCAGACAGCAATGCATGAATAAATTAAATGTTTCATATATGAATGTACTCTTTTCTATTATTTACTATCATTTAAGGATCTTGAACATCAATGCCACCAGTGTTATCCTCTGGATCTGGCTCGTCATTACCAGGGTCAAGACTCCCATGGATACCACTACGAGCATGGAACCCGTACTCCATAAACTCTTCAGTGTAAAGACTCAATATGTCTGTATTAGGCTTTACATAATCTTTCCTCTTCATAAATTGTAATATAAAGTTTTTTTAATAAGTTCGTTGGTTAATTCTTTCTAACCCATTCCTACGGACAGGGAGCCTCCTTTTGAATACCTATTGAATACTTTCTTTTTGTCAAGTAATATTGAAAACGTCCCTCTAATTCACTACAAAATTACGTATTATCATTCAAAATACGGGTATATACAAATGCGTTTTTTAGATATTTAACAAGGCACATACACCTTATAAATCAATGAGTTAAGAAGCTGATACAACAGTTAAAAAGTAAAGAATGGATAGTGATATTTAGGAGTTAAGGAGTGAAAGGGAGTTAAAACAATAGCATAATAAGGGATTAAGGAGTGAAGGAGAGAAAGGGAGTTAAGACAATAGCATAACAAGAAATTTAGTAATGAAGGAGCATAAGGGAATAGACTAATGTCTTAACTCCATTTCTCTCCTTAACTCCACAAAAAAGAGCATAAGAGAATAGACTGATGTCTTAACTCCCTTTCACTCCTTAACCCCTTAACTCCACAAAAAAGCGAAAGGGAATAGACTAATGTCTTAACTCCCTTTCACTCCTTAACTCCTTAACTCCACAAAAAAAAGGAGCGAAAGGGAAAAGACTAATATCTTAACTCCCTTTCACTCCCTAAAACCCCTTTACTCCAAAGGGCACTACTCTGGATAGAACTTGATGCAGACAGGGTGACTAAGAATAACATCTTGATTAGTATTCTTAAGCATACCCGTACTCTTATCACGTGAGTAAACCTGTATTGAGTTATCATCACGGCAAGCAACAAGAAGGAACTTACCATTTGGAGTGATAGCAAAGTTACGTGGGTGTTTAGCTGTACGCTGTGCACCGACACGAGTCAATGTACCATTGTTATTTACACGGAAGATTGTGATACCATCACCCTTCAGACGTGTACTGGCATAAACAAACGAACCATCAGGACTAACATGGATATCAGCACCACCACGTGCGTTAGCGTAATCGGCAGCAATAGACTGGAGTTCCTTTAACTTACCATCACTATAACTGTAAACAGTCACCTTACCAGACAACTCACTCATAAGGTAAGCATACTTACCATTAGGAGAGAAAACAAGATGACGTGGACCAGAACCTGGTTTCACATGAGCAGCAATACCATGGTCCTCTAACTTCTTATTACGTTCATTATAAGAGAAGCAAAGAATACGGTCGCCACTGAAGTCGGTTGTAAGGATATAACCATCAGGCGCAAAGATAGCACAATGTGCATGAGGCGTGTTCTGACGTGAACGGTCTGGTCCTCCTTTCTTACTACCTACCTGAAGCAAAGACTTACCAAGTGTACCGTTCTTAAGAATTGGGAACACAGAGATAGTACCACCAGAGTAGTTAGCTGTAAGCGCAATCTTGCCATCTGTAGCAACATAACAAGGATCGGCACCATGTGTCAGCTGAGAGTTCTTAAATGCGAAAGTACCGTTTACAGGGTCGTAACCAATACTATTGAGAACAGCCGTTGCATTATTCTTCTCGCTAACAGCATAGATGTTACGGCCATCCTTACTGAAAGTAAAATAAGAAGGATTGTCTACCTTCAACGAAGTAATGCCTGATGCCGTACCCGTAGACTGGTCGAAAGAGAAGGAATACAATCCCTGACTACCTGCATCGGTATAAGTACCAACAACCATCTTAATATTACTGTCGGCAAAACCGATTACAGGAACGAAGGCTAAAGCCATGCTTAACAATTTAGATTTTAATTTCATCTTGGTTTATATGTTTATGTTCAATATTTAGATCTCTATCGTATCATCCGCCCTACGCAGCCCTCTTTGAGAAAAGACATAGCACAACAATACGTTGTTGCAAAAATAAAGAAAACAATTATAAGACACATTCTTTTTTATCATTTTTGGCTATACAGACTGAATTTTAAGTTTTTGAAATCATTGATAAGAAACATAAAAGAATACAAGAGAATTCGTTAGGAGTTTTATCTCTCACAGATTTTCACAGATGTACAGAAGCCTTTCTGCGAACAGGGAGAACACACAAACGCCGATTGACGGCAACAGATATGAATGATATAATTAGGGGTCATACTATTTGGAAAGTGAAGGCAATAGAACTGGATACAAAAAGACAGAATAACAGAGAGTAAGATGAGTAGTTATTCCTTTTGTTATACACAGAACTAATAAAGCCATTCTCATCACTGTACATAACTCATCAATTCTAAGAAGGAGAGGCTTTACGGATACACCCTTTATACAGGATAAGGATATAAAAGAAAGATATAAGACTAAATACACATACAGTCATGTACAGATATCAAGGTATTCACTCCCCATTTCAAAAAGCTTCATGATAGATAGTAACACTTATATTAATTTAGTTAAATAATCATAAACAATACATATCTATCCTATTCAAACCTTTTATATAAGGTTGAAAATAAGTACCTTTGCAGTCCGATTATTAACGGGGATACACTTAGAACCCCATACGATACGTGTTAATAGTGTTGTCTTTGGCCGGACAGCATGGTTAGGTCAAGCACAGTCGTAGAAATAGAAAACGTTTTTTAGTAGTAAAATTATTAATTTTTTAGAATGAACACTTTAAGTTACAAGACTATTTCCGTAAATAAGGAAACAGCTAAGAAAGAGTGGGTCGTTATTGACGCGAGCGATCAGATTGTAGGTCGTCTTTGCTCTAAAGTAGCTAAGCTCCTTCGCGGAAAGTACAAGCCAACTTTCACCCCACACGTAGATTGTGGTGACAACGTAATCATTATCAATGCAGCTAAAATTGTATTCTCTGGTAAGAAGGAGACTGATAAGGTTTACACACGTTATACTGGTTACCCTGGTGGTCAGCGTTTCAACACCCCAGCACAGCTTCGTACACGTAAGAACGGTATCGACAAGATGATTCGTCATGCTGTTAAGGGTATGTTACCAAAGGGTCCTTTAGGTCGTCATCTGTTGGATAACCTCTATGTTATCGAAGGTACAGAGCTCAACGGTCTCGAGGCACAGAAGCCAAAGGCAATTGATATTAACCAGTATAAATAATAAGGAGAAAGATGGAAGTAATTAATGCAATTGGTCGCCGTAAGAGCGCTGTAGCGCGTGTATACCTCTCAGAGGGCACCGGTAAGATCACTATCAACAAGAAAGATTTAACTGAATTCTTCCCATCAGCTATCCTGCAGTACGTGGTTAAGCAACCACTGCAGTTGCTCGGTGTAGAAGGTCAGTATGACATTAAGGCCAACCTCGATGGTGGTGGCTTTACTGGTCAGAGCCAGGCACTGCGTCTTGCTATCGCTCGTGCATTGGTTAAGGTTAACGCTGAGGACAAGAAAGCACTTAAGCACCAGGGATTCCTGACACGCGACAGTCGTACTGTTGAGCGTAAGAAGCCAGGTCAGCCAAAGGCTCGTGCTCACTTCCAGTTCAGTAAGCGTTAATATTTCCTTTATGTTCTTTGGGACATTGAACTTAGGACATTGAACCATACAGTCTGCTCTATTCAATAAGTAGAAAGACAAACGTTCAAAGTGTAAATATCAACGTTCAAAGGAATAGAAGGAAATGGTTTAGTATCTAAACTGACGCGATTCCTTATCGGGGGACTACCCGTCAGTTGATTCTAACAAAGCGTGGTGAAGCTCATTCGCCAAGAAAGAATTAAAAAGAAAGTAAACAAGTAAAAACAAACAAAATGTCAAGAACAAATTTTGACCAGTTATTGGAGGCAGGATGTCACTTTGGCCACCTCCGTCGCAAGTGGAACCCAGCTATGGCTCCTTACATCTTCATGGAGCGCAATGGTATCCACATCATCGATCTTCACAAGACTGTAGCTAAGATTGACGAGGCTGCAGAGGCACTCAAGGGTATTGCTAAGAGTGGTAAGAAGATTCTGTTCGTCGCTACTAAAAAACAAGCTAAGGAAGTTGTAGCAGAGAAGGCTGCAGCTGTAAACATGCCATACGTAAACGAGCGTTGGGCTGGCGGTATGCTGACCAACTTCCCAACCATCCGTAAGGCTGTGAAGAAAATGACGAACATCGACAAGTTGATGAACGACGGTACATTCTCTAACCTCTCTAAGCGTGAGCTTCTGCAGATTTCACGTCAGCGTGCTAAGCTCGAGAAGAACCTCGGTTCTATCTCTGACTTGACTCGTTTGCCATCTGCACTCTTCGTTGTAGACGTAATGAAGGAGCACATCGCTGTTAAGGAGGCTAACCGTCTCGGCATTCCTGTATTCGGTATCGTTGATACCAATTCTGATCCAAAGAACATCGACTATATCATTCCAGCTAATGATGATGCTAAGGATTCTGTAGAGGCTATCCTCGCTGCTTGCTGCGGTGCTATCGCAGAGGGCCTTGAGGAGCGAAAGGCTGAGAAGGCTGACGAGAAGGCTGCTGCAGAGCAGGCTGAAGAGGCTGCTGAGGCAAAGCCAAAGCGTGCTGCTCGTAAGGCAGAAGAGGCTCCAAAGACTGAGAACGAAGCACCAGCTGCTGAGTAATTAAAAGAAACATAGTGGGCGCTGGTGAGTGCTAATGAGCTTCTATATTATTTATAATAGGTGAAGTTTATTATCCCTCATCAACGCCCACAATATTTAATAATATTAGAAAGGAAAACAAAAAATGGCTGTATCTATTGAAGATATTAAGAAGCTCCGCGCTATGACAGGCGCAGGTCTGGCTGACGTAAAGAAGGCTCTCACAGAAGCTGAAGGCGACTTCGACAAAGCAAAGGAATTGATTCGTGAGCGTGGTTTGGCTATCGCTGCTAAGCGTTCTGACCGTGAGACATCAAACGGTTGTGTACTCGTTAAGCAGGTAGATGGCTTTGCTGCTATGGTTGCTATTAAGTGTGAGACAGACTTCGTTGCTAATGGTCAGGACTTCATTGCCCTCGTTCAGGAGATTCTGGACGCTGCTGTAGCTAACAAGTGCAAGAGCCTTGATGAGGTTAAGGCATTGAAGCTCGCTAATGGTGAGGATGCTGCAACAGCTGTTCAGCAGCGTTCTGGTGTTACAGGTGAGAAGATGGAGCTCGACGGCTACAACTTCCTTGAGGGTGAGAACTTGTCTGTTTATGACCACATGAACAAGCACACTCTCGCTACTATCGTTCAGCTCAACGAAAACAACGAAGAGGCTGGCCACAAGGTAGCTATGCAGGTTGCAGCTATGAAGCCAGTAGCTCTCGACGAGGCATCTATTCCACAGTCTGTTAAGGACGAGGAGTTTAAGGTAGCTGTTGAGAAGACTAAGGAAGAGCAGGTAGAGAAGGCTGTTGTTGCTGCTATCAAGAAGGCAGGCATCAACGCTAACCTCGTTGACAGTGATGACCACATCGAGTCTAACATCAAGAAAGGTTGGTTGACTCGTGAGGAAGCTGACAAGGCTATCGAAATCCGCAAGACTGTATCTGCTGAGAAGGCAGCAAACCTCAATGAGGGTATGATTCAGAATATCGCTAAGGGTCGTCTGAATAAGTTCTTCAAGGAGAACTGTCTCGTTGATCAGGAGTTCCAGTTTGGTGATGGTGACAAGCAGAGCGTTAATGAGTGGCTTAAGGCCCAGAGCAAGGATCTTAAGATTGTTGCTTACAAGCGCTTCACTCTCTCTGCTGAGTAATCATAGAGAATCTTTAGAAGAAAGATATAGGAGTTGCAGGAAAGCCATCAGGCTCCTGCAACTTTTTTTTGGCTAATAAGGCTAATAAGGCTAATAAGGCTAATAGGCCTAATAAGGCCAATTAGGCTAATAAGGCCAATAATCCCCAAAAACATCAATAATGAAAATCTTTGCAGTCGGCATGAATTATGCCGAATATAATAAATCGCAAAACGAAACGTTATCTAAAAAGGAAGGACCAGTTATCTTCACAAAGGCAGACTCTGCCCTACTGAAAGATAAAAAGCCTTTCTTCATTCCCGATGACTTGGGAACGATTGAATATGAAACGGAACTCGTGGTGCGTATCTGTCGATTGGGGAAAACCATCTCAGAGCGTTTCGCGCATAGATACTACGATGCTGTGACTGTTGGTATTGACTTTACAGCCCGTGAATTACAGCAGAAGCTGAGAGCGCAAGGACTACCATGGGACCTCTGCAAAGGCTTTGATGGTTCGGCAGCCTTAGGCGAATGGATACCAAAGGAGAAGTTCCTTGACATACAACGACTCCGCTTTCACCTTGATATCAATGGGCAAACCATTCAGGAAGGATGTACAAGTGATATGTTATACAAGGTAGATGAAATCATAAGTTACATCAGTCGCTACTTCACACTCAAGACGGGCGACATTCTCTACACAGGTTGTCCATCAGGTTGTGGACCTGTACATATCAATGACCATCTGGAAGGATACATAGAAGAGAGAAAGGTTCTCGATTTCAATTGCAAGTAAAGAAGACAAGAAAAAATAGACTATCAAGAGACTATCACCCATGGTTTAGAAGACTATACATTGTTAACTAACAAGTAGCTTGCGTCTCTCTTGATTTAACCTACACACGGTTTAGAAAGCAATACATTGCTAACTAACAAGTAGCTTGCGTCTCTCTTCATTTTACCAGCACAAGGTATAGAAGGTAATACATGTTCAACAAACAAGCACAAATAAGCAAACCAAACAAAGGGAATAACTGACCAAAAGACATAAGGAGGAATACATAGATAAAATGACGAAAGGAAACAATAAGCTGATAATGAAACGTTCAGCAATACTCTGCCTCATTCTCCTGTTGAGTTGTATAAAGCTATCAGCCCAGCAGCAAAGGTTTTTCAATCTAACAGTTCAAGATGTGACAATAGACTCAGTATTGCCACATTTCCACTATGCTATTCCCATAGGTGAGCAATATGCTGATTCTATCTACGACTTAGAGATACGTTACCCAGAGTTCATAGATATGAGCCAGACAGACATTGCCCGATATAATGCACTGACAAGTATTATACCACCCACATTACCAGAAATACACCAGCAGATGACCGTCGAACGCAAGCGTGGGGTATTGGAGATTTCTCTAATGCCAATCGTTCAGCGCAACGGAAAAAAGCAGTTCCTCGTCAGTTTCATGATAGCTCTTACATCGCATCCAAAGAAAAGGACGACAAAAGGGCTTACTACTCGTGCTGGTAGTGGAGCCTCATCCACTACTACAAGTCGCTATGCAGAACATTCCGTTCTCGCCAATGGTAAATGGGCAAAGATACGTGTTCCTGCCAATGGTGTCTATCAGTTGACCAACGACCTCATCCGCCGTGCGGGCTTCTCTAATATAGATAAGGTGAAAATCTATGGTTATGGCGGACACTTACAAAAGGAAGTACTAACAGCAAATGACATCATTTCGCATGATGACTTAAGAGAGGTTCCTACCTACAATAGTAATGGTAGACGCCTTTTCTACGCTCGTGGCCCTATCAGTTGGGAAAGTAACACATCTGTGAAGAGAGTCCGCAACCCCTATTCAGACTATGGCTATTATTTCCTAACTGAGGATAATAACACTGCACCTACGACTATTTCAGACAGCACCACCTTCCTTAATAGTTTCTATCCTTCGGCTGACGACTACCATAGTCTACATGAAATAGATAATTTCAGTTGGTATCATGGAGGGCGCAACCTCTTTGAAGAGACACCATTAAAGCTCAACGAAAGTAAGATTTTCACCTTATCTAACAAAGCACATGCAACAAATGCAAAGCTCACAGTAGCCATAACAACAGGTTCCTATACCTCAACTGTAAAGGTAGAAGCAAATGGTCAACATTTGGGCGATATAAGAGTATCTCCACAAGATTCCTTTGACAAAGGTTACGAAGAAGTCAGGACCTACACACTCAACACGCTCCATGCTGTTGATAGTATCAAATTAACCACTCTGTCAGGCGGTCCTGCACGTCTTGACTACCTCATCATGACTTACCCTACGGCTGCACCAGCTCCCTTGTTAAAGGCTTCCTTCCCTACACCCGAATATGTTTATAATATAACCAACCAAGACCATCATGCTGACGAACCCGTCAACATGGTGATTATCATCCCTACAAGTCAGAAGTTATTAGCACAAGCAGAACGCTTAGCAGCCTTCCATCGCACACACGATAACATCACCGTACGCATTGTTCCAGCAGACGAACTCTATAACGAGTTCTCCAGTGGGACTCCTGATGCTATGGCTTACCGCCGTTATATGAAGATGCTTTACGATCGTGCTACTACCACCAATCTCCCACAGTCGCTCCTTCTCTTTGGCGATTGCGTATGGGATAATCGTATGGTCACCAGCGCCTGCCGCAATCTCAACCCCGATGACTATCTCTTGGCATACGAGAGTGAGAACTCATTCAGCGAGACCGACTGCTATGTCAATGATGGTTGGTTTACGTTAATGGATGATGGTGAGGGAGGAGACTTACTGAGACGTGACAAAGAAGACCTCGGAGTAGGTCGCTTCCCTGTTACTGATCCCTCTGAAGCAAAGATATTAGTCGATAAGACTATCAGTTATGCAGAGAATAAGAATGGTGGGAGTTGGGAGAATGTCATCATGTTCATGGGCGATGATGGCAACAACAACCTTCACATGCATGATGTCAATGAGACCGCAGAGACCATTATGTCGACCTATCCCGACTATCAAGTAAAGAAGGTGATGTGGGATGCTTACCCTCGTGTATCGTCTGCCACCGGTAACACCTACCCTGAAGTAAGTGCTATCATCAAGCAACAACAATCACAGGGTGCACTTATCATGGATTATGCGGGACATGGAAAAGAAGACCAGATATCCCATGAAGCAGTGCTACGCCTTAATGACTTTGCCAATTTCACTAACACTAATCTACCTCTCTGGATTACTGCCAGCTGTGATATTATGCCTTACGATGGTACCATCCCGACCATCGGTGAAGCGGCAATGTTAAATAAGAAAGGTGGTTCAGTAGCCTTCTGGGGTACTACCCGCACGGTATATGCCTACTATAACAAGGCTATCAACACCGCTTTCCTTAAGCATGTACTAAGCTTTACAGATGGAAGACCAACCACGTTGGGCGAGGCGCAGCGTTTAGCTAAGTGTGAGTTGATTAACTCAAACAGCGACCTCACACCGAACAAGTTACAGTATGCCCTATTAGGCGACCCTGCCCTCTCCCTTAACCTCCCAACCTTAGAGATTAAAGTAGAGACAATTAACGGACAAGCCCCCAATGCGTCAGGCTCAGTTACACTCAAGGGTGGCTCGGTTGTGACCGTCAAAGGATACATAGCAAAGGCCGGAAACAAACAGACCGATTACAAGGGACTGCTCACAGCAACCGTTCGTGACACAAAAGAGCTCATCACTTGTAAGCAACAAGAGGAGACATCCACAAGTGCTTTCCAGTATTATGACCGCCAGAAGGTGCTCTACAATGGTACAGACAGTATCAAGAACGGAGAGTTCACCTTTACCTTTGCCGTACCACGCGACATCAACTACGCAGCAGGTACGGGCCTAATTAATCTCTTTGCCATTAATGACAACCACACCCTCATGGCCCAAGGTCACGAAGAAGGGTTCACGATTGATGGCTCTGAAGTTGTTTATAACGATTCCATCGGACCGTCTATCTATGCTTATCTCAATTCGCCTTCGTTCGTTAATGGCGGTGAGGTAAACAGCACTCCATACTTCTATGCACAGATAACAGACAAAGATGGCATCAATGCCTCAGGTAATGGTATCGGACATGACATGCAGCTGACTATCGACGGTAAGTTGACACAGACCTACATCTTAAACGACAACTTCCGATACGACTTCGGTAGCTATACCTCAGGAGCAACAGGTTTCAGCCTACCAGAGCTCTCTGAGGGTCCACACACGCTACAGTTCCGTGCATGGGACATACAGAACAACCCTTCAACCGTCACCCTTCAGTTCAAAGTTGTCAAGGGATTGGCCCCTGAAATCTATAGTGTCAATGCCTCAAAGAACCCAGCTACAACAGAGACAACCTTCATCGTCACCCATAACTACATTGGTTCAGATGTGGATATAGACATCGAAGTATTCGATATGAGCGGTCGACTGCTATGGCACCGCAGCGAGACAGCAGTTGCATCGGGCAATGCCATCACCGCCAACTGGGACCTTACCGTTGAGAGTGGGGCAAGACTCAAGACGGGTGTCTACCTCTATCGAGTACGTCTCAGCAGTAATGGAGCCACCAAGGTATCGAAAGCTAAGAAACTAATTATCTTAGACAATAAATAAGACAGATAGAACGTTTCTATCCATATAGCAACATAAAACAAGCAACACAATAAAAACAGAATGATTAATAAGCTTCGTATAGCCATCCTCTCACTGACGGTACTTGCCTCGTCTACCGCTTTTGCGCAAGAGAAGAAGGATATCTTTAACCCTGTCAACACATCAGTTACTTCACAGACCATCGCGCCAGACGCACGTTCGGCTGGTATGGGTGATGTCGGTGCAGCCACTGACCCCGATGTCAACTCACAGTATTGGAATCCTGCTAAATATCCTTTTAACATCTCTCGTGCGGGTGTCTCACTGAACTATACACCTTGGCTCCGCCAGTTAGTGAGCGATATCGACTTAGCCTACCTTGCTGGCTACTATCGTATCGGTGACTATAGTGCTGTCTCAGCATCATTGCGTTACTTCTCTTTGGGTGAGGTGCAGATGACTGATGGCTCTAATATGACCATCAACCCCTACGAGATGTCATTGGATGTAGCCTACTCCTTGATGCTAAGCGAGCATTTCTCATTAGGTGCTGCGGTACGTTGGATATACTCCGACCTTACCTATAACTATACTGACGACACCGCTCCTGGTTCTGCCTTTGCTGCCGACCTGTCATGCTACTACCAGAACTATATCAATATCGGCGAACGTGAGTGCCAATTAGGGTTAGGTATGAACATCTCAAACATCGGCTCTAAGATTACCTTCGGTGGTGACAACCGTTCTGAGTTCATCCCAACCAACCTCCGTTTAGGTGCTTCCTTGATGGTTCCTATCGATGAGTTCAACCGTTTTACCATTGCTGCTGATGCCAACAAGTTATTGGTGCCGACCTATCCGAAGCGTAAGGCTGATGAGACACAGGTAGACTATGACAATCGACTCCAGAAGGATTACTATGACGTATCATCTATCTCTGGTATCTTCAAGAGCTTTGGCGATGCACCTAATGGTGCTTCTGAAGAGTTACAAGAGATACAGTGGAGCTTAGGCGCAGAGTACACTTATAATGACAAGTTCTCCCTTCGTGCTGGTTATCACCATGAGAGTGAGAACAAAGGTAACCGAAAATACTTCACTGTGGGCGCCGGCTTTAAGATGAATGTCTTTGCTTTAGATGCGGGATATGTCATTGCAACGGCCAAGAACAACCCACTCGACCAGACTCTCCGCTTCTCCCTCACCTTTGATATGGATGGTATTAAGGACTTGTTTAAGAGGAGGTAGAGACCTCCCCCAGCCCCTCCGAAGGAGGGGAGAACCGAACTGGAGGTTATTAGAAATTACTTGGCTATCTGCATATCACCTCGTTCATTAATTATTTAGCATTAACTCTCAACCAACCTTCTGTTTATCTATTTGTATAGACACTCCCTCCTTTGCAGGGTAACAGGAAGGTTCTCCTTATATAAGAATATGACCAATTCTACCCAACCCATCCCATCTTTCCGTGTCGGAATGGGATATGACGTACACAAACTTGTGGAAGGACGCGACCTTTATTTAGGTGGTATTAAGATTAAGCACAGTCTCGGTCTTCTCGGACACAGTGATGCCGACGTACTCATTCACGCTATCTGTGATGCCTTACTCGGTGCTGCTAACATGCGCGACATCGGTTATCATTTCCCCGATACTTCTGCTGATACGCTCGATATGGACTCTAAGATTATCCTTCGCAAGACCATTGACCTCTTGTCAACAAAGGGTTATCGTGTAGGAAACATCGATGCTACGGTGTGTGCCGAGCGTCCAAAGATAAACCCACATATCCCTGCTATGTGCAAGTGCTTGGCTGACATTATCGGTTGCGACGTCGATGCCGTATCTATCAAGGCCACCACTTCCGAGCGCATGGGCTTTGTTGGTCGCGAAGAGGGCATGGCTGCCTACGCTGTATGCCTTATTGTGAAAGGCTAATAATCACCGCATAGACAACAGATAATCTACGAATACATATCCGTACTATCTTATCATCATCATAAAAAAACAAAGGCTGAAATCCAAAAGAGGGTTTCAGCCTTTTTTACGTTTGGTGGTTCCGCTCCCTTTTTACTCCTCCACAAGGAGGGACATAGCCACCAAGATAACCCTATAAAAGGTAGATCTACCCCCTGCCCCACCCTCGCTGAGAGGAGAATAGAATGTGAGGTTACCCCTATTGGACTATAAATAATAGAAAATAGAACGCCAAATATATACAGAGGACGTGTGAGGGTAGAACAGTCATTGCTCCCTCTTCATTCGAGGAAGGGCCAAGGATAAAACACTTTCTTCGCTCTTAATGTCAACTTTTTTCGCCTCTTTCACATCCAACACATGCTCCACAAGGTGCAAGAAGAGGCCTTTCTACATCCAAGAACATGCCCTTCAAGGGGCAAAAAGACGCTCTTCTTGAAGCAAGAAAGGCGTCTTCTTCAACGCCTTCTATAATCATCTGATTATATGAAGGTTACAGACTCAGTTCTTGATAGAATCATACTCCTTTCTTGAGGGTTATTGACACAACAATTCGTAATACTTTTTTACCATCCCAATAACACCTCCAAAATGTAGTATGTTGCTCCATAATACCCGTAAAGACTATTTGCTTAGCAGCTCGTCTCGTCTTTCTACTCCGCTGAGAACAGCTTTCAAGGAACAAACCTACCTTCTTAACGGCTTTTTCCAATAAAAAACATTAACTTTGCAATATAACCATTTGAAGTTTATCCTTTAGCGTTTAACTCGTAGGTAATAACAATTAAAAACCAACATACTATTTATAAAAAAGCATGAAACATTTTTTACACATCTTAGTACTAACACTTATATTGGCTTTGCCATTACGAGTTTGTGCTGACACAGTTACCTTCGATTTCACTACTGACGAAGGACTCAAAGCTTTAGGCATAGAGAAACCCAAACAAGGAAAGGCTGCAAATCTGTCTGACAAGGGCTATACACTCCAAGATGTAACCTTAACGCAAAAGAAAAACAATGCCTCAACGCCTACACGAATATGGAACTCTAAAGGCAATATAGAGTTACGTTTCTATGCAAATAGTGAGCTTACCCTTAGCGTACCAGCAGGGAAACAGATTACAAGTATTATTTTTACTGGTAACTTGAAAAGCACATGTAACAGCGGAGCACTAAATGGTTTGTCATGGATAAACAATGATTCCGTGATTAGTTCAGTGACTTTTAAAGCATCTGCAACGAATTATATCAATACAATAACAGTCAATTATTCAGCGACACAACCAACGAAACCTATTGCAAAGGTGAACTGTATCAAAGAACTGAAGACCTTGGCAAGTGGAACTAAGGCTACCCTCACCCTTACCGATGGCAATGAGGGCAGTATGGCACGTGTCCTTTACGTATTCGGAACAGGCAACACACAGGAGGCATACGTACGTGACACGACTGGTGCGGTATGCTTCTATGGCATCAATCCAAACGTACCTTTCGTTAGCAATCAGCACTTAGCAGGACAGATTACAGGTGAGTATGTCGTGGAAAATGGTGTCCCATGCTTTAAAGCTATTCCTAATGTGACTAACACCTCACTACTTGTCATTGCAGCACCTGTTACTGAACAAGCTGTCCAACCAAAGGAAATTAAAGCAAAAAATTATCTTGATAACACTGCTGATTGGGTATGCTTGAAGGACCAGACACTTGTCGATGATGCCCTCACCACGCAAGACGGTATTGTCATCAACAACCGCTTTGGTAGTAACGAGAAATACACTGCACCATATCAAGGCGCTATCATTGACCTTGCAGGAATCGTTGTTCCTAATAGTGGAAGGAAGGAAATCAACCCAATCTACCTAAATAGCCATCGCCCTATCACCTTTGTTATCGACGAAGAGAAGGCTTTTGTATTGCCTCAAAGCGATATTACGGATGCAGCTGTCCGCCTTAAGCGTACGTTCTCAGCAGACCATTGGGACACTTTTGCCGTTCCTTTCGACATTGAAGCAAAAGACTTAGCAGGTGCGAAGATAGCAATATTCACCAAGCAGGTAAAAGACAATACTCTGATATTTGATGATAAGCAAAGTCAAATAGAAGCAGGTAAGCCCTACCTCATCAAGTGGAACATAGAGAACTCGACCTTTGAAGGAATAACACTCAAGACGACAAAGCCAGAGACAGTGACATCAAACGATGGACAATACAGTTTCGTGGCTGTTTATAGTCCAAAAACTCTCGCCTTGGATAAGACCGAACGTTATCTCTCTACAGATGAAAGTCTCAACTATCCAGTAAGTGCTGACAACAAGGCCAACCTTCTGAAAGGTTTACATGCCTACTATCGTGTACCAGCAACAGCAACTGTTAAGATTTCATTCTCATCCACACCAGATGCGATTACGCACCCTTATATGCTTACAAACAAGGCGATGAAGGTGTATAACCTCAATGGACAATACGTGGGTAGTACGCTCACTAACCTACCAAAGGGAGTGTACATCGTGAATGGACATAAACTGATTATCAAATAAGAAGGAACTCAACGTTATGAAGAAAACATATAACACACTGATGATTATGAACATTATCGCTAAAAATAAGGAGGATTAAAGATGAAACAGAATATTATCACTTCACTATTGTTGCTCCTTAGCATAACGGCTACAGCACAAAATAAGAAACAAACCATCACGATTACTACCAAATTAGGCGAGGTGCATACCTATGTCGTGGGTGAGACGATAGATAGTACACGTGTGATTGAGGGCGTGGGGATAAAGGTCTACCCTAAAGGAAAGACTGTTTCAGAGGATTTCCTCTTCTCTCAAATCGACTACACCATCACTGAAACCGTCACACCTAACCCCGAGCCAACAGGCAACAATGCCAATCGTAACACTGCCGACGACCTACAAAAGAACCGTGAGGGTTGGCGATTGGAGTTCCCTCGCTTCTATCAAGGAACCAACAAGACGTATGAAGTGACGCATTACACTACTGAGGCGAACCTTGGAGAACAGCGTAACTACTCTATCGAATGGGACGCTAACCTCAAAGCAAACCGTTGGACCTGCTATGAACTGTATGATGTTCTCTTAAAGAAGAACGTAAAGAGACAAGATGCCTTCCAACAAGACCCAGAGATACCAGCAAACGAACAAACGTCGCCTGACGATTACAGAGGGAGTGGCTTTAGCCGTGGACACCTCTGTCCATCTGGGGATAGGCTCTATTCTGCCGCTCAGAACAAGCAAACCTTCTACCTAACGAACATGCAACCACAGATACAAGGGCACAATGGTGGCGTATGGGGAGATCTTGAAAAGAAGGTACGCGATTGGGCTGGACGATGTGATACGCTCTATATCGTGAAGGCTGCCACTATAGACAAGGACGAGTATATCTGTAATCAAACCGATTTGGAAGAGATGGCACAGAAGGAAAAACCCCACAAGTCACTTCATTTCAATGGTATCGTACCTAAGTTCTTCTATATGGCACTGCTTGCTTACGACAAGAAAACCAACACCTATCGTGCTCTCGGTATCTGGTCGCCTCATTACAACAACAGCAAAAGCGAGTATATCACCATACAGGAGTTACAGAACCGTACTGGTATAGACTTCTTCTGTAACCTTAGTGACGATATAGAGCAGGCCGTAGAGACAACCATTGACCAAACGTACTGGGGATACTAACATCTTTAGAGGTTAGTGTGTGACGTATAAAAACATGAAATAAAAGTTGCTGTCACTCCTGTCACACCCTTACCTTCCATATACCCTTAGCCAACAACGAGTTATGAGAAGTGTTAAAAATGACAGCAAACGAAACTAAAACTAAAATAGGTTATTGAGATAGAGATTCTATATCAATAACCTATTCTATTTTAAGGAATATTCTTTTCGTCGCTTAACGCTCAGAATGAGTAAAGAACAGACGCTTACAACAAACGTTCTATCTCCTCATCAAGATTCTTAATCTGTGATGGGTTCTTCACAATGTTATTACCTCTATCAATGAGATAGATGATTGGAACCGTCTGTGCTGGAGCCGTATAAGCCTGACTAATACCCGTATCATCGTAGACATTAATCCATGGCAGGTTAGCAACCTGCTCTTTCCAGAAGTGCGCATTATCATCCAGAGAGACCATGTAAATCTCCAATCCACGGTCATGATACTTGTTATATAGGTCGCGCAAGTGCATTATATACTCTGTAGAACCCTTCGCTGCAAACACATGGAAGTCGAGTAAGACCACCTTACCCTTCAAGTCAGTTAGATGACGTTCGACACCTTTATTATCACGCAACGGCAGGTCGACAACACCAAGTTCCTTGGCTTCTATCTCCACAGGCTTATTCTGCGCTTTAACAATACGCTCGTCTTTCATGCCTTTAATGGTGATATTGTGGAGATTTTGCGTACGTTTAGACCCAGGATAATAGGTATCCCAGCTTGTAGCCACAGCTCCAAAGACCTTGTTATCAGCTGCATCTCGTGACGGATCGAATATCAGATGAGCCTGATTACCTATGACTATATATTGGAAAAGAGCAAAGTAACTATAAGCACGCATAGGCTCCTTAAAGATATAATTACGTGATACATCTTGCTTATAGTCGTTCATTAACACAGTAATGATGGAGTCTGCAATATCAGGACGCTCTGCAAGAATAGACTGACAACGTGCTTGTAGGTCAATCTGCTTCAATGCTAACTCCTTTATCTTCTCGTTTTCAGACGAGCCTTTCACCGTGTAGTCGGTAGCCATCTGCGGATAAGTAGCCTTGACATCGACTGTCTCTGTAGAGTCAATACCTATGTTGATAATCTGTCCAGCTATACGAAGACGATAGAACTCCGGGTTATCCACCTTGTCACCAGAGAAGGAGAAACTCCCCTTTTCATCGAGTTTTACTGAGTCAACAGTACTGAATCCATCGAGTCCGTTGTGTTCGAAATAGAGCAAAGAGTCCTTGGCATTTGCAATAGAGCCCGTCACATGGAACTGTTCTCCCGCACAACTTGCCAGCGCAGCAAGTCCAACAATAGCAAAGCCTGCCGCTAAAATGTTTCCGATATTATGCTTCATCCTTTAATAGATATTACGTTTTTACTTTATGTTTCGTGCAAAGGTAACGCAAAATGATAAGACTGCAAAGCAAATACCGTCAAATATTATCAAATAGAGACACATTAAGACTGGGCTAATTAGATAGTAGACTGAAAGGGAGAGAAGGGCTAACAAGACAATAAGAAGCTATAATCTACGCAATAATAGACTATTTTGCATATAACAAAAGACTTCCCCTATTGGTAGAGAATCAAGTCACCAATAGGGGAAGAGGATTGATACTATCTTCTAAAAGTATGGAACAACCATCTTATTTCGCCTTCAAAATCAGACGAAGACTTTGCTTATAATTAATGTAATTCCAAATCCAATTCAGCAAGATAAACGTCTTGTTCTTTACACCAAGGATAGAACGAAGGTGGACAATGAGCCATAATGCCCAAGCAGGGAAACCACCAAATTTCTTTCCAGCTATCTCAGCAACAGCGTGATTACGTCCGATTGTTGCCATCACACCAAGGTTCTTGTATTTGAAAGGCTTTGGTTCTTCTCCTTTAGCAATTGCTTTGAGGTTCTTTGCAACCGTCTTTGCTTGTTGCATCGCTACTTGTGCTAACTGCGGATGACCAAGAGGATACTCCTCATCACCCTCTATCAAAGAGATGTCACCTATCGCATAAACATCTTTCAGCCCTTTCACACGACAGAAACGATCGGTAAGAAGTCGTCCAGCATGGCCAATACTCTCTGCAGGAAAACCTTCTATCTTATTCGCACAGATACCACTCACCCAAATAACAGTCTGTGTAGGTATCTCCAGACCAGCACTGGTCTTAAGAATACCATCCTTATACTCTGTAGCAAACTGTGGTTGACGAATATGTACATGCAGCTCTTTTAAGTCGGCTTCAGCCCGTTTTGACGACATTGGATCCATAGCAGAAAGAAGTCGATCACTTGCATTCACAAGATAAATATGCATCTGTGACGAGTCAAGGTCGGGATAGTCACGAGCTATGATATTCTTCTTCATCTCGGCTACCGCACCTGCAATCTCTACACCAGAAGCACCACCACCAACGACAACAATATTCATCAAGGCTTGTTTTCGTGTAGGGTCTTCTTCAGTCAAAGCCTTTTCAAGGTTACGGAGTATGGTATTACGGAGTCGCATAGCCTCACTTACCGATTTCATCGGGAGTGTAGTTGCTTGGATGTCCTTGTTCCCAAAGAAGTTTGTAGTAGCCCCAGCAGCTATGACAAGATAGTCATATTCAATCTCTCCGACAGTCGTTAGAATAGTCTTTTTTGCCGTATCCACCGATTCTACCTCAGCCATTCGGAAGAAGAAGTCCTTGTGTCCTTGGAAAAGACGGCGGAAAGGAAAAGAGATACTACTTGGTTCAAGACCACCAGATGCCACTTGATAGATCAATGGTGGGAACTGATGATAATTGTTTTTATCAACCAGTACGACCTGATAATCGCCGTCTACTAACTTAAAAGCTAAGTCTAAGCCTCCTAATCCACCACCAACAATGACGACTCTCTTCTTGTCTGTGCGTTCAATATTTGCTTTCATTACTTTGCTATCCTTATGTTCATTATCCTTTATTATATCTTTTATCTACCTAAATTCTATAGAAATAACTATGCCAAAATTGCTTCATTAATCCTTTATGAAATCTATTCCTTATATATAGACCAACTTTGTTAGTCGTTCTTCAGGGAACAATTCGCATGCAACCTGTTGTACATCCTCAGCCGTAATAGCGTCTATATCACGATAAAGTGCTGTGATATCTTTCTTCCACCCATAGTGTAGAAAAACCTTACCAAAGTCTAAAGCAAGGTTTTCTCGGTTGTCACAAGCAATACCAATCTGCCCTTTTAACTGCTGTTTAGCTATGGACAACTCCTCATCTGACAATGGAACCGACATGAAACGGTCGAGTTCTGCACGAACAAGGCGCATACACTCGGATCTATCATCAGCATCACAACCAAAGTAAACACTCCACAGACCCGTCTGGGAATAGCTTACCATTGTGCTTTCTACCGTATAAACGAGTCCTCGACGCTCACGGAGTGCAAGGTTCAAACGAGCACTCATGCCCGGTCCTCCTAATATATTATTCAGTAGATAGAGTGCCATTCTCCGTTTGTCATGTATGCTATAGGCTCTATTTCCTATCATTACATGCGCTTGATGGGTATGTTTGTCTATCTCCACCACCTGTGGCTGATATTCGCTTAATGGTGGAAGAGATGATTCTACAGGCTTTTCTACCTCCTCTATCACCTTCACCTTCGCTCCATTCTCCTTCTCTAACAGACGAAGTAAATGCTCGAAATCAACGTCACCATACGCAAAAAACACCGAATTCATCGGTAAGTAATACTGCTTAGTGAACCGTATTGCATCATCAGTAGTAAACCTTCGCACACGCTCAGACGTTCCAAGGATACTATGTCCTAATGGATGACCACGGAAGATAAGGTTTTCAAACTCGTCATAAATCAACTCAGCTGGACTATCATTATACGACTCTATCTCATCACAGATAACCTCTACCTCTTTATTAATCTCCTTTTGAGGATAAACACTATGGAAGACAATATCTGTCAGAAGGTCTATCGCACGAGAAAGATGGTCCTTCAGAATAGCTGAATAATAAACCGTATCGGTCTTGGTCGTAAAGGCATTGAGGTCGCCCCCCACTTCTTCGAGGCATTGGATAACATCTATTGCCGTACGACGGGTAGTACCCTTGAAGGTTACATGCTCACAGAAATGAGCTATCCCCTCCTCTCCAGGCAGCTCGTTAGCAGTCCCAACATTGAGCTGATAACCGCAATAAACCACCGGAGAAGCCGTTGGAAGGGCTATGATACGCAGTCCGTTATCCAAGACCGCAGTCTGATATCTTGTCATAAGGTGCAAAATTAAGAAAAAAGAATGAAAACTAATAGACTTTAATCGACAAAGAAAAAAGAACCTAATTCATTTTGTGTTACGCCTAAATTTCAGTATATTTGCACAACTAAAACGAGACACAACATAATTCACAATAAAATGCGGAAAGTTATAGGTATAGGTGAAACCGTCTTAGACATCATCTTTAAGGAAAACAAACCAGTTGAGGCAGTTCCTGGAGGGTCTATCTTTAATGCCATCACATCGTTAGGACGTTGTGGCATCAATACTTCGTTTATTTCAGAAGCAGGCAATGACCATGTCGGGAAATACATCGTTGACTTTTTGAAAGACAATGGCGTGAATGCTGATAACGTCACTACCTTCCCTGATTCTAAGTCGCCTGTATCATTGGCATTTCTCAATGATAAGAATGATGCTGACTATATCTTTTATAAAGAACATCCATATCACTTGTTAGACTTCACCTATCCGGAGATAAAACCCGATGATATCGTGATTTTTGGTTCGTTTTATGCTGTCAATCCAATGATTCGTCCGCAGGTTCTTGGCCTACTCGACTATGCTCGCTCACATGGAGCTATCATCTATTATGATGTGAATTTCCGCCCAGCACATAAGGATGAAGTAATCAAGGTTACGCCTAACCTCATCGAGAACCTCGACTACGCCGATATTGTTCGTGGTAGTCATGAGGACTTTGCAACGCTTTATAAGAAGGAAGATGCCGATAAGGTTTATAATGCCGAGATATCCTTCTATTGCAAACAATTCATCTACACACAAGGAAGCCAGCCTGTAGAGGTGCGTAGCGGTAGGACATTAAAGAAGTCTTACCCTGTCCTCGACACAAATGTGATCAGTACTATTGGGGCTGGTGACAACTTTAATGCAGGCTTCATCTTTGGTATGTTGAAGCATAACATTACCCGTGCTGACCTCGAACAAGGACTGACGGAGGAGCAGTGGGACAAACTTATCAACTATGCCTTGATGTTTTCAGCAGACTGCTGCAAGGACATTTTCAATTATGTAAGCAAGGAATTTGGTGAGAAGATGAAGGAGGAGGCTTTATAATAAGCCGTATTAGCCTAATAAGCCTTATTGGCCTAATAAGTCCAATTGGCCTAATAAAGCCCAATAAGCTAACTAAAAGGAACTACATAAAATCAAAAAAATAATGATAGAAATTGCCAATAAAGTTTATTACGTAGGAGTTAACGACCGCAACAAGAGTCTCTTCGAGGGATTATGGCCACTGCCTTATGGTGTTAGCTACAATTCTTATCTTATCGATGACGAGAAGGTTTGCCTTATTGACACTGTTGAGGTTGATTTCTTTGTACAGTTTATAGAGAGGCTTCGTGAGGTGTTGGGCGACCGACAGATAGACTACTTAGTCATCAACCACATGGAACCTGACCACTCTGGATCACTTGCCTTACTGCGTAAGTATTACCCTAACATTCAGGTTATCGGTAATAAGAAGACCTTCGATATGATGTCTGGATTCTATGGAATCAAGGACAATACGATTGAAGTAAAGAATGGTGAGGAGCTTAACTTAGGTAATCATACCCTTCAGTTCTACATGACTCCAATGGTACACTGGCCTGAAACAATGATGACTCATTGTAAGGGTGAGGTCAGCTACCTATTCACTGGCGATGCTTTCGGCTGTTTTGGTGCATTAAATGGCGGTCTCATCGACAAGGACATAGACACTGATTGGTGCTGGTTGGAGATGGTTCGCTACTATTCTAACATCGTTGGAAAGTACGGAACACCTGTTCAGAACGCATTGAAGAAACTTGCTGGTATCCATTTCGACTATATTTGTTCTACTCACGGACCAGTATGGCATCAATATGTTGATAAGGTTGTCGCATTGTATGACCGTATGTCTAAATATGAGACAGACCCAGGTTTGGTTATTTGCTACGGTACGATGTATGGTAACACAGAGCGTATGGCAGAACAGATAGCCCGCTCAGCGTCTCTTGCTGGTGTGAAGAATATCCGCTTGTACAATGTCTCTAAGACACATCACAGCTATATCCTCCAGGACATCTTCCGCTTCCGTGGCTTGATTGTTGGTGCTCCTACCTATAATGCAGGGCTCTATCATGAGATGGATGTACTCTTGCAAGAGGTTGCCAATCGCGACATCAAGAACCACCTTATCGGTTGGTTTGGTTCTTACTCATGGGCTTCAAAGGCTGTTGCAGCCATTGGCGAATGGAACGAGAACCATCTCCACTTTGAGAAAGTAGGCGAACCTGTTGAGATGAAGCAAGCACTCACACCAGAGATTAAGGAAGAGTGCAACCGCTTAGGCCGTGAGATGGCAGCTAAATTATTAGCTGAATAAAAGGGTCTAAGATGATTAGAACGAACAAAGATAGCACACTGTCACAGGTTATTACTGCTTTACGCTTTCCACTCATCGTATTAGTATTGTTCGTTCATTCTAACTTCAAAGGTGTATCATTTGCTTGGGACAATGCTTTAAAAGCATCTTTTTCGCTCCCAATAGGTAATATCAACCTGTCATTAGGAACATTCATCGACTTTATATCGGGTTCGCTTGCTCCATTAGCGAACCCGTTTTTCTTTTTCGTTAGTGGCCTGTTGTTTTTTCATTGTAGACAGTTTACACGTAAGGTGTATATCAACAAGATCCGTCATAGGCTGCAATCGTTGCTCATACCTTATATATTATGGAACTTATTGTTCCTCCTAATCATCGCCATTGGTAGTTCTTTACGCCCAGGATGGACTGCTATTATTGATAAGCCGCTATCTAATTTCACCATTAAAGATTATCTTTTAATCTTCTGGGACACAAGTCTAATTGGCCAGAAAGGTGGTCTTGCTACCCCTATAGACATTCCTTTATGGTTCGTTCGCAACCTTATGGTATTGTCACTTGCCTCCCCATTCATTTATACAACTATCCATCTCCTTTCTCGATGGCACAAAAGATTAGCATTATATATGCTTCTAATATTTCTATATGCTATCCATTATTTACCTGATCAATGGGAAGGATGGGGACAGAGTCTATTATTCTTTAGTCTTGGAGCAACCTTTACCATTCTGAAATGGGATGTAACAAAGCTGTTTAAGCCCTACGGAATATATGGAATTATCGGTGCCTGTCTCTTCTATTGGGCACAGCTCGCTAACCTCATGTATGCTGCCTTAATCGTTACTATAATCTCTCTGACCACATACATCATTGAGCATAGACAGCAACAAGGGCTTACTTCTAAATTAATTCCTAATATATTAACGGATTCATCGTTCTTTATCTATGCAGCACACACACTTCCTCAAGGTATTATTTTGTGGTCTCTCAAATTGGAATGGTTACCTATCACTGGAGCTACAAGTGTACTGATTGTTTATTTCCTTTCCCCTGTTATCCTCACAACTGTTTGCCTGCTATCTTTCATATTACTTAGACGTATATCTCCTATCTCACTCTACTTCTTAACAGGAGGGCGACAATAAACCTCAGAAAAGGTTATAAATAAATCTTTCAAAAGCCCTAATTTTGTTTTAATTATAGTTGCTGTCACTTTGTATATTTAAGCTAACTTATCGATTACTAAGAATTTATATATAAGGAGAACGTAACAGTAATGATTGCAAAATAAAACCTATTCTTCAACGACCAATACTTATTTAATTCTTCCCTTACTACTTTCTTTAACCTTACCTCATTTTCCTTTCAATTATATGAAGCTTTCATACCAAATGTATCTAAGCTGCATACACCTACTCAAAAGTACTTCGCACATCACAGAAGCTCCTCTCGTAATAATGAGAAAAGGCACCGAAGAACTATAAGATATACTGTATTCAATTATTTTTTGTATCTTTGTACACAAATAAAAATAGGAATAAGATGAATATAGCAGTATTTTGTTCCGCAAACAATAACATTGATTCCAACTACTTCCGTGCTGCGGAAGAGTTGGGACGATGGATTGGAGAGAACGGACATACCCTCGTTTACGGAGGTGCAAATAGTGGACTGATGGAGTGTATAGGAAAGGCTGTGCACGAAGCTGGCGGTCGCACTATCGGTGTTATCCCTCGTATCTTGGAAGAAGGACGCAGGGTAAGCGATTACGTAGATGTTGAAATTCCTTGTGAAGACCTCACCGATCGCAAAGCACTCATCATGGAACGCTCAGATGAGTTCTATGCACTGCCAGGAGGAATAGGGACTATTGACGAGATTTTTACCGTTGCAGCCTCTGCTTCTATTGGTTATCATCATAAGAAGGTGACCTTAATTAATGTGGAGGGGTTCTGGGACAGTCTTATAGCCCTACTCGATGACCTTCTAAAGAAAGACATGTTACGAGGCTCTCTCAGCGACTACATTGAGGTAAAGACTATTGACGACCTAAAGAAATGATTATTTTCTAAGCAATAGTTCAACACCGCTTCAAAACATAAAGACGATAAATAAATAAGGTTCTTCCTTGTTTTAGCCTGACAAGCAGTGCTCTAATTAGAGGAAGAACTTTATCTTTATTACAAGCCTACTTATCATCGTAGCTGCAGTTAGTACATATCCTCTACATAAACAGCATATTATCAATCCGTTAATCAGTCATCGTGAAGGGCAGGATTAGTAGTAAACCTAATCTATAAAAATCGTCTATCGTATATAAGCATCTTATATCCTTAGGAGGAAAAGCATATCTAACACCTTATTATATATCGTTTTTACCGCTTAAGATAACAAGAGTTACCCTCTCTAATCTTCGTTATTCTCTTTTTAATCTACAAGCTGCTTACGTAAAGACAATAGTGTCTTTCAAGCCATTAGACGAAACATAAATAAACAATAGACGTATTGATTTCATATTATTCAACATAAAATGAGTAGGTTTACAATACCTTATAAATATTTTACACAGCTCAAACACTATATAAGAAGTCCCTATAAAAAAAATGATGTAAATTTGCACACGAGGTTAGTCTACCATAGATACAAATGTCATGACACCTTACTTTTATTCGTAAGTTCCGATGTATCTATCCGACAGGACCACCTCTAAACTATTTTCTCAACATTGAGTAGGATACAACTACTCCTAATTCAGACAACATGAAAACAACAGGATTAATACTTTGCGGACTGTGCTTAAGTCTTTCCAAGCTTTCTGCACAAGTGACACAGCATGCCATTCCACCATTGGCAGGCTGGAATTACTACGGAGGAGACGAGTTTAATGGTAATAAGATAGATGAGTCTCGATGGGGAATATACGGTGACTCGAAGTATAACTATAAGTTTGACGATTATGGTAATACTTACGAACAAGCAAGCGTACAGTATTATCGTGACCAAATGGTTAAGGTGAAAGACGGTATCGTATATATCACAGCCTCACGAGAACCTATCACCACTGGTCGACGTCGCGACTATAAGCACGACCCAGCAGGTACCGATTATAGCGTAAAGACACAACCTCCCTTCAAACCCAAGCATGAGTTTGGGAAATATGGTTGGTGGTCAGGAGCACTCTCCAGCCGTAATGCCAACGGAGCAGACCTAAAGTCAGGGGTCGGATTAGACAAAGGTACCTATTATCCTCTGTACTCTCGTATAGAGATAAAAGCTAAGATTCCATACGTCTTCGGCACATGGATGGCGCTATGGCTTCGTCATTGTAATGGTGCAAGTACCTTTGAAATAGACTTACAGGAGTTCTTTGTCAATGAAGACCGAAAAGATGCAATGAAGGAGAAAGGCTTCTATCTGCATCAGACAACGCATGGCATGGACTATAATGCTGGTTGGAACAATGGGATGCCTAAGTCTACTTATAACCACAACGACTATGGAGACCGTGTAAGAGAGATTGATTTCGACCCAGGTGAGGATTTCCATGTATATGGAGCACAAATAGATCCAGAGCCAGGCGACCCTCTGAACTTAGCTGTGACCTTCCTCTTAGATGGCAGGGTACGCTCGGTATTTCGCACAAAGGACGATAGATACAAGAGAAAAGACCCTCGCTATCCCTACCAGTACAATGCCCTTTTAGCGCAGAACCTATCTAAGTATGGGGAAGACCGTGTCTGGGATGTTGCTATAACAGGCCAAGTCGGAGGAAAGGCCTATAAGGCTGGGACTACGATAACACCTAACATGTATCCTTACAAAGGCTTTTCTGGTACGCTCTACCCCGAACTCAATCCTCAGTACGGAGGTGATATTAACAAGGTACCAAAGGCGTTTGTGACAGAAATCGATTGGCTTCGTGTGTTCAAGCGAGCTAATGAACTGCTTTGGATTGGTACTGTTCCGGTACATAGAGAGAACCAGAAGATCAGTGTAGACATTGCTAAGGACAAGTTCAAAAAACTTAATACAGGCGACCAATTGGTAATGGACCTTGAGATTTGTGACCCTACACAGAAAGCGAGTCTCGACCTCTATAATAGAAGAGGTGAACCTATCACTACGCTAAAACCTGAACTCTCAAAGAACGATGCACAGATGACTTTCGTTGTATCAGAGGCACTTAGCAAGCAACTAAAGGGTGAAGGGTGTATCTTAACAGGTGAGAATATCCGCTTGTACACCGTTTGTCGTTCTTCTAAGGACGCCACGTTATGGAATGGTTTTAAGGAGATTCAATGGGGCGAGACGCTCATTCCTGCCGAACAATTTGCAGGTATAGGAGAAGGGCAAAAGCTTGAAATTGTGGTGAGAGATGTTAAACCGAACGCAAAGGTTTACTTACGACAGAACACAAAGGTTGAAGGTCAATCCAACAGGCCTAAGCTCTCGTTCTCAGAGCAATATGGACATATTGTAAACCTGACAGAGGGAAAGGACGAGAAGACTTATATCGTTGAGCTTGAACCAAGTACTATCAAAGAGTTGAAGCAGTATGGTTTAGCCATAACAGGACAGGGCTACTACTTACGTAGCGTCAATGTCGTTGGAAAGAGTGCGAGTAATATCAACACATCTGTGGATAAGATAGCGATAAATCAACGGCCCAAAGGTGCTGTCTACACTATCAATGGCTTCAAAGTAAGGGATGCTAACGACAATAGCAAACTGAGTCCTGGTATCTATATCATTGATGGTAAGAAGGTTCTAATCAAATAGAATATTCACAAGTAGCCAAGGGTTTTACAAAAGTAGACGCTTTACTGCCACAAAGATATGCCAAAGTTTCAGTAGTCATACTTGGTAACAAAAGTTACTGACATATCCATCTAACAGAAGAGGATTGCCTCAATCGACACGATTGAAACAATCCTCTTTTTTCGTATTTAGGTAGATTACCAAGGAGTCTTACCTTCGTTTTATATCGTGCGAAGGCCTTGTACACATACTATCAAGCCTAAAGACCAATCGTGTAGGACATCGATACGATAACAGAACGGCATTTTTAGTTAGTAAAGCACCCATTTGAAAGCTCTTCATCAAGACTCTTCTACTTACCCATTATCTTCTTTCCGTTATGGATATAAACCCCTTTCACGGGCTTATCTACCTTGATACCAGACACAGTATAGTAACCTGTACGTACGTTATCAGTTACATTAGTAATCCCATCAGTAACAGGGACTAATGGCAACGATGCTTGTAAAGTCTTTGCAACAGTAGCAGGAAAAGACAAGTAAGCCTCACCCACTGGGACAGCCTCATCCTTTGCCTCAACGAAAGACTCACCTTGAAGAACATAGTTCTTTACCTCTGTCTCACTACTATCAGCCTTATTTCCATGCTCAACAACTACCATTGTCCAATACGCAAGTGAAGGTAATATGAAAGAAACCTTACCCTCACGTTGAGAGAAGACAACCTCTTGTGGTGCACCACCTAAGTAGTCAGGACTTGCCACCCATATACGTGACACCGAAGTAGCATCGTCAAGAACAATCTTCTTGTTCTTCAAGACATTAGGCTCAGGCATCGTCTCTTTCAAATCACGTATATTAAAGTTGTCTCTTGACACGTTACTGTAATTAAGTAACTGTATCATCGTCACGTCACCCTTTGTTGTACTGTACGTATTCACACTGTACGACTTTGGTCCTATCGTCTGATTAGCAGCTTCAGCAACACTTGGATTAGGATTAGACAGGTCCCATGCAGCCACGTTAACGCCGTCCATTGTCATATTAACAGAGGTTTCAACGTTCCCATCTCGTAAGTAGTTCTCGTAAGCAACAAGGAAGTCATAATAGTGAATGATAGACTTCTGCAGTTTTTCCGACATTTTTCGGGCATTATCAGGGAAGTATTCTGTGAACAACATGTGGTCACCACTCAACTCTATACGTGAACCTCCGAGTGCGAAGATAGTAGCATTACCAAACAAAGCACTGCTCGTATGGAACTGACCACCATTGCCATTGCGACAGTGCAGATAAGCAGCAAAAACAGTATTAAAGGTGTTCTTGCCATTATTATGGCGGTTGTCCTGTATTATCTTACGGTAGTTCCACAGATAATCATCGTCACCCCACATCTCATTATAGCCGAATTCAACGTTACCAGTACCAACAATCTTTGCGCCACCGAAGGTTGAGACCGCATTCATCACAAGATACTTATTATGATTATCAGCCTTCATACGATTGATGAAATTAGCGAAGTAGTCTTCAAAGTCATGTGTGTCACGGCGGTCACCGTCAGTATAAACCTTCTTTTCGTTCACTTTCTTACTCTTCAAGTTGAGATAGTAGGCTTCACGCTGGTGGCCCAATTGATCGATATGATACCCATCAAAGCGAAGGTTCTGATAGACCTTATTGATAGAACCTGATAGATAGTTTACCCATTGCGGATTACCTGGATTCATCACATATATGCTGGGCCAATTGCCAAGAGGATACTGTACTTGACGAAGGTCATAGCCGCCTCCTTTCTTTTCATGCAAGTCTATCCAACCCCAATCACTACTAATACCATCATGACCATCAAAGTTATCTACTGTTTCAGGCTTTCCATCGATCATTCTACCAGTCACACCATATACTAAGTCATAGAACATACATTTACTTCCTACGCCATGCAACTGATTAATGTAGTTCTCTATTGACGACTTATAGACATTACGTAAACCAATATCTCTCCACTTTGTAGAGTCTTGAGGGAATGGTATATGATGCTTCCACTGCCAGTCATAAAACTGAATACCCGTCATGTGATAGCGATTAAGCATATCTACTTCCTTCTTAACCTGCTCAGGTGTCTTATCAGAACCATAGTGAGAGACGAACCCATAACGTGGGAAACGTCCCCATTCGGTAGACACATCTATTCCTATTGTCGCAAGTGTCTGCTCTGAAGTACCATTATCAACATAAATCTCAGCCATGTATCCTGTGAAATTCTGTGCTGGCACTTTCCAAATCCAACGCTGTTTTTCACCGATTTCATCGGTTTCTACGACAGTATTACCATGTAGATAACGTACCTTCGCATTAGCTGGAAGAACATACTTTGATGTAAATATAACTGTAGTTTCAGGCTCATAACGCACCTTGTCAGTAGTTAGTTCCACTGGATTATAGCGCAAAGTCATATCCTCTCTCACCTTTGAAGCAATCGCCTCAACGGTAGTCCCTGTTGATACACGTAGTGCATTGTCAACATATTGAGGGGCATTATCAGCCAATCGAAGCTGATAGACTGTATTAGGTGTAGCCTCAATGACAAGTCCCGTACCAGCACTTGCTGTCGTAACAGGCATCAAAGCTACCGAACTCTGCCCACTATTTCCCTTTGCAATATATGCTTTTAGCCCCGTAGCTGCACTGAAATCAACATCAAAAGGGCGTGAGAAGGTAGCATACTTACTGTTCTGCTGATAAGGGAAACTACCCTTTACCTTGTCTGAAACATAGGCTATTCCTTGCAAGACAGGCAATGCTGATGGTTTTACATAGACCCCAAAATCATTGGAAACATCGACAAAAGTGTTCTGACCAAGGCTTGGACAACTACTACCTAAGTAATATACAGCAGACAAATGACGGCATCCATTGAAGGTTCTGTCACCGATGTTCGTAAGAGAGAATGGTAGAACAACCGACTCAAGGGCTGAACACGTATAGAAAGCACCCATCCCTAATGTTGTTACAGACTGAGGAATTTGTATCGTTTTTAGGCTCTTACAACCCTCAAAAGACCATTCCCCAATCTCCTTTATGCCCTCAGGAAGTTCTAAAGATGCCAATCCACTATTCTTAAAAGCATGGTCCTTTATATACAGAAGACCTTTGTCAAACTGTACACTGGTCAGTTGGTGGCAATCTTGAAAAGCCTCTCCACCAATCTCCTTCACGCTTTCAGGTAATACAAGACGTGTCAAGGCAGTACCTGCAAAAGAGCGATGACCAATCTTTTGTAGTGTCCCCGATAATGTTACAGAAGTCAGACTCGTACAATCAGTGTACTCAAAGCCTTGCATCTCGACGACACGTGAGGCATCCATCACACGTTGTAAACCTTTACAACTATTAAAGGCACTGTAGCCAATAGTGCTTACCGAACTTGGTATTGTCACAGCTGTAATAGCATTGTTACGCTCAAAAGCATTATGCGCAATGGCTGTAACGGAATAAACCTTTTTGTTATTGCGAACTACAGAAGGGATAATGACCTCTCCACTCGCTCTCTTTCCATCTACTAAAGTCACTGATTTGTCCGAGCTTGTAGTGTATTTAAGATTGTCATACACGAAGTCGTCTGCAAAAGAGAACACAGATGCCGACAATGCGACACACAGAATAAGCAATCGTTTTAATCTCATGGTTTTAATTCTTATTGGTTTTCTAAATGGGCCTATACGGCTCCTTTCATGCTTGATGGTAAAGTAGAAAGGCATCACCACAGTCTGACTACTTTCAAGCCAAGCCTTGGCAATGCCTTCATTATAAACGATATTAATAATTATTCATCCCAAAGAGAGTGCTTACCAATACTGATATCACCATTAGAGGTAACTCTCAACGCATCATCAGTCTCATCCTCATCAGAATCAAATGTGTTCTTCTTTGACAATGCAGACCCTGGATCAGCAGGTGTATCATCAAAAGATAAGTCCAATAAATGCTGCTCTATCTTCACTGTGATTTGCTCTGTTGTAGGAGCTATATAGTTACATTTCATCGTATAATAACTTTTTTACCGTTCTTAATATATACACCTTTCTCCGTAGGGTTGATTACCTTTACACCAGAAAGCGTATAATAAACATTCTCCTCATCTGCCTTCTTGTTCTCAACGCTGCCGATACCCGTTGTATCATTAGACGTATTACCATCTTCATCGTCAAGACTTAAGCCGAAGACTACTGGCTTTGCGCCTTGAACACCTGTCTCGTTGGTTTCATGAACATAAGCTCTACCACAATAGATGGTCTTTGCGTCCTGCGTTAAGTGCAACTTATAATCAGCCTGTAGTGTCCAGTTACTCTTACCGTCTGTCTCTGTCTGATAAAGAAGAGTATCTTCGCGAACTGGCATTACCTTGTTATCAGCGAGCTTAGCAACAGCTGACTCTGCGATACGGTAGGTGTAAGTAGTACCAGGTGTACCAGCAAGGATAACACCTTCATTGGCTGCGATTGAAGTAGACTTTGTCATCTTCAATATCTTCTGAACCTTTGTAGGCTGCGTAACCTTATATGTACTCTTACCTACATAAGCCTCCATAGCATCACGACCATTAGCAGCAACGAAGTCTACAGGGAAGTCGTGGGTGAAAGTAGCATACTTTGTACTCAATGTCTGTTCGTAAGTATCCTTCAAGTTGAGTGTGTTCCAATCAGCATTTGACTGATAAGCAGACAACTTACTTGCCTTTACATAGACATTCTTTGGTGTGTTATCGAATGCGTTAGTAGCCAATGTTGCAGGCGTTTCAGCCAAGATGTTTACATAATTCAAGTGTGAACAACCATTGAAAGCGTTAGCCTTTATCTCTGTTACAGTAGATGGAAGAGTGATGAAAGGCAGACTTGTACAACCAGCAAACATGCTTTCTGCCACATAAGTCAATGGCTGAGTAGCTGAAGATGTAGCAGGGAACTCTACGTACTTCAAGCTTTTACAGTCCATGAAAGCCTCTTTACCGATAGTCATATCCCCCTTGAGGTGAACACAAGTAAGTCCACTCTCTCGGAAAGCATCAGCACCAAGTGTCTTAACAGAACCCTTGAAGAAGAACTTCTTCAATGCACCAGTAGACCAGAAAGCACCGTCACCAATAGTTTCAACCTTAGTACCATAGTCTACTGTAGCTAAATGATCACAGCTTCGGAAAGCCTGCGCATCAATTGTCTTAAGCTCTGCTGGCAACTTAATAGTAGTCAAAGCAGTACACATATTGAATGCATTTGCACCAATCTTAGTGATGTTATCCCATGCACCTGGCTGCCCAGGAATACCCTTGATAGTTGTTAGTTTGCCACAAGCCCAGAATGTATTTGCAGGAATTTCAGTTACAGCTGCAGGCCATTCAACAGATGTTAAAGGTGTCGCCCAGAACACACCTGTGTCCATCTTCTTGATTTTTGAGAGGTCAACAGACGTCAAAGCATCACAGAGATAGAAGCAGTTATCGCCTAACTCCTCTACAGATTGAGGAACTTGAGACCATGTGATTTTATCGCAATCCTGGAATGCGCAGCTGTTTAAACGCTTTGGATTATAACCATTCCAATTGATAGTTGCTAAGTTCTTACAGTTCTTGAAGGTAAAACTTGGCAAGTTGTTTGAAGCATAACTACTTGGGAATTTAAAAGAGGTAAATGATTCACAACCTTCAAACACACCACCACCTTCTATAGAATTAGCAGCATCATCGCCTAAGTAAGTAACCGAATTTGGAAGCGTGATAGACGCCAACTTCTTACAGTTTAAGAATGCATGTGAGTCAATCTCCTTCAACTGAGAAGTACCATCAGTAGCACCTTCAATTACAAACTCAGTCATGTTTACACACTCATCAAAACAACGTGATTCGATGTGCTCAACTGTCTTTGGGATTGTAATCTTAGTAATCTGGCTTGTTACATTAGTATCTGCAGCACGGAAAAGATTAGCACGAAGCATGGTAACCTTATAAGTAGCATTACCTTGAAGTACCCCTCCGTAAGTAACCTCAGCTGTTACTGTCTCAGGAATAGTAACTGCTCCTACCTTACGAATGGCATTATACTGCGCATCAGCCAAAGCTTCGTCCTTCTTCGCATCAGTGCTCAAATCAGTCAAAGTTGTCCAACCACAGAACTCAACAGCGTTATTCTGTGACGTGAGACTCTCGAAATGCTGGATACTAAACAGCATACCATTGTACACAAACAGTTTGGCTCTTCGCTCAACATCCGTTGGTTGAGAGTCAGCAAAGCATCCTAACGAGATGAATGCAAACAATAACAGTAGTAATTTTCGTTTCATTTTTTTTATTTAATAATTAATTTGGTCCGTATTGTTGATAGTAAACTACACGACTGAAGACTTTGAAACAAGTGGCTATCCTCTCTGATGTCGTCTCGTCTACATCCTTATATATAATGCCGTCTTCCATTCTCTATACGAAATAAAAGTTATTTTTAGTTTCAAACACCAAACAGAAAGACTGGCACAAAGGTAAGAAAATAAACAATTAATAAAACCTTTGGAACAACAAATACAAGTTATTAAAAAGCGTATTGAGCATTATGACAGTCAGTTATAAAGTTCTATCACAACCTATAATACAAACATTGTATAACGATAATAACACTTTAGTAAAAAATTGTCAACCAGACATTAAACTTCTATCTACTAATTATCACACTTTTTAATAAGACTTATTTTTACCGATGAAATCAGTATTTTTATAACAAAAAGATACCAGTTAAGACTCAAAACAAGAATTTCTTAGTGTAGTATTAACCCTTACAACCGAAAAAGAAAAGACTCTTCTCCGAATTATTTTCATGAAAAAAAATATTTCCACTCACGTAAAAAAATATTTTTCTTCATGAAAAGAAATTATTTTGTTCGTGAAAAGAAATAGAGATTAGTGGTGTTCAGAAATCGTTTTGCTTATAAAGTAGAGAGAACTGAATGCCAGACAACATAAATTACAATGCCATTAATCTACCGTTCTTACCATGTTTACTCAATGTATTAGTGCCTTTTGCCCAAACTATTGAAACTTGTCATGTACGGGAATAACTGTAGGATTAAAGGAATAAATTATCCCTTTGCAACTCGACAAAAGGGACAAAAAGAAACGTGCGACAGCCCAATGCACAAAACATTGGGCTGTCGCACGAGGCTCATATTTTATCTTATAAATAAAAGAGGAAAGCTTCTTCAACTATAGTTTTAGTACCATTTCATCGAAACTATCGGGGTTGATTGACTTCAGACGGACACGTGAACGATAAGCATAAACCGTTGCCTTCGAGCAACGAAGGAAAGAACAGATTAGCTCATTTTCGTTTACTCCAAGTCGGATAAGCGCAAAGATGCGAAGATCAGTAGACAGATGACCAGGCTGTTTAGGGACTATCTGTTCCTCTGGCTTGAGTAATGCGTTGAAGTCGGACACGAAGTTAGGGAAAAGACCAAGGAAGGTCTCATCGAAACTGGCGTAGAAAGAATCCAACTCACGGTCGATCACCTCTTGTGACTTTAATGTGTTGAGTAGTTCGGTACGCTTGTTTCCAGTAACAAGGCGGTAGATCTGTTTGCGATAACTGTCTAACTTGTCGATATAATCAGAACATTGAGTAAGGAAGCGTGTGATATATTCGTCTTTAATATGATTTGACTCCTTCAACATCTCATTAGTGTTTGAGAGTCGAGCACGGATGGCACGAAGCTCTATGATACGTCGACGAATATAGATAATCATCATGAGAAGGAAGATAGACAACAGACTAATCAACACAAGAGAGACAGTAAGACGAAGTGTGCGGCTCTTTGCCTCACGTTCATGCGACTTAACAATAACAGGCCAGATGTCTGACATTGCTATCGTACGTTGGCGTGCATTACAGAAGACAGCATCGTTCATAGCCTTATCCATATAGGCGTATGCACGTTTGGTATCGCCCTCTTCAAAGAGGATGACAGCCAACTGCTGGAGTGCAAGATACTCCTTTACCGAGTTGCGAATATCAGAGATAGACGCAGCGATAAGATACTGCTTCTCAGCCTCAAGATTCTTTTCTTTACCGTAGATATCGGCAAGCGATATGGCAATAAAAGCCGTCTGGCGATCGCTCAGAGAATGTTGGCGATAGGCATCGAGGAGGATTTTCTTAGCTTGCTCGTACTGTTGGCGATTGACAAGTTGCTCAGCACGTGACCAGATATCGGGCGAAGCATTGTTGTCAACGACCGAGTCGTTGCAAAGCTTCTCCATTCTCTTATATTGTCGCTTCTGCCATGAAGTCAATGAAGCGTCAGCAAGCGTACGGTAGAGGGTTTTGCGGGTGGAAAAGTAATAGAATGACAACTCATTACCGATTTCTTTTCGAGGAATAGAGTTAACAATGTCGTTAGCTTCCAAGAGCTGACCACCTCGGATAAAGAGGTAGGCAAGGTTAAGTTTGGCGTCGTTGATTTTATGTTTATCCCCCATCTGCTTAGCGATTTTCTGCTTATTAAGCGCATAGACAATGGCAGAGTCGACTGAATAAGAGGTATAAAGATTGAACAGCTTATCAGAGAGTTCGTAACGAGCCTGATTGGTTCGAGCATCATGAAGTTGCTTCTTCACGCTACGGATATAGTCTTCAAACTTCTTATCATAGCGAGGGGACATGGCTATCTCATGGTCGAGATCGTCAAGAGTGAGTATTTGGTTCTGTGCCTTCGTCAGTAAAGACGTACATAACATGATACAGATGCTTACGATTATTCTCATTCGTTTCATTATCATTTGGGATATAATGTCATTGTATATAATAACGTCTTTATAAAGACTTTTAGTATGTAATAGTGCAAGTAAGTTGGTGCTTAGTATAAGAGGCATAATAAGCCACAGAGAGACGTTAAGCATCTATCGGAGTAGATAACACTCTGATGACATGAATACTTACGTTTCTCTGTGGCTTTATCATTTATTGTTCCATCTGTATCGGTAGTAACCGATAATTAAATTTGTCCTAAAGTGCTTTCAAGCTGATGGCGAAACCGCCTCCACGCACCTCTTGAAGCTTGAGAACATCACCCTTCTTAACAGTGCGTTTGGTGATGGTATAGGCCTTTGGATTCTTCTCGTAATCAGCGTCCTTAGCGTCAGCATAGATGGTAGCCTCGTACTTTCTGCCCTTATCAAGGAAGTCGAGTTTGAGGATACTAAGGTGGGGTGCGATACCAGTCTTACCTCCTACGAACCAGTTGTTAGTACCTTTCGCCTTACGAGCAACGGTAACGTAGCGTGCAGGCTCGGCCTCAAGATAACGGCTGTCATCCCAGTCAACGGCTACATCCTTAATGAACTGGAAGGCATCATTATACTTCTGATAGTTCTCTGGGAGGTCGGCAGCCATCTGAAGTGGACTATACATTGTTAGATAAAGCGCAAGCTGACCTACGAGAGTTGTGTGAACATAGCTCTTATTATTGCACCATGTAGAGAGTTGAGTCTCAAGGATACCAGGCGTATAGTCCATTGGTCCACCCTGAAGACGGGTGAATGGAAGAATGACAGTATGGTTAGGATCGCTTCCTCCAAATGCTTCGTATTCTGTTCCACGTGCTGACTCGTTACCGACAAGGTTTGGCCATGTACGGCAGAGACCCGTTGGACGTGTTGCTTCATGCCCATTCACCATAATATGATGCTTAGCTGCTTCCTTAATAACATGTAGGTAGTGGTTGTTCATTGACTGTGAATAGTGATGGTCGCCACGTGGGATAATATCGCCTACATAGCCAGTCTTCACAGCATCGTAGCCATACTTATTCATCAAATTGAAGGCTTCCTCCATGTGACGCTCATAGTTCTGAGTACTTGAAGAAGTCTCGTGATGCATCATCAACTTTACGCCCTTAGAGTGAGCATACTCATTCAAGCCCTTGATATCAAAGTCTGGATAAGGAGTAACAAAGTCGAACACATAGTCCTTCCAGTGGCCGAACCAGTCTTCCCAACCGATATTCCAACCCTCAACCAATACTTGGTCTAAGCCGTTAGCAGCTGCAAAGTCGATGTATTTCTTCACGTTCTCGGTGTTAGCAGGGTGATGTCCGTTAGGCTTAGCATGGGCATAATCAGTCTGACCAAGCTTCACTGAACTAAATTCATCAGTATAAGCCCAAGACTTACCACCAGCTATCATCTCCCACCAAACGCCACAGTACTTTGTAGGATGTATCCATGACGTGTCTTCAATCTTACAAGGTTCGTTAAGATTAAGGATGAGATTATTTGCAAGCATATCACGTGCATCATCGCTGACCATCACCGTACGCCATGGAGTCTCGCATGGAGTCTGCATGAAACCCTTTCGTCCTGTAGCGTCAGGAGTAAGCCATGACTCAAAGGTCATGGTTTTGTCGTCTAAATTCAGGTGCATTGTAGCGTAGTTAGCACATGCTGCTTCATGAATGTTAATGTAGAGTCCGTCAGCAGACTTCATCTGTAAAGAGGTCTGAACACCTGTTTCTGAGAAGACTGCAACAGATGAGTTGCTCCAGTTAACAGCGTCATGGAAACGCTTGCGGATTTCGGATAGCTTTGATTCCTGCGTCTCCTGCTCCTGCGTGTCATAGTCTCCTGGAAGCCACCATGCCGTATGGTCGCCTGCCATAGCGAACTGTGTATGTTCCTCTTTGATAACGAAGTAGTTCAGTTCTGGCTGTTGTGGGAACTCGTAACGAAGGCCCATTCCATCGTCATAGACCCGGAAACGGATTACTATGTTACGTTTACTGCTTGGCTGATTGAGGTCTACTTCCAACTCATTATAATGGTTGCGAATAGTAGCAGTTTCTCCCCAAACAGGTTTCCAAGTCTCATCAAAGGTAGTAGTCTTGGTTCCTGTCTTCTCAAAACCGTCCATTAAGCTGGTTTCATCCATTCCTTTACTGGCATGCTTGTCCTTTGCCAATTCTAAACCTAAGTGTGAAGGCTTAACAACAGCCTTACCCTTATAAGTCATCTCATAGGTTGGCACGCCATTTCCCGTTAGTGAGAACGTCACAGCAACATTACCATTTGGAGACTTAACTGTCTGCGCATTCGCAATGCTTGCCCACCCCATTAAAAGCCCAATAAGGGCAATATTGGTTTTCTTCATTGTTTTGTTTAAGTATGTTGGTTATTATTTCTTTGATTAAGGATTGTAAGTTTTTAGCTTACTGATAGATGCAAAGTTAGCAAAAAAGCCTAAAAGAAAATGCAATAGTAGTGTTTAAGTAGATTTAAGAAACGGCATATACTAGATAAAGAACTTATTATCAATTATTTAATAAGTTGCTGTAATTTATTTAAGTAGATAGCTTTTAATTCCAATGAAAGTATTATCTTTGCATTAAATAGCGTTTTAGTCATGAGAAAACTATTATTATATGTACTCTTGCTGTTGCTCCCTACGACAACATTCGCAGGTAGTGACACTGAACAACTACGCCAGAAATTAGACAAGCTATTGGCCCATAGAAATTCACTTATCAATGCTAAGAACAAAGACATCAAACGTTTAAAGAGGTATCTCACGACTAATGGTAATGCTATTAACCATCTTCAAACCTACGAACAACTCTATGAAGAGTATTATGTGTTCCAGTTTGACTCTGCAATGACCTATCTTGATAAGGGTATTCAACTGTCTCAACAAATAAAAAACAGCTACTACTATAATACTAATGTTATACGAAAGGCTGAGTTATTATCTATTGGTGGTCTTTATAGTGAGGCTGTTAACGAAATTGAACAAGTAGATACTACGCTTCTTGATAGGCCTCAACGCTTTGAATACTACTTCTCTCTCTTCCGTATCTACACCTATTGGGCAGACTTCTGCAACGATAAGACATATACGCCAACATACCGAGAAAGGGCAAAGAACTACCTTACGAAAGCCATGCCTTACTGCGATGAAACCGCTAAAAGTTATGAGTATTACTGCGGTGAATACGCTGTTTTTGTCCTAAACAATCACATGGAGGCACGTGCTCATTACCTTAAAGCAATAAAGCAACTACCGTCGTCTTCACGTTACTATGCGATGGCTTGCTTTGCACTCTCGGGTAACTACGGTAGTGAAGGGGATACTGAGAAACAGGAGGAATACCTCTTATTGTCGAGTATTGGGGATATGGAGAACTGCACAATGGAGAACTTTGCACTGCAAAACCTTGCCATGTATATCTTTGAACATAATAAGGACGAACTCGACCGAGCGCAACAATACATACAGACTGCCCTTGAGGATGCTCGTTTCTATAATAACAGACTTCGTATAATAGAGATTTCAAGTAAGTTACCTGCCATTGTTAGCAGTTATCAACAGACGCTTAACCAGCGGAATAAAGTGCAGATGACGGCCATCATTGTTATTTCACTATTACTTCTCTTCCTACTTTTTGCGGTCGTATATATCGTAAAACAAACCAAACGACTTAGTCTTCAACAGCAAAAGTTACAACTGAATAATAATCAACTATCCAATCTCAACACACAGCAAAAACAGCTGAATACACAACTAAACGACCTTAATGCTTTGCTTGTAGACACCAATCGAAAGCGCGAAAGATTGGCGAAGTTGTATATTGACCTTTGTGCTAAATATATTGCAAGACTAAAGAAACAACAGACATTGGTCAAGAGGAAGATAAAAGCCAACCAAACTACAGAATTGCTTAGTCAGCTCTCCTCTGAGCGACTATCAGAAGAAGACGCTGCTACATTCCTGTCTCGTTTCGACAAAGCGTTCCTTGATCTCTATCCAGACTTTACTGAAGAACTTAATAACTTACTCTTACCTGATGGCAAAATTCAGAACAAAAGCAACGATGGACTTACCACCGAGCAACGCATTATGGCCTTAATCAGATTGGGCGTAAAGGAGAGCTCTGAGATAGCCGACCTCCTTTTCTATTCTCCACAGACCATCTATAACTACCGTTCAGTACTTAAAGGGAAAGCTGTAAACAAAGAGACTTTTGAGGAAGAGGTGATGACGTTGTGTCGTGTCATTGGTAAATCGAATACCAACTAACTCAAAACAGGAGTTAAGAACAGCCTTTGCTATGTCAATAAAATTAACGAATCAAGTTAAAAACCACAAACCCCTACATATTAGATATAAGTCTTCTCAGTAGACAATAACGACACCACCCAACCTACCTCACCATCGCCTACAATCATGCCATTGCCCCACACAAACGGTCTGAACGCCGAACATATTTCCTGTTAAGCCTTACCACTCATTGTATTGAGGATTAATTCTATTTCCCCCACACCTTATTATATATATAGTATGACCTTAGAGAAGAGGCATATACCCCCCAGTAAGAATCCACCATATAATATAGACACCTCCACTCCACCCTACTAAAAAAGGGCTTGCACAAGGTATAACTCCCTTGGCAAGCCCCTTTATATTAATGTTTTGCTTACAGATCCTTACTTCAACTTCAAGTCGTAGTTCATATCCTTGGTATTTGTTGCAGGCTCCTCGAACTCGTCATTAACAAGACGGAGTGTAGAATCGTTCACAACAAGGAAGTTTGTCTTGTTACCCTTACCCAATTCAAACTGGTAGTAAGTATTCTTCTTGCCCTTAACATCCTTCTCAATAACCTGATACTTACCGTTATAGTTATAAACAGTATCAGCCTCAGAAGCAGATTTCATATAAGCCTCAGATACGCTGAAACCGTTTGAAGAATCCTTAGCCAAAGCCACACGATACTTGATACCAGCAACATCAGCAGCAGGTGTCAGGCCTTCGTAAACAGCAGAGTCGCCAGCAGCAGCAGTTGAGTCCTGTGCTGATGAGTCTGCACCCCCATTGTTTGCAGTAGTCTTGCCATTGTTACAAGCTACCATAGCTGCGCATGCAGCTACCATAAACATAATCTTTTTCATAATCATTTTAGTTTTATATGTAAACTCTAATTTAACTCTCGAGCTGCAAAGATATTGTATTTACAATTAAAAACAAGAATGTTTTAACCTTTATTTGTTCTTATCGTGCAAGTTTTACTTTATTTTTATCGCCATAGCACGTATCCCTTGTCCACCCTGCGAGTTCGTTGCTCTAATTACAAAATGATAATCTCCTGGTTGCGCATTAGCCGGGATGTAGATGCTCTGACGGGCGTCATAATCTTTATTACCACGTGGGATAACAAAGTCCTGATTATAATAGAACGCATTCTTCTGAGGATCTTTCTTTGCGTCTAAGGCGCATGTCTGTCCTTGTGTTCCGTGTGTATGGTGATCGAAGTTATTATGGATTTCAAGATTATAACTGCCTAACTCCTCATGACCAGTAATTCGATAGTGGAAATAAATACTATCTCCACGGTTATACACTTGGCAGTCTACAGGGTTAGCCGTTATACCTAAATCAGTAATAACTGGTACCTCTACGCTTTCTGTTGAGCAAGACACCATCCCGAGGAGGGCTGCTACAGCTGCTAAACTAAATAGAATCTTTTTCATAATGTGTGCTTTATTACTTAATCCGTTAGGGTTAATTCTGTTTCAATACTTTGTTTTCTTATCTTTAAGATTTAACCTACTTACAAGAAGACAATACCCTCTTGTCACTCACTTTACTTGTTATGAACAAACAAGCTGAAGCACATCCCCTTATAAGTAGGTCCTCATTATTTATCAAGCATTTATCGTTTTCGTTTCTTACTTACTTAACGATAAAGTCCTCAATCTCCTCAGTAGTCTCGCGACCCTTACTATCCTTCACCGTGAAATGGATATGATAAGTACCTGGCTTACACTCAGCAGGGATAGTAACCTCCTGTGTGAAAGTAATGTTACCACTCTTTCCTTTGTAACCATCCACGTCTATCTCATGCTCTTTATCACCATGGAACTCTATCTCTATTTCGTCAATAGGGTCCTTGGTAACGATGTTTGCAGAGAAAGTAAGCTTACCATTCGCTGCTCCAGACATAGCATTCACCTTCAAATCAGAAATCTTTGGCGCATTAGGGTCTACCACCTTCTTCTGCAAATTAACCTTCTCTACGATGGTGTTGACGCCTCCCTGTTCGTTAGTAACCTTAATTGTGCAAGTGTAGACACCCTCAGCAAGTGTTTCAGGAAGGTCGAGATGCTCGTGGAAAGTAGTGTTGAGCACTCCAGCATACTTGAGACTGTTGTAAACCTTCTCCACCTTATTATTCTCATCCTTGTAGAATGAGACGCTGACAGACTTTATCTTAGAACTTGACTGTATTTTACATTCCAAGTGGATGTCGTCGCCAATTGTGCCAACCTTGCTGTTGTCGTGTCCGATCTCTATTTCGCTAAAAGTGATACCACCGTTTGCAGGTGAATCATTGTCGTCACTACATGAAGTGAGTGTCATTGCAAACACGCTCAAAAGCGCCATAGCGCCCATTAAAAGTTTCTTTTTCATTGTTTAATCTGTTTTTGATTGAAGCTTTCGCCTCGGTTTTCTATTATGTTGTTTATCTCATTCTTTACGTTGTGAAAGGATGACATGGGAGACAGTGTGTTGTTAGTCTGTCTCTCCATGTCTATCCAATCGAAGTCTCAGATTAGTGTATTTGATCAAGCATTTATATTGTTTTCGTTATTGAAGTTACTGTTCATCAGAACTCAAAGGTAGCTATCAGTGCCACGTTGCGGCCTGGCTCTGGTACGTCTATGAGTCGATAGAAACTCGTATGGTCGTAATACTTACGATTGAGGAGGTTCTCTGCGTTAAGACTCAGTCGTAACGTACGCTCACCAAAGGCAAAGTCTTTCCCCGCAGTGAGGTTCAACGTGTAGTAACCCGGCGTCGGCTTCTCTGGCGGAACGATGTTGTTTTGTCTACCAGTGACGTGCATGTTCATTGCGACAAAGCCTTCATTGCCTACGTTCTTACGACAGAAGGCATAACGAAGGGTAGCATCTGCCGACCAAGGAGTACTGAACGGGAGTGTATAACCCTTCTTTTCGCCTGATAACTGTTCTGCATATAGATATTCACCCTTGAACTCTGCACTCAATGAAGGTAGTATCTTCCAGTCTGCCTGTAGCTCAAATCCACAGCGGATAACCCTACTCTGCGTGTAATAATACCATTGCAAACCTTCATAATAGTTCGGTGTCGGATTCATGTAGATGTAGTTTGGGAAATAGTTGAGATAGGGGTCGAACTGAATCGTTAGTCTATCGTTTCCCCAATGAATACCAGCATCCAACTGATAGGACTCCTCCGGGTTCAGATTAGGGTTACCTTTCTCATATCGGAAGATGTGATAATTAACACCATCTGTGCCCAACTCCTTTGGAATAGGTACTCGGAAGCTCTTTCCTATATTTGCTTTTAGAATCCACCCTGCCGTTGCGTAGTTGATACCAGCCGACCACGTGAGACTATTGAACGAACGACAGAGGTCCTGCGAACGTTCTTTATAAATGGTATCGGTGGCACTTACAGGCGTCTTAAACCAGTCGGTATAGCTATGGATATTTGTTCTTACGTGGTCGTAACGTACTCCGGCGTTTACAATCAGGTCTTTCTTGATTGTGTAACGGTCGAAGGCATACGCACCAAATGAGGTTGTTTCAAAGTCAGGGATGATAAAACCCCAGCCCGCACGACGGTTGTGTTGATACTCACCATTGACTCCTGCCGACAGACTATGGCGTTCGTTCAAGTCGTAACGTGTCATCAGATTGGCCGTGTAAGTATCTTTCTTGAACTCACGCTCCAGTGAGTTCGGTGGCGTAGGCATGTATCCATGTGCGATAGGTTCGGTTAGCTCCTTGCGGTGGTTGTTCTGATAGGCTAAATTTAACTCTAAAGCAAGCTGCCCTTCTTGGTAGACTGTATGACTCATCACCTTGAAGTGGTTCACACTCTGGTAAGGTAAGTCGATGTCTCGACGTGACTTATCATAGTCGATGCTCGACAGTCTCACCTCTAACCCATGTGCGTTAGCAAAGAAGCCGCTCTTTGTGTAGGCATCCGACAGCTTGAGCTCGGTATGGAAATTAATACCCTTATAACCCAACGTCACACTCCCATCTCGTTCAAGACCTGCCGTATTGCGAAGGAGCTTGTCCTTCAATGGTATGTCGTAAGAGAAGTATTGGATGCTATTCGTTGGCACTCTGTAATCGGCATAGTCGATAAGTGTTGTGTTAGCCTTCCAATAGAAGCCCCCTGTGATACCCTGTAAGCGAGCTGACAGACCAACTGATTCATTGTTGCTACGGCCGAAGAGCGACACAGCCCCTTGGAATTTCTTCGTCGGAATATAGTTGCTATAGAGGTTAATCACGCCGCCAATGGCATCTGAACCATAGAGTAACGCTGCCGGACCCTTGACAACATCAATGTGGTCGATGGCAAACTGGTCTATTTCCAACCCATGGTCGTCGCCCCACTGTTGCCCTTCATGCTTGATACCATCCTCGGTTACAACCATACGATTAAATCCCAAACCACGTATCGTTGGCTTTGATTGACCCGAACCAATACTCATTGCCTTTACACCAGGGATGCCCCTAAGGCTCTGCATCAAACTTCCTGAGAAGTTATTCTGTAGGAACTCTTTGCCTATACTTATCGTATTGACTGATGATCTCATCTGAATGTCTTTCTGTCTGTTGCCCAACACGGTCAGATCTTGCATAACAATACTACTGTCAACGCCTACTTCAAGCGGTGCTGAAGGTGCTTTTGACGTGTGATTGTCTGCCAAGGCTGTCATGCACACAGGAGAAAGAACAAAAGCTAATAAAGCCTTATTCATTTCCAATTGTTGTTGAATGTTGATAAAATTATGGTATGTCAGCCTTGTCTTATACGTGCGAAAAGGCGTGTATAACAAGGCTTTTTAAGGCACAGTGACGACAGAAAAGGGACTATCCTACGGGGTTCTATTTATCCTCGAAGGCTGCTTTCGCCTATTACGGCCAAAGCTAACAAGGCATAACTATCCCTTTTTAGTGTCTGTGCCAGAGCTTGTTTCTGCTTTGAAATTGGTGAAAGACAATGGTTTGGACTACTCACATCAGTATCCAACAGCCTCTTTGGCCTATAGACAATAGACCATGACAAGCAGATACAATCTCTCTTTAGAATCGTGTAGGAGGTGCCCTAAGGCTGATGACTTCCACTTCTGGGCGTACATACCTCGTTACGCAAGCAAGGAAAAGGAAGCCAAGTAAAATGATAACTACGTCATTCAACTGAATACTCGTAGCTTTCATGTAATTGAAAAAGGCAAAATGACAAATCTTACAGGTGTCTGTGTCATGGCTCTGACCGTGTTGACCAGCCGTCTTATGACCTACAGCAAGCTCAGACTCTACCTGACATACATGCACAGCCTTAACTACCATTGGTAACATAAAGAGTACCAATAGCAGCCATGCAACGAGCATCTGTCTTGTATTTCTGTTCTGCTTTACCATTTAAAAACCTTTATAATCGCTCGACAAAGATATTTATTATTTTGGGAGAAAGCAAATAATATGTTTTTATTTTTGCTATTATTAACAGTAGAAAACGATTGCTAAACTTTCTTCTCGGGGTTGTTATGACGCTAATCAGTGCTTTTTTATGATATTACCTAAGTCTTTTTTGCCCCCTATCGGTCGACTATTAGGAGTCTCCATGGTCCTACTTTCAAATTCTTTTCATGAAGATAAAGATTTATTTTCACGACAATAAATATTTTTTTTCATGAAGAAAAATATTTTTTTTCATGAAAAAAATTCGCCACCGACTATAAGCAGCCCTCTTCAAGGGCGATAGAAATTGGATTGCATCGGCTTAATTGGTTCATATATGAGTACGTTCTGTACAGATATTCAAGTCTGTTTGTGGATGAACATATCCACTCTTCATAGCCCCCAAAAGGTTCAGTCTTCATAAAAAAGGCAGGAATACACGATGTATCCCCGCCTTCCTTCATCTAAGAAAAAGCTTGTCGCCAAACTATCTCGTCTCTTCCATGCTTATGGAAGGTGTTTTATTGCAGTGTAATAAGTCATATCATGGTAGCGTTCTGGTCTATTCGCACTACCCCCATCTTTATATTCCACAAATGGAATAAACCTACTGTCAGCATCGTTAAAAGTCCCAAGAAGATTTAATCCGCTTGTTTCTATCGGCATATAATACCACCCCTTTGGGTTAAAACCATTATAAGGAGCATTAAAAGGCTTGTCCTTAGAGCGAATAAAATCCCGCTCTCCCAAGTAATAATTATAGTAGAATCCATTACTGCCATTCAACAAATAGGCCACTTCAAGGCCGAAATTGTCTACTATATTATTGTTAGGATCTTTCAAGTCGATGTTCCAACCGTCTTTACAAATATACTTTGAATAGCGCACACCACCCGTAACAGCTGATGGAGTAGCCACTCCCGAGCCTATATTGATTACTTGATAAGCCTTATTCTTAGCAACTACCTCTGCATAACCTGTGCCCGCAGCTAAGCAAATAGACATTCCTGCAGGTATCAATGTTGTTGAGTTTCCTGGCATACCGACACTGCTACTGCCTCGACTCAATGCTTTGAGGTCGGTCAGGTTATCGACATACAATACCCTGTAAGGCGGTACATTCCATGGATTAGGACTAACAAGATAATAGCCTTTCAGGGATACCGTCTCTCTTGAAGCGTTCGTTATCTCAATCCAACTACGCTCCCCATTCTCAGCAGACGAGTATTAGGTAGATGTGGTTACACAATCAGGTTGATATGGTTACACCATATAGATAGATACAGTTACACTATCAAGTTCATGCGGTTATACCATTAGAAAGATCTTATTACACTATCAAGTTGATACGATTATACTACTAAATAGATGTCATTACACTATCAGGTTGACATGATTATACCATTAGATAGATGCGGTTACACTATCAGGTTCATGCGGTTACATCGTAGGTAAATATTGTGTGCACAGTTAATAAAAACAGGGTTTGCGTGCTGTGCCCCATAAACAAAGGTGAGTATAATTCCCCCACAAGCCACAGTAGGCCTGCAGGGGACTATAATTTAATTACGAATAAAGTTTATTCGTGGTTCTCAAAATCATTGTTCTCGCGACGTGGGCGACGCTCGCCATCACGACGATCACCCTCACGACGTGGACGACGGTCGCCTCTTGGACGGCGTTGTGGCTCTACATAACCCTCTGGTTTGTCGAGTAACACACGACGAGAAAGCTTATACTTACCAGTCTTAGGATCGATCTCAAGGAGCTTAACCTTAATCTTATCGCCCTCCTTAATACCAGCTTCTTCAACAGTCTCAAGGCGCTTCCAGTCGATTTCTGAGATGTGTAACAAGCCGTCCTTACCTGGGAGTATCTCTACAAAGCAGCCGTATGGCATGATAGAACGTACTACACCCTCATAGACCTCACCGATCTCAGGAACAGCAACGATAGCCTTTATCTTACCGAGAGCAGCGTCGATAGAGTCCTTGTTTGGCGCAGATACCTGTACCTTACCTACCCCTTCTGTCTCTTCAATAGTGATAGTAGCACCCGTCTCTTCCTGCATCTGCTGAATAATCTTGCCTCCAGGGCCAATGACAGCACCGATGAACTCCTTCGGAATCTCCAACTGTACGATACGAGGAACCTGTGGTTTCATCTCTGCACGTGGCTCGGCAATCGTCTCAGTCATAATGTTAAGGATATGCTCACGAGCTGCCTTAGCCTGCATAAGCGCCTTCTCAAGAATCTCGAATGACAATCCGTCACACTTAATATCCATCTGAGTTGCAGTCAAACCATCCTTTGTACCAGTTGTCTTAAAGTCCATATCGCCCAAGTGATCTTCGTCTCCAAGGATGTCACTCAACACTGCATACTTGTCTTCACCAGGGTTTTTAATAAGTCCCATAGCGATACCTGAGACTGGTTTCTTCATTGGAACGCCTGCATCCATCAATGCAAGTGTACCCGCACATACGGTTGCCATGGATGAAGAACCATTTGATTCGAGGATTTGACTAACCAAACGAACAGTGTAAGGGAAGTCCTCTGGGATCTGACCCTTTAGTCCTCTCCATGCAAGATGACCATGCCCAATCTCTCGACGACCAACTCCTCGCTGCGCCTTAGCCTCACCTGTACAGAAAGGAGGGAAGTTATAGTGAAGAAGGAAACGTTGGTAGCTCTTCTCCAAGACGTTATCAACCATCTTCTCATCCATCTTTGTACCAAGAGTACAGGTAGAGAGAGACATTGTTTCACCACGTTGAAAGAGCGAACTTCCGTGTGGCATTGGTAGAGTATCTACCTCGCACCATATAGGACGTATCTCATCTGTTGCACGACCGTCCATGCGCTTGCCTGTATCAAGTACGCTTCGGCGCATAGAGTCACGCTGAACATCAGCAAAGTAACGGTCGATAAGTGTGTGTTTTTCTTCGAGGTCGTCTTCTGAAAGGTCTGTGTGGGCAGCATCGTAAGCCTCAGTAAATTCAGACTTAATCTTATCGTAAGTCTCTTCACGATGCTTCTTATCATCGTCACCACTCTGAGCCTGTGCGTAGCAAGCATCGTATGTAGCCTTGCGAAGCTCTTCACGGAGCTCTTCATCATTGACTTCATCTTCGTATGCACGCTTAACATCTGTCCCACAAGCCTTTGACAGCTCCTCTTGCATCTCACACATCGGTTTGATAGCATCGTGTGCAGCCTTCAAAGCACCGATAAGATCCTGTTCAGAAACCTCATCCATCTCACCTTCAACCATCATGATATTGTCCTTGGTAGCGCCTACCATGAGGTCCATATCAGCCTCCTTCATCTGCTCGAAGGTTGGGTTAATAACGTACTCGCCGTTAACTCGTGCAACGCGAACCTCTGATGTAGTATGCTCGATAGGGATGTCTGAAGCAGCAAGAGCTGCTGAAGCTGCCAATCCAGCAAGTGCATCAGGCTGATCGACGCCGTCAGCTGACAGCAACATTACCTGTACATAAACTTCGCAGTGGTAATCTGATGGGAAAAGTGGACGAAGAACACGGTCCACAAGGCGTGATGTAAGGATTTCGTCGTCATTGGCTTTGCCTTCGCGCTTGGTGAAACCACCAGGGAAACGACCTGCGGCAGCATACTGCTCGCGATAATCAACTTGCAAAGGCATGAAGTCTGTGCCCGGAACTGCCTCTTTAGCTGCACAAACAGTGGCGAGAAGTACGGTGTTACCCATGCGGAGTACCGCTGCTCCATCAGCCTGCTTTGCAACCTTTCCGGTTTCAATTGAGATGGTTCTCCCATCTGGCAACTGAACTGTTTTCGTAATTACGTTCATCTAAAAATTATAACTTATTGTTTTGACCAACATCTTTGGGAACCAAAAGCGGCAACAATGCGCAAGGTTCTAAAGTCTTGATGTTACCTTCTCACGCGTCCCGAAAAAAATTAATCCGTGCAAATTTACCTATTATATATGTAACACACAAATAAATAACCATATTTTTTGCGGTGCTAATTATCAGATGTTAAATCGCTTATCACTATACGCTCTCAGCTCAAACACGACCTTTTTGATTTTAGGTGATAGTTTTCTTCTTCCAAGGAGATTGTCGGACTGATGCTAAAGTAGGGTCTTTCAAGGTACAAAAATCGTCGTTTTCATCGTAAGAAAACAATGTTAATGAATTATGACAACCTTACTCCCTCGAATTATTATCATGAAAAAAAATATTTTTGTTCATGAAGAAAAATATTTCTTGTCGTGAAAATAAATATTTTTGTTCATGAAAAGAATTTGAAATTATCGGTCAATTGGTAACGAACGAAAGATATTACCCGACCACCTCGAGCGATAATAAACAATGAAGAAACGCCTCTCAGCAGTAGTATTCACTCCCCTCTCCTATCAAGAAGAAACCAAGGCAGGGCCTTACCTTAGCCTAAAAATAAAAAGGCTTCGCATCCCTGCGAAGCCTTTCGTTTAACATCAATCTTACTCACGTAAGTTTTGTGTCCTTGTACTAACTCAAATAATTAACTTTAATAACGACTATTTTCTATTTGACAACGCAAAGTTACAAAAAAAACACATAAATAAAATGAGATTTAGAAATAATCATTAATACTTTTAGACTTTATAACAGAAAGCGCAGTTTGGCGTATTTTTTTAATAGGTTTTGACACAACTATTTCTTCTCTTAGCCTTATTTTTAATAGTGTTCACGGTCTTTTCCACGCTCTTTCACCAACTATTTGCCCCATAACCTTGATTTATAATCAGTTTTATTTGTCCATATCAACATCTTGCCGTACCTTTGCAACCAATAAAAAGGTAACATACCACCTGAGAGTCTGCGTACTGACTGGTTGAAGCCCGTCGCAGGCAAGTGTCTTTTTAGTGGGTTCGTTTGGTGGTGATCTTACCTTTATATAGGATAATAAATAATAAACAAACGAATTTGAAGACATTTGAAGAGTTAGGTGTGAGCGAAGAGATTCGTCGCGCCATTGGTGAGCTTGGATTTGAACATCCAATGCCTGTACAAGAAGAAGTAATCCCTTATTTACTTGGTAATCGTAACGACGTCATCGCACTGGCACAGACTGGTACGGGTAAGACGGCTGCCTTTGGTCTTCCTCTGCTGCAACGCATTGACACAAGCAGCAAGGATACGCAGGCGATAGTGCTTAGTCCGACACGTGAACTTTGTTTGCAGATTGCTGATGACCTAAAGGAGTTTAGCAAGTATATCCCTCATCTACACATCGCAGCGGTCTATGGCGGTGCATCTATCGATACACAGATTCGCCAGTTGCGTCATGGTGTACAGATAATCGTGGCTACACCGGGTCGTCTGATAGACCTTATGCACCGTGGAAAAGCCCGTCTTGACAAGGTGAGAAACGTTGTCTTGGACGAAGCCGACGAAATGCTTAACATGGGTTTCCAAGAGAGTATCACCGAGATATTGACTGGTGTGCCTGAAGACCGTAATACACTGCTATTCTCTGCCACGATGAGTCGTGAAGTAGAACGGGTTGCAAAGGGTTATCTACACGACTATAAAGAGATTGTAGTGGGTAGCCGTAACGAGGGAGCCGAGAGTGTTAACCATATTTATTATATGGTGAATGCACGCGACAAGTACCTTGCCTTGAAGCGATTGGTTGATTTCTACCCAAAGATATATGCGATAGTTTTCTGCCGCACAAAGCTTGAGACGCAAGAAATTGCTGATAAGTTGATTAAGGACGGATACAATGCTGAAGCCTTGCATGGCGACCTCTCACAGCAGCAACGTGACCTTACGATGCAGAAGTTCCGCTCACATCTCACACAGATTCTCGTCGCTACAGACGTTGCAGCACGTGGATTGGATGTGAACGACTTGACACATGTTATCAACTATGGGCTACCTGATGATATAGAGAACTATACTCACCGCTCTGGCCGTACGGGTCGTGCAGGGAAAAAGGGTACGTCTATCTCGATTATCCACTCTCGTGAGAAATATAAGGTACGTAATATTGAGCGCGAAATCGGTAAGGACTTTGTCGATGGAACACTCCCTTCTCCAGAGGAGATATGCAAGAAACAGTTGTTCAAAACTATGGATGACATCTTGAAAACAGACGTTGATGAAGACCAGATAGCACCTTATATGAAGGATATCAACCGTCAGTTCGAGTATATCGATAAGGAGATTGTCATCAAGAAGATTGTTACTGCGACCTTTGGTCGGTTCCTTGATTATTATAAGAACGCTCAAGAGATTGAGAAACCATCCTCACGTAGCTCACGAGAGGATAGCCGTAGTGCAAAAGGAGAAGGCAGAGGTGGCCGCAGCCGTGGCCCTCGTAAGGCGGAGAGTGGCTATAAGCGACTCTTTATCAACCTCGGTAAGGCAGATGGTTTCTATCCGGGTGAGGTGATGCAGTTCATCAATAAGAATATGCATGGGCATCAGGCGGTAGGCCATATAGACCTCCTTGCAAAGCAGAGCTACATCGAAGTGCCTGAACAAGACGCCAAGAAGGTGATGAGTGCATTGGATGGTGCTACCTACAAAGGCCGCAAGGTGCGTTGTAACGATGCTGAAGAGGGTGGCCATGGACGCTCGGCTGGTGGTCGCTCGGCTGGTGGCAATGGTCGCCCTGCAGGCGGTCGTGGTGGTTACGGCAGCCGCGGAGAAGGCCGCCAGGACACTCGTGAGCGCAAGGGCCGTAGTCGTCGACAGTATGATGATAACCCTTTTGGCGGACAGCATAAGTTCAAGAAAGATGATTGGAAGGAACTTATGAAGTCCAGTCCAGCTAAGCTAAAGGGCGATGAACCTGACTTTTCTGAGGAAGGTTGGGCAAGACGTAGACCAAAGAAGTAAGATACACCACCCCAACTCTCCCCAAAGCGGAGGGGAACTTAGCGTATAACGTTGGAGAGACTTTCGATAAATTGGCTATACATTCATGGTATTTTGCATAGCACATTGCTATCTTCATGAGTGGTGTTAAGCCTCAGCACCATTGGTGCGGAGCATCAACACGAATAGTGCGAAGCCTCAACACGAGTAGTGCGGAGCCTCAACACAATGGCTAAAAAGGGGAAGTAAGATGGCTGTTATCAGTATAATATATCGTAAGACATCACTGATATAAGAAGTCTTTCCCAACACGACGAATTGAACATATAATAAGGTAGCAAGAAATAAACCAATAGCAACCTTTTATCTATCATACATCTTCCCTCGGAAAGACTTGGGGAGATATCAAAAAAGCCCCATAGCATCGATGCTATGGGGCTTTTTATATATTAAGACAACCCCTTACTGTGGATTAATCTCGTTCAGCAAACGATCAGCGTGACCCCACTTATCCATTAAGTAGAGTACATAACGGATGTCAACACCAATACAACGTGCGAGCTTGCGATCGAAGTTGATATCGCTTGAAAGGCTATCCCAGTTACCATCAAAAGCAAGACCAATAAGGCGACCCTTGCCGTCGAACATTGGAGAACCAGAGTTACCACCAGTGATATCATTGTTAGTAAGGAAGCAAAGCTGCATCTTTCCTGTTGTCTTATCAGCATAACGACCGAAATCCTTAGCACTCATAAGCTCCATCATGACGGGCTCTACCTTGTAATCCTCAAGTTTCTTGCCCTTCTTCATCTTCTCTACAATACTCTCAGCGGCCGTGTAATAGTTGCTATCAAAGCCTCCAAGCATATAGCCACCCACCTGTCCATAAGACAAGCGCATGGTGAAGTTGGCATCACTATAGTGTGGCATATCCATCTCCATCTGCACCTTTGCCTCGCAGAGCTTCTTCTCCTCGTTGGCAATAGCATCTTCTTTCGTAGCATAATCAGCTAATACTTTCTGATACACCATTACGAGCTGCACTCCAAGTAAGATACCTGGGTCTTCAAGAGTCTTCTCATCATTATAGAACTTATGCCCTTTAACGAGTAACATACTCTTTGAATAAAGCCAGTCAACATACTTCTTATAATTATTGCCAAACTTAGTCTTGATTTCATTATACGCCTCTGGGAGATACTGAGCAGGCACATGTTCGGCATAATTCTTCAACATTGCGGCTGTCATCTCCTTGTCAAGAGCTAAGTTCCAATCGTTACTATTGTCCTTAAACAGTATGTACTGTCCCTTAGGATCGTTCTCTGGCCCCTGTGGTTCGATAGCTCCACGAGTGATGTCAAAGGCTCTCTGAATCAACTCAGACACTTTCCAGAAAGACTCTCTCCAATAAGCTTGAACCAAGGCAGGCTCGTTGCTTTCCTGATAAAGTCTACTTAGTTTAGCAAAGTCGACATCTACAGAAGGGTCTTTCACCTTCTTCTCGTCTAACCACCTTTGTATCTTAGCCTCGTATTCAGCCTTTTGACGAATCAAACCAATGGAGTCTATGCACTTATTCATACCCATTGAGTTCTTCCAATAGTTCGCTGCTCCAACGTACTTGTCCTCATATTGGATACGGGTCTTCTCACTCTTATCCATATAACGCTTCATGATAGCAAGCTTAATACCACGTGCTTGCACCTGGACAGCGTTGTTTATGTCTCTACGCTGCTGTATACCGTATGAAGAAAGATATCGATTAGTAGAGCCCGGATAGCCTATTGTCATTGCAAAGTCCTTGTCCTTATAGCCTTCAAGACTTACTGGTGCCCAGTTAGCAGGCTTATATGGCACATTATCCTTTGAGTAAGAAGCTGGTCCATTGGTCTTAGGATCGGCATAGATACGGAACACTGAGAAGTCACTTGTCTGTCTTGGCCACATCCAATTGTCCGTTTCTCCACCGAACTTACCCATGCTCTTTGGGACAGTAAAGACCAGTCTCACATCTGGAAAATCCTGATATGTAGTTGCATAGTACTTGTTTCCCTCATAGAAAGGGTCTATACTGATATGCAAGGTCTTGTCGATAGCCTTAATAGAGTCAGTCAGATGGTTGGTAAGAGAGTCTATGATAGCCTCGGTCTGTTCGCCATTCTTTCCAGCAACAAGCTTACTCACACGAGCTGTAATATCCTCCTGTTTCTTCATGAAGGATACAAACAAGTCTTTGTTTGGGAGTTCCTCAGCATAGGTCTTGGCGTAGAAGCCATTCTTCATATAGTCATGTTCTACGGTGGAATGGGCATTAATTGCACTAAATCCACAATGGTGATTGGTGAAGACCAGGCCATTTGGAGAAACAACAACGCCTGAGCAATAGCCAGAGAAATTAATAACTGAATTGCTGATAGCGTTTGGAGCGCCATAAAGCATAGCCTGTGGCAACTGGAAACCCTCAGCTACCATTTGTTCATAGACGGCCTCTGGCAAGTTATAGAGCGTCCACATACCTTCATCAGCATGCATAGCTGTACTACCCAATGCGAGAAGTCCGGCAATAAGTAATGTCGATTTCTTCATATTAATACTATTAATTAATTGATACTTACTTGTTTTCTACTTGTGTATAAAGGGTTAACAAAAATCTATGGGGAGCTTAGAGAGGGGGCGCCTACTTATCTATAACGCTCTATAAGGCCATCCTTTATAGTCTTATAAACCCTCTTCTCCCATAATATCTCTTATTTCTTACCAAATCGTTTACGCAGTTGTTGCAGCGGGAAGTCATGGTATAAGACATGAGCAATGAATAGGATAATAACCAAAGTATTAATTCCTAAAGCCGCAGCAACAGACAGGTTGGCATTAGTATAGCTAATAATAGCAAAGAAGAGACCACCTATAAGGACATAGACCCCAATACTCTTTAATGGATAATCTATCGGATACTTACGTTGACCGACGATATAAGACAGCACCATAGCCGTAGCGTTACCCAAGAAACCTGCCCATGCACAAGCGATATAACCGTATTGGGGGACGAAAATAACGTTGATTCCGATAATTACAGCACATCCGATACCTGAGAAGTAAGCCCCCCAAATCGTCTTATCAATGAGCTTATACCAGAAACTAAGGTTGAAGTAAACACCTGTCATGATACCTCCTGCCATCACGATAGGCACCACCTCCAGTCCTACCCAGTAGTCACGCCCAATGATATGACGCAGAACATCCATATAGCCCATCACCACCAAGAAAGCTAAAAGCGTAAAGATGATAAAGAACTTCATAGCTCTTGCATACGTCTCCTTATTGTCCTTGTCGCGAGCCTTACCAAAGACGAATGGTTCATAAGCATAGCGAAAGGCCTGCGTAATCATCGACATGATCATAGCTATCTTACTTGCAGCCCCAAAGATACCCAACTGTGTATGCGCATCGCTATTCTTATAGACGTATGGGAAGATGATATAACCTGCCGTTTGATTAAGAATACCAGCAATACCAAGGATGAGGATAGGCCAAGAATAGGATAGCATCTTCTTCGCCAAAGGCATATCAAGGAGCTTACCACTGGCAAAGAAGCCATCTTTCAACTCTCTCCAGAAGCAGAAAGTGATAGTTCCTGTACAAACAAGGTTGATGTAGAAGGCATAACCTACATCATGTCCGCCTAAGAAGAGATAGTAAACAAGGTTCAAGATGATATTCAACGCAATGAATAACAGTTTGAAGGCAGCAAACTTAATAGGGCGCTTCTTATATCTTAGATAGGCGAAAGGAATAGCCTGAAAAGCGTCTATCGCAACCGTGATAGCCATCACCCACACATACGAAGGATGTTCTGAATAGCCCATAAAGTCACAGATAGGCTGTAAGAAAACAAAGACCATCGCTATAAACAGCAGTGATGACAATCCTACTAAAGACAGAGTAGTTGAGTAAACCTTCTGTGGGTCTTGGTCAGTCTTGTTGGCATAACGGAAGAAAGTAGTCTCCATACCATACGTCAGAACCACCAACAGCAAGGCTGTATAGGCATAGATGTTTGTTATAACACCATATCCACCGCTCGCAGCACTAATCTTTGCAGTATAGAGGGGTACGAGAAGATAGTTTAAGAACCTTCCGATAATACTGCTAAAGCCATAGATAGCAGTGTCTTTTGCCAGTGATTTTAAATTTGCCATTGTCGTTTTGTAGTTTAGCTTATTTGCCCTATTAGGCTAATAAGGCTTATAGGGCTAACAGCCCAATAGTTTAATAGACTCTATTATCTCCTAAAAGAATATATAGCAGACGGCGATAGCGGCTATTACACCCGCCAAATCAGCTAACAGTCCACAGGCCAATGCGTGGCGAGTGTAGCGTATTCCGATACTGCCAAAATAAACTGCAAGAATATAAAAGGTGGTATCTGTTGAACCTTGGAAGATACAACTCAATCTGCCAACGAATGAGTCAACACCAAAGGTTTTCATTGATTCCAACATAAGGCCACGTGCTCCACTACCTGAAAGGGGTTTCATAAAGGCTGTGGGGAGTGCATCCACGAATCTTGTGTCAAGTCCACATTGCTGTACAACCCACCTTATACCATCTATCAAGAGGTCTAACGCACCAGAAGCACGTAGCACTCCTACTGCCACAAGGATAGCTACTAAATAAGGAATAATACGTACTGCGGTTTGGAAACCATCTTTCGCTCCTTCGATGAAAGCGTCATAAACATTCACCTTCCGCCACATACCAACAACGATGAAAAGGACGATTATCGACATGATAATCAAGTTTGACGCTACTTTAGTTACCGTATTCATCGTTTGCTTATCCATCTGTCCGAATCCCCACATTACCAGTCCGACAAAGCCAATGATACCAACAAGACCCAAGAACAATGTTGGTTGGAAGATATTGACACGTTGCCACGCTGCTGTAAGGAGTATACCTGCTATCGTCGCAACCGTTGTTGCCAACAAGATAGGGATGAACACGTCCATTGGCTGTGCTGCTCCGTTCATGCTCCGATAGCCAAGAATAGTCGTAGGGATAAGCGTCAAACCCGAAGTATTCAGTACTAAGAACATTATCATTGGGTTTGTTGCCGTGTCTTTCTTGGTGTTCAGTTCTTGCATCTGCGCCATCGCTTTCAATCCAGTAGGGGTGGCTGCATTGTCAAGGCCCAACATGTTTGACGCAATATTCATAAAGATAGACCCCATAACAGGGTGATTCTTAGGAATATCAGGGAAGAGCTTTGAGAAGAAAGGGCTAAGCATACGTGCAAGAACATTTACTACACCAGCCTTTTCGCCAATCTTCATGATTCCCAACCACAGTGCTAAGACACCTGTAAGACCGATAGAAGTCGTGAAAGCTGTCTTAGATGAGTCGAATGTGGATAGCATCATCCTACTGAATATGTCTGTGTCTCCCATCAAGAGAGAGACGAGTCCGAAGATAAATGAGATGAGAAAGAATCCTATCCAAATATAGTTCAGTGCCATTTATTGCTGCTTATAATTGTTTTAAAATGTCTGTTATATATCAGAAACGGGGACAGACAGCCCCACAAAGGTACCATGCTTTCCCAATGCAAAGATAAACATTTCTGTGTGAACCTACGGCATAATAAACTAAAAAGATGTTGTTTGTGTCCGTGTTTCTAATTGTTTTGTCGATAATATGCCGTGGGTTGTTTTCTTAAACCATGTCTAAACAACCCTTATTGCACCTTGTTTTTCTATCTTTTATCGATGATTAAGCCGTTAGACACATATTGTTTAATCTTTTTAACATACCTAATTGTGTATATATAGTATGAAGTCTTTATCTTTGCAAACATCTTTTTCGGATAGAATTGTATCTCTTTCCGATTACTATTAATACATAATTAGTCACTTTGCGAATACAGATAGTAACTGTAAGACTATATGGGTATATTCGATTTGTTTAAGAAGAGTAAGCGAGAAACGCAACAGAAGGGCCAATGTTTCTTAGATAAAGAGGAGACCGAGGAGGTCGATTTATGGTCTAAAGCTTGTGTAGCAGAGCCTCAATGTTATGAAAAAGAGGGCAAGGAAAAGCTCCTTAGCTTCGTTATAACAGAGGGTGTCAACACTATCCTACCAATGTTTCCTAACGAGTTATACAAGAACAAGGAAGATAGCTTCGCTGACATACGCCTTAAATTCGTTAGTACAACGAACCAAGGAGAGGTAGTCGACCTACCTTTCTTTCATTGTGTACCTGCTTTATCGAACTATGCTGTGGAGTACAGAGAGCCTAATGTATTGATTAGAGGACTGAATGCGGCTGAGATGGGCTTGCTGATTTCAAGTGTCAAGCAGTCATTAAACCGCCTATAAACGCCTGAAAAGGAGACTACATTATCAATCGTCAAGAATACCGATTATGGTTGCAAGAGATTTTGCCCATAGTCGGCTTTTTCGTTTTCAACCTTCTTAAATAGCCCATTCCATCGAAGAAAAAGGGACTAACCTATCCTCCCTTCCTCTCAAAACGCTACTCATTACCGACACGATAAAGCTTAGTTAGCCTTTGAGACAAGTTGCAACTAAGTACTTAACCCTTCTTTCTTATTCCATTCCATCAACTGAATTACAGCCACAAAGACACTCCCCAGCGAATTATTTTCATGAAGAAAAAGAATTATTTACATGAAAAGAAATATTTTTTTTCATGAGAAGAAATATTTTTTTTCATGAGAAGAAATATTTTTTTTCATGAAAAAAATTCGGAGAAGGATGGTATGCAGTGCGAAAAGGATGGTATAATAACCTTTTAGTTCAGCCCTTTCAGCCCTTTAATGACGGCTTCTTCCACCCAAGAAATAAGTTGATTACACACAAAAACACCTATGCCATTGTTCATAGACAGCACCTTATCGATTCTTTGTCGTAGTTAGCCCAACAAGAGACAGGCAAGAAAAGGAAAGGCTGAAATCCCTTACAGAATTCCAGCCTCTTATGTTCACGAGTAATAAAAACGTCTACCGTTACTCTTTTACAATGAATACAACACCTGAATAACAGTCTGTCCTACTGCCTGCAGCGTATTTTTATCAATATGCTCCATCGTGTCGTTGACCGTATGCCAGGTCGGACCGAAAGAGCTTTGTTGGCAATCAGGATAGTAAGGAATAATGTCTACGGTAGGAATACCAGCATACTGATTAACAGGAACATGGTCGTCTGTAACCATTCCACCGATGTTGTCTGGGAAATAAGAGCCATAGCCAGCCGACTTAGCAGCTTCCCAAACACGGCTAACGACGTCAGGAGCAAGCTGGACAGACATACCCTCGCGATAGAACTGCGCTCCTTCGCCCCCTACCATATCAAGAAGAATACCGAATTGAGGCTTAACTGCTGTCGGGAAGTTCTTTGCGTAGTATTGAGCACCTAATGCCCAAGAGTCTTCACTATTCTGATATCCAGTCGCCCAGGTCGGTACTCCCCAGTCTTCTGCATCGAAACAAACGAAGTCAACACCCACTGTTAGCTTCTTATCGGCCTGCAACTGACGTGCTAACTCAAGCATTACAGCCACACCACTGGCCCCATCATTGGCAGCCATAACAGGTTTCTTGTGGTTAGTCGAGTCTGGGTCGTTGTCTGCCCAAGGCCTACTATCCCAGTGCGCACATATTAAGATGCGTCTCTTAGCTTGTGGATTGAATCGTGCAATGATATTGGTTGACTTCAACACCGTACCATCATAGCCTTTTAAGTCAGCCGTTTGTTCCTTGACCTCACAGCCATATTGCTTGAACTTCTCTACTATCCACTTGCCACACTTGTCATGGGCAGCAGAGTTCATCACACGTGGCCCAAACGCACACTGCGCTGCTGTGAAAGCGTAGGCAGAGTCTGCATTGAACGAAGGACCGACAGGTTTGGCCGTAGCAACAGTGTCTGTAGTATTCACATTACTACTTGCTTTACCCTTACAGCCGAACGTTACGGTTGTAAGCAACACTGCCACGAGGCAACCAAAAAGGGGATTTAAGTTTGTTCTCATCATTGATTACGTTCTTATTCTCCGCCACCTCTATTTAAAAAGTAGCTGAAGACGATTCTATTCGTTTACTTTCTTACACTCTGTACCTTTGCCATTACACGAAGCCAGTTGGCTCCCCATATCTTTTCTATGTCTCGTTCGCTGTACTTACGACGGAGGAGATGGAGGGTGAAGTTTATCATTTCGCTGGCATCACACATACCTCTTACAGTGCCATCACCGTCGAAGTCGGTGCCAACTCCTACATGATCGATACCCATGATGTCGATGGCATGCTCGAGATGGGCTATGGCGTCCATCACTGTCGCCTCTCCGCTCTTCTTCAAGAAACCTTGATAAAGCGTGATGTGGGCCACCCCACCCTTCTTTGCCAAGGCTCTCATCTGGTCGTCAGTAAGGTTACGAGGGACGTCACAGAGTGCTTTACTGTTTGAATGACTACATACGATTGGCATCGAACTGATGTCTAATGCGTCATAAAAACTCTTCTCTCCGCCATGGCTAAGGTCGACCATAATACCATTGCGGTTCATCTCTTTGATGACTTCCTCACCAAACTTACTTACGCCACCATGGGTGTTGCAGCCTCGTGCAGAGTCGCATATATCATTGTCACCATTGTGACAAAGGGTAATATAGGTCACACCTCGCTGTGCAAAATGCTTGACATTCTCAAGCTTATGTTCCAAGGCAAGACCATTCTCAATGGCAAACATGATGCTCTTACGCCCCTTACGCTTGTCTTCATAGAGGTCGGATGGGGTGCGAGCTATACTGATATAACGTTGATTCTGCTTGACTATTTCCTCGATTTTATCGAAGATAAGGTCGGCATAAGCGGCAGGTGAGAGATGATCTAACACCTCTGTAAGGTTAGGATTAAAGCGTTTTAGCCCCTCAACATCAATCTTTGATGAGAAAGACTCACCTATCTTCGGTTGTGGAAGGTATGCGGCCATCGTCACAGCATCCTGTCTTCCATCCGTCATCTTGTGTAGATCGTATAGAATACGAGGGTCGCGCTGTTCAAAGTGGACGCCTTGTGGGAAGAACATCGGCGTGTCGCAGTGTGTATCAAGCGTCAGGATACGCTGGTGAAGTTGCTTAGCAAGATAGAAGTTGTTAGCCTGTCCGACAAGCCACTGAAATAGTTTGCCGCCTTCTTCACCCATCCATTCAGGATGCCACTGTACTCCCATGATAGGCTTAAACTCACTACTCTCTATACATTCGATAACTCCATCGGGAGAGAGAGCCGTCACACGAAAGCGATTTCCAGCCTCCTTCACCGCTTGATGATGGAAACTATTGACCATGAGGCGTTCTTCCTTGTAGAGAGCATAGAGTACAGAAGACTTGAGAACAGTCACGCTATGCGTCGCTTCACTGCGTTCTGCGTCCTGTGAATGCTTGAGTGTTGCAGCATGAAAGGTTGTGATAGTCTTGTCTTTGCTCAACTTCTTCTCTACAGTCTCATCCGTTTTGATATAGTCTTCATAGATGTCCTGCTGTATTTTCCCGCCTAAGGCGACAGCAAGATTTTGTATTCCTCGACAGATACCAAGGATAGGCACTTGTCGATTATAGGCCAAACGAATTAGCATAAGTTCTGGTAGATCACGCTCAGCATTGATGTTGTGCAGCTTAGCTGAGGGTTCTTCTCCGTACCAAAGAGGGTTAATATCGGCCCCACCAGTGAGGAGAAGGCCATCTAAATGGTCGAGTGTATTGACAAGAACATCCTTATCAGCAATAGGAGGAACCAACATTGGAACGCCACCAGCCGCTACCACCTGCTTATAATAGACATTCCTTAACGCTGCATCACCATTCATATAATTGGTTGTAATACCTATTATAGGCTTACGCTTAGCCTCTGGGAATGTGGCATACACCTTTTCAAGGTGTTCCTGAATATCATATTGCATTTTAAATACTATTTAATAAGTCGTTTAATCATTGTTAGTTGGGAGGGAGACTTAGAGGAGTTCCTCTACAATAGGTATCTCTCTCTTAATGCTTTGTTCAAGAGATATAAGCGTCTCAGTCGATACCACGCCTGCAATACCTTGTAGTTGATTGTTAAGAAGGTCCATGAGTTGCTCATTATCTTTGGCATATAGCTTGACAAGCATTGTATAAGGACCTGTAGTAAAATGGCATTCAACGACCTCGGGGATGGCACTTATGCGCTCAACTACCTTCTTATACATAGAGCCACGTTCAAGGTTAAGACCCACGTAGGTGCAGGTGCTGTAGCCTAAACTCTTCGGATTGACATCGAAACCACTACCCGTAATAACACCATTCTCTATGAGGTGCTGTACTCTCTGGTGTATAGCGGCACGTGACACACCACATTGAGCGGCCACATCCTTAAATGGCATGCGTGCATTCTGCGATAGAATACCTAATATCTTCTTGTCTAAACGGTCTACTTTTTCCATATTCAAGGCTGGATTACATTACTGGTTCGATAATTGAAAGATATAAATTGATAGCGAGCAAAAGTAGGGAATTAATATGGAACAGGCAACAATATGACAGAAAAAATGCGCCTCTTGGGCGCATTTTGTCTTTATTTTAAGGAATAGAACAGTATTTCACGGCTCTTACCTTACTTTTTCATAGTCTTCTTTGACTTCTGTGTAGGGGCTTTCTTAGCGGGTACCAACTTAGCAGCCTCCACTACTTTCTTCTCCTTTTCGGCTGGGGCTTCAATGCCTTTAAGGTCGAGTGTGAAGATAAGTGTTGAATATGGAGCAATGTCACGACCTGCGCCACGCTCGCCGTATGCCAAGTTTTCTGGTATAACAATCTCCCATGTTGAACCTACAGGCATCATCTTTAGAGCCTCGGTCCAGCCCTTTATGAGTCCATTCACATTGAAGGTATCAAACTCAACACCATGACGTGATGTGGCATCAAACACCTTGCCGTCAACAGTCTTACCTTCATAGCTTACCTGAACACGGTCGCCATCCTTTGGAAGAACGCCATCACCCTTCTTAATGATACGGTATTGCAAACCAGAAGGGAGTGTTACAACCCCTGCCTTCTTCTTGTTTTCTTCCAGATAAGCCTCATTCTTAGCCCTTGCTTCAGCCTCTTTCTTTACTTTCAGTTCAACTTGTTTCATCTCAAAGAGCTGCTCAGCGACTGCTTGCTTTAGTACTGTAGAGTCTTTTGCAAGTGCTGCTACAAATCCTCGATAGAGTAAGTCGGCATTAATAGGAGCTGGTGTACCCTCGAACTGGGCTGTGACATTAGGCAACATCGTCTTCTCTACCTGCGAACTGATGACTAATCCGGCTACATAAGCAGCAAAGGCAGAGTCCTTACGATGGTCTATTCCTTGGCGCAGGCCACGTAGGAAGTCAGGCATCTGGGCTTCTTTCACCCCGAACTGATTAGCGAGATAATCGTTCAGACCGCGAGTCATGGCCATACCTGCCGCATAACTCAACGAATCAGACGGTGTTCTTAACTCTACAGGAGTTGTTTTACAAGCCAGTTGACACTCAGTATTCTGTTTGCCGGCCTTGTTTTTCTTCTTACTCTGTGCACTTGCAGAGTTGAAGACTGAACCTGCTGCGATGAGCAGAGCCAGTATAATTACTTTCTTCATTGTTTTGTCGTTTTAAAGAAAAGATGTTTTTAATTTTAAGAGGGTGTAGATTAAATAGTATCAGCAGAACTTCTGTTTTCCATCTGTCGAACTTTAATGCCCTCTTGTCTGCTTTTTTGGAGGTTTATTCAGGGTCTAAACCATTGGCTCTAAGCGTTTTTTCGATGACTAATGATAGTCTTTTAACCATCTATACATCTTCCTTTCCATGCTACAAGAGTCTCATTATTGAATTATTCTCATGAAAATAAATAATTACTTTCATGAGAATAAATATTTTTTTTCACGACAAGAAATATTTTTTTTCATGAAAAAAATTCGCAGTCATCGTGAAATAGGAATTCAACAGACGCTCTTTCGCAAAGGAAAGGAAGCCTCATCGAAATAGGATTAAGCCTTCATTACTTTACAGCAGGTGCTTGCTGTGGCATTGCAGGCTGCCCTTGTGGAGCCTTCTCGATACCGAGCAATTCTACAGTAAACACGAGTGTAGAGAATGGCTTGAGGTCTGGACTTGGCTGTTCAGCGCCATAACCTGCTGTATAAGGGATAGTAATCTCCCACTTAGCACCAACAGGCATCTTGGTCAAAGCTTCTGTGAAACCTGGAATAACACCTCCTACAGGCATTGTAGCACCATCGCGCTGGTCGAAGACCTTACCATCGATAGTCTTACCAACATAGTTAATCTTAACTACATCAGAAGCTTTTGGAGTAGCACCAGAGCCTGCCTTGAGTTCTTTCACCTGTACACCATGACCGAGAGTCTTCACTCCTGGCTTCTTGGCGTTGGCTGCCATGTAGGCATCACTCTTCTTTTTGTTAGCACCGTAAGTCTTCTCTGCAGTCTTCATCTGAATAGCCTTTGATGTTTTCTGCTCAATCTCACGAGCCTGCTCAACGGTCATCTTCTGGCCTTTACCCTTTGCACTTGCTGCGAAACCAGCGAGGAAATTATCCAAAGAGATGCTCTTTGTTGAGTCTTCACCAAAGATTTGACGATTGAGTTGTTGCTTGATAACCATGTTCATCTGCATTCCTGCGCTTACACCAGCATTGTAAGCAGCACGCTTCTTATCGTCGGCATTCTTCGCACCATCGTTCATTCCCTTTACAAACTCGTCTATGTAAGCGGTATCTATCTGCATTTGTTGAAGATACTGCTTAACACCTTGACCCTGATCAACACCGAATGCGTAGCTCAAAGAGTCTACATCAGATTTCAAACTCTCCTTTGGAGCTGAATTGCCACAGGCTGTGAAGCCTGCAGCTGCAATAGCCATAGCAGCTAATAAATAAACTTTCTTCATTATACTTTTATTTGTTTAGTTCCTTAAGCAATATTATTAAAGTAGGCGAGAACCAACGATACGACCGCTTTCAACCGCCTACAATACTCATTATTTTACCTCTATCAACTCTACATCAAATACGAGTGTAGCAAAAGGAGGTATCTGTGCACCTGCACCACGCTCACCGTATGCAAGCTTATAAGGGATAAAGAAGCGATACTTAGCACCTTCCTGCATAAGCTGTACACCCTCGGTCCAACCAGGGATAACCTGATTCAAGCCAAATGTAGCAGGCTGATTGCGCTGATAAGAACTATCGAAGACAGTACCATCAATCAGCGTTCCTTCATAATGACATACTACTTGGTCTGTTGCAGAAGGCTTCTTACCATTGCCTTCCTTTAACACTTGATACTGTAAACCTGATGGTAAGGTAACAATACCCTCCTTCTTACCATTCTCAGCAAGGAAAGCCTCGCCCTCAGCCTTTGCTGCCTTACCAGCCTCAGCGGCTGCTGCTTGCTGCTTAGCCTCCTGCTCTTGGAAGAAATTCTGTACCAGTGTCTGTGCTTCAACATTGTCAACTTTCAGCTGTGAACCCGAAATAACATCCTTGATAGCCTGTGCGAAGTCGTCAATATTCAGTTCTTTTGCACCCATTCCAGCAAGTTGTGAACCGATACCGATCCCCAGTGCATAGCTTAATTTATCCATTCTTGTTCTTAATATGTTAATAATTAATGTGCAAAGATACTATTTTTAAGGTATAGTAGGGCATTAATCGGATTAAAATTACTAAATTTGTCATAGAGAACGGAGGATTAGTTAGTAAGTTGTAACTTATTACCTAAATTCTGAAAGATAATCTATTGGCATTCTCTTTGCCATACTCTCCTTTCAAGAACTTTATGGAATAGGTGCTTATTAGATATTCTCCTTGTTCAAGCCTCAACTCAATAAAGATCGAAATATGAAGAGAATCGTATTCTTAACAGGTGCTGGAATGTCCGTGGAGAGCGGCTTCAAGACCTTTCGTGGTAATGATGGATTATGGGAAGACTACCCTGTTGAACAGATAGCTACCCACGAGGGCTGGCTTGCTAACCCTACGCTTGTCAATAACTTCTACAATCGTCTGCGTAAGAAGCTATATGCGGCCGAGCCTAATGAGGGTCATCTCCTTATTAAAGAACTTGAGAAAGACTACGACGTAACAGTGATTACGCAGAATGTTGACAATCTCCACGAGAAAGCAGGGACTGAAAAGATTATCCATCTACATGGGGAACTGACGAAGGTGTGCTCCAGTAAGGACCCTGACGACCATAGATACATAGTAGAACTACCTGCCGATCACTGCGAGGTAGAGCCAGGTCAGCTTGCAGGCGACGGCAGTCTCTTGCGTCCGTTCATAGTCTTCTTTGGTGAAGCAGTACCTATGATTGAGCCTGCAGCAGAGCTTGTAGCACAGGCAGACATGCTTGTCATCATTGGGACATCGCTTGTTGTCTATCCTGCCGCTGGTCTTGTGCAATACACCCGACCAGGGACTCCTATCTATCTAATCGACCCTGACGATACGCCTACACGTGCTTCTGGTAGATTAACACATATCAAGAAGGGGGCAAGTGAGGGTATGAAAGAATTTATAAAACTATTGTAAGGAGTCGAGGATAGTATTACATGTAACTAACTACAGGACAGTCACTCCCAATACTGTACCCCTATTAATAACCAAGAAAGAATATATACGACACCAACCATTTATCCCCTACCCTCTCATTAGGGCTTAAATGAATGTGAATATCAATGATTAAATGTATGAAGAAATTATTATCAATCATCTTCTTAGTCCTTATGGCGTTGCCAACGATGGCTCAGAAGAATGTTTACAAGTTTAGTGTGAAGGACGGTAATGACCATACCGTTAAGTTGAAAGACTACAAGGGTAAAGTGCTGCTCATCGTGAACACGGCGACAAAATGCGGATTTACACCACAGTACGAGGCCTTACAAAAACTCTATGAGACCTATAAGAATCAAGGATTTGTCATCCTTGACTTCCCTTGTAATCAGTTTGGTGCACAGGCCCCTGGCTCCTTCCGCGACATTCATGCCTTCTGTACAGGCACTTATGGGACCACTTTTCCACAGTTCGCAAAGGTTAATGTCAATGGACGCAACGAGTCACAGCTCTACACTTACCTAAAGGCTCAACAGCCATTCAAGGGCTTTGACATGAATAATAACATCGGTAAGTTCCTCGATGAGAGGTTTCGTAAGGAGAACCCAGACTACTTCAAGGATCCAAGTATCAAATGGAACTTCACAAAGTTCCTAATAGATAGACAGGGACATGTCATCGATCGCTTTGAACCAACAGCTGATATGAAAGACGTTGAGGCTGGTATTAAGGCGGCTTTGAGGATGAAGTAAAGGCTAAGAAGGCTATTAGCCTTGTTAGGCTAATGGGCCTTATTGGGCTAATAAAGCAATAAGCCCTATTAGGTCAATGGGCCTTATTGGGCCAATAAGCCCAATGCTCCCAAAGCAAAGCCGGCTAACACGCAACCACGTGTCAGCCGGCTTTGTTCGTTTTATTGCTTAGGCAGATTAGTAGAGTTATGCTTATTCTTATTAGGTGACTTCTTCTTCACCTTAAACTTATCAAATCCTTTACCAAACACACCCATTACCTGACTCTGAGTTACGAATGCATCAGGGTCTATCTCATCAATCATTCGATACACATAGGAGGCTTCACGCTGGCGAGTAACTACTATAACCAGCTTTATCTCATGCCCAGTATAATAGCCCTTAGCATCGATTATCGTACTTGTACGGTGTGGTTGCTCTTGCGAAATCATATCACAAATCTCCTTATACCGCTCTGATATGATAAGAAACTGTACTGATCGCCGACTGGAACTGATAACTTGATCGAGCACAAACGACGTGATAATCAAGTTAACATAACCATAGATAACCAGCTCCCAACTGTGAAGAACAAGGTAGCTGCCTGTCACGATGGTCATATCAACTAACAAGATAACTCGTCCAAGGGAGATATCACGATACTTGTTAACTATCGCTGCGACAATATCCGAGCCTCCTGAACTACCGTTATAAGACAGTCCAAAGGCTAAGCCAACGCCACAGAACGCTGCACCAATGATTGCTGCCATGAACGGCTGACCGTGTAAGAGCCCCGGATTAGGGAAGAAATGCCCAAAAGCACGCGTCATTAAGGTTAGCATCACTACCCCATAAATGGTGCGAATGCAGAACTTTAAGCCTAAAACCTTTAATGCAACAGCTAAGAGAATAGCGTTCAGAACAAAGTAAGTAATACTTACGTCTATGTTCTGTCCCCATTTCAAGATAGAAGCTAAACCTGCTACTCCACCATTACCAATGTGGTTTGGAAGTAGGAAAACCATCCATCCGATAGCGTAAGACATCATACCTACGGCTATCATCACGTAGTCTAAGACTTCACGATACAGTACTTTCTTGTTGATCTTGTTAATCATATATTTAAGGATATGAGTTGAATGACGCTACAAATTTAGATATTTTTTCTGAAACAAAGCCCTCGCACAGAAAAAATAGAGTACCTTTGCAGAAAATTATATCTTCCCAATAGAGACAGACCTAACACCATATTCGACTATTCATAGGCAAGCATAGCAGATGTATCCATAAAAGACTATGTTTTAGGGGTATGCGAACAATGTGCGAAGACATGGTCTATTCTCTCTAAAACTTACATCTTTTTGCAGAAAGATAGCAACATGCCAGAAGAATTTGACATACATGAAGAAAGGCAGAACTCGCTTGAGAAAGATTTCGAGAACGCTCTGCGCCCTCTGAAGTTTGATGATTTCAGCGGACAGCAGAAGGTTGTTGAGAACCTTAGCGTGTTTGTTGAAGCCGCTAAATTCCGTGGGGAACCACTCGACCACACCCTCTTGCACGGTCCTCCAGGATTGGGTAAGACGACATTAAGCAATATTATTGCTAACGAGCTCGGTGTCGGCTTCAAGCTTACCTCTGGTCCGGTTCTCGACAAACCGGGCGACCTTGCGGGCATTCTCACCTCTTTGGAGCCTAACGATGTGCTATTCATTGACGAGATACACCGCCTTTCTCCCGTCGTTGAGGAGTATCTTTACTCAGCGATGGAGGACTATCGTATCGACATAATGATTGATAAAGGGCCATCGGCACGGTCTATCCAAATAGACCTTAACCCATTCACGCTCATAGGTGCAACGACGCGAAGTGGACTGCTCACAGCCCCTCTCCGCGCTCGATTCGGTATCAATCTACATTTGGAATATTATGATCCAGAGACCTTGAAGCGTATCATCAAGCGTTCAGCAACACTATTGAAAGTGCCCATTGTCGACGAAGCTGCAGTAGAGATTGCACGTCGTTCACGTGGCACACCACGTATCTGTAACGCCCTACTTCGCCGTGTTCGCGACTTTGCACAAGTGAAAGGTAATGGTACTATCACACCTGAAATAGCAACAATATCACTACAGTCATTGAACATAGACACGTATGGTTTGGACGAAATCGATAATAAGATTCTACTCACTATCATCGATAAGTTCCATGGCGGTCCGGTAGGTGTTTCGACCATTGCGACGGCCATCGGTGAAGATTCTGGTACGGTTGAGGAGGTCTACGAGCCTTTCCTTATCATGGAGGGATTTATCAAGAGGACACCACGAGGGCGTGTGGCAACAAAGCTTGCCTACGACCACTTGGGACGAAACTACGGTTCATCAAACCCGCTTCAACCAGGGTTATTCGACTAACAAACGCTCCATTGCAATTGTTCATACCGAACAGACGCAATGGAGTTCTTGTTTTTTATCATCTTAGAACGGCCTTTTTGCAATCATTATAAAGCTCATATTCAACACTTTATCACAGCCTCCCCTACCCTCTCATACAGTCTCATTCAAATTATTTTCATGAAGAAAAAGAATTATTTACGTGAAAAAAAATATTTTTCTTCATGAAAAGAAATATTTTTTTTCATGAAAAAAAATCGCAGAGGTCTAATTCCTGCATGAAAATTCCTACTGGAAATAGCCTCAACTTATAGGTGGACTCCTACTCTACTAATACTCTTTATTGGCCATAAACTCCTACTTGTAGCAGCCAATAAGAGCCAAATACTGAGTTTTAAGAGCGTAATTATTCTTTTACAACCGTATCTTTTTGAAGTGTCGTGCTTATTTCCTAACTTTGTCGACATGATTATTCAAATGCATAAACCTAAGCCAAGGATGGAAGAACTGGACTTTCTTAAGTTCGTCTTCATCACACTGATGATTGCTTTCCACCTTACTTATATAGGCGACACCTACCCTGTTGCCAAGCAGCTGGTCTATACCTTTCACATGCCGGGCTTCTTATTGGTGTCGGGTTATCTGTTTAATGTGAACAAGTCATGGGCTGCTTTTGGGAAAACAATGCTTTGGATATTCATTCCATATACGTTGATGGAAAGCGGATACACCGTGATGGCTTCGCTTCTACCTATCCGTGAACATATTAACCATCTGACGGTAGGAATACTGATCGACCATATCTTCCTTCATCCGATGGGCCCTTACTGGTATTTGCATACACTCATGCTGTGCGGTATCTCGTATTATCTCGCTTTCAAAAGACCAAAAAGAGCCTTTTCATCGAGTATTAAGCAAGAGAAAACACTACTCCCTATCAAAATGATGAGTTCGAAGAATCAGGTGCTGTTGGGTAAGTTTACGCTCTTTGCCCTGTTCCTTTGGCTGCTCTCTTACGGCTGTGGACTACTCTCAATAGCCAATGCGGCCTACTTCCTTATAGGTGCTCTTGTGCGCCAATCAGTAGGTAATTTCCGCCAAGCCTTCCCTGGTCGTTGGTGGACAGTGGGCCTTTTAGTGGTGTGGTGCATCGACTCTTCCCACTATGATAAAGCAACCTTTGCAGGGGCTTGTGTGGTTTTCTTGGTTATCAGTACACTGTTGTGGGTCTATCAGTTAGGTATTCCTCAGCCCCTACGCAACCTCTTTCTCTTTATCGGACGTAATACTTTACCGCTCTTACTCTTCTCCCCCATCTTCACTATTCTTGCCAAATACTATCAATCTCTACTGCTCCGTATGGAGCCAACAGGAATGTTATTCCTTGTCGTTAGTGTAGCCTTCGCCATTGCAGGCTCGTATGGAATAACGTGGCTGATGGATGTCACGGGATTATCAAAGCTCTTCTTTGGCAAGAAAGGACTGATATAAGGAGGGGGATTAGATAGTTATTGTTTATTAGCCTTATTGGGCTAATAAGGCTAATTGGGCTAATTGGGCTAATAAAACTAATAATTTCTCCCTATATTCTCTCCTGCTTTAGCGGTGTTCCATCAAGCGTATAAGCTGTGAAGACACCATGCTCGTAAGTCATGAAAGTAGGTACGTTTCCTCCTTTTGGGAAAGTGATAGAGCCAAGATTACAAACGAGTGTACCCTCCTGCTGGGTTAGCTCCCACAGATGAGTATGTCCATAGACAATCGCATCGACACTGCCTTTCGGCATGGACGACTTATTATAGATATGTCCATGTGTCAGGAAAAGCTTTCGACCCTCATCAACTAACATCAAATAGTCGCCCATCATGGGAAATTCAAGTAGCATCTGGTCTACCTCAGCATCACAGTTTCCACGTACGGCAACAATGTTATTCGCCCGTTTGTTCAGTGCTTCCACAATTCCCTTAGCGTCTATTCCCTCCGGAATAGAGTTTCGTGGACCATAGTTAAGTATGTCTCCGAGTACACAAAGCATATCGCAATGCTCGCGATCATAGAACTGTAGCACCTTTTCCAGTGCTGGTAGACATCCGTGGATATCTGATACCAATAGATACTTCATATCACTTTCATTGATTGTTTACGTGGCAAAGGTAATGTTATTTTCCCATATAACCTTTTAATTTAACCCCAACTAACACATTACAGACCATCAAACAGGAGAAAGCCGACTGTTGAAAGCACTTAAAACGAGGTAACCTTTTGATAATAAAAGGCCACAGAGAAATATGTAAAAAGAAGACACTGTAGTCTAAGAGCATACTTGTATAAATAACACTAACACAGACTAATAGCATTAAATACTATTTTTTTAAATTATTTCCTTGATTTTATTTGATTGTTTGAAACTTTTAGCTATATTTGCGACATAATTATCTATTACAATCAACCTTACTTGGAAATAACATAAAGACCAACCTTATGAATACGAAAAGACTCTTTTTATTTACCCTATTGATGCTGTCGACACTCGCCAGCTTTGCCCAACAGGTATTCACAACCACAGGTGTTGTAGTTGACGAAACAGGCGAAACGATTATTGGTGCAACTGTTCAAGTAGTCGGGGACAGCAAACTAATAACAGCAACAGACATGGACGGTAAGTTTACACTTGCCAATGTCAAGTCTGGTGCTAAGTTGGAAGTATCTTATGTCGGCATGAAGACTTTTACAGGTCTTGCTAAACCGACAATGAAGATTACGATGCTTAATGACAATTCAGCGCTTGACGAGGTGGTTGTTACGGCCTTCGGAGAGCAGAAACGTTCGGCATTTACAGGCTCTGCAGCTATTGTTGACTCTAAAAAGATTGAGCATAAACAAGTCAATAACGTGATGAGTAGTTTGAAAGGTGAGGCTGCTGGTGTTCAGATTATAGACAACAGTGGTGAGCCTGGAGCTACCCCTTCTATCCGTGTACGTGGCTTTAGTAGTATTAGTGCAGGGCAGAGTCCATTGATTATAGTGGATGGTGCACCTTATGATGGCGGTTGGAATAACCTTAACCCAGCCGATGTGGCTTCTGTAACCGTCCTGAAAGATGCGTCTTCAACCGCACTCTATGGAGCACGTGGAGCCAATGGCGTTATCATGGTGACTACTAAACATGCACAGGTGGGCAATGCCCGTATATCTGTCGACATGAGATGGGGTACGAATAGTCGTATTAATCGTAACTATGAGACCATAGATGACCCTGTTAAGTACTATGAGGTCTACTATGATGCACTTTATAATTATCAGTTACATGGGCTTGGCTTGACTCCTGCTCAAGCCGTAATAGAAGCTAACAAACAGCTCGTCTCATCTGGTGCATCAGGTGGTCTGGGATATCCAATATTTACTGTTCCGAATGGAGAACAGCTCATTGGAGCTGATGGACACATGAATCCTAACGCTACATTAGGGCGTGTCATTGAACATAATGGGAAGCGTTATACTATCATACCAGACGATTGGAAGAGCTATGCCTTCCGTAATGGAATGCGCAAAGAATATGATATTAACTTGACAGGAGGTAGCGAGAAGATGCAATACTACCTTTCATTAGGTTACTTAAACAATGAGGGTGTTGCTTACCACTCGGACTTCGACCGTCTCACTGTTCGTGCTAAGGCTGACTACGAGGCACGTAAATGGTTGAAGGTGGGTACGAACATGAATTTATCTCGCGCTAAATACCATGTGATACCATCGGACGGTAATGGTCTTTTCTATCAGTTGAATAATGTCGCTCCAATATACCCTGCCTTTATTCGAGACGAACAAGGAAACATCATAACAGATGAGAATGGACAGATGTTTGACTATGGTAATGGTGCTGTCATTGGTCTTAGACGTCCGATGCTACCTAATATCAACCCACTACAAGAGAATGCTCTAAATACGAATAGTTCAAAGGTTAATATGTATTCGCTCCATGGTTATGCGAATATCATGCCTCTTGAGGGATTAAAACTTACCCTTAATGGTACGGTGACTGTCAACAACTCTCGTGCAACTGAGACTAAACAGCCTTTCTATGGATATAGTCATACAGCCTACCCTACGGGTGTTGTGACAAGAACAAGCGACCAAACGTACTCTTATAATTTCCAACAACTCGTCAACTACAACCACGACTTCGGTCATCATCACATGGAGTTACTCCTTGGACATGAGTTCTATCGCTACAGCTACGAAAACTTGTGGGGTAGTAAACTTGGTATGGCATCTTATTTCACCAACCAAACTCTTGCCGGAGCAATAAAGTTGGATAGCACAGGAGAGTCTGGTAATGGAGAGTATGAGTCTGAGGGTTTCTTCTTCCGAGGCCAGTATGACTACGACCAAAAGTACTTCGCAAGTCTTTCCTTCCGTCGTGATGCATCAAGCCGATTTGACCCAGACCACCGCTGGGGCAATTTCTACTCATTTGGTGGTGCTTGGACCATTACGAAAGAGTCTTTTATGAAACCTTATCGTTGGTTGAATATGCTCAAGCTAAAAGCTTCTTTTGGTCAGCAAGGTAATGATAATATAGGTGATTTCCACTATCTTGACACCTACAGTATCGTTAACACAAATAATAAGGTTGGATTAGTTCTATCTGAGAAGGGTAATCCTAATATCACTTGGGAGACCAATAACAACTTCAATGCAGGCTTCGATTTCGAAATGCTCAATAGCCGCTTGCGTGGAAGTATCGAATACTTCTATAAGAAAACGACTGATATGCTATGCTTCGTCTTTGCCCCTTACTCTGCAGGCTACAAGGGAACGTACGACAATATAGGTGATATGGTGAACAACGGAGTGGAGATTGACCTCGCTGCTACAGTCTTAAAGACTAAGAATATATCATGGGATGTCAACGTGAATGCCACTACTTACAAGAATGAAATTACCAAACTCGCTGACGTACTCAAAGCTGATCTCGTCGTAGATGGCCACCCTGGGTATAGTAGTGGCGATAGACTCTATGCAGAGGGACTCCCTATTTACGAGTGGTACATGCCACGTTATGCTGGTGTATCTAATGAAGGAAAGGCTATGTGGTACTACACAGACTCTGACGGAACCCTTAAAACGACAGATGTATACGGTAATGCGTCTTATTACTCATGCGGAAGTCCACACCCAGACGTCTATGGTGGCTTCGGAACAACGCTGAATGCGTATGGTTTCGACTTCTCTATCTCCTTTGCTTATTCGTTAGGAGGACTCTCATACGACAATGGTTATGCAGGTTATATGGGTCCACCGAGTGGTACCTTAGGAGGTGCAGCAATCCATAAAGACGTTCTTAACTCTTGGTCAGCAAGTAATCCGACCAGTAATATACCTCGTTGGCAATATGACGACCCAAGTGTCAGCGCTCAGTGCGACCGTTTCCTTATCAGTGGCAGTTATCTATCTCTACAGAACATCAACCTTGGCTACACCCTACCTAAGATATGGGTAAACAAGATAGGATTAGATAACATACGCATTTATGTGGCTGCTGATAACGTGTACTTCTGGAGTAAACGCAAGGGATTCGACCCACGTGGCTCTTTCTCAGGAGGAAGTAGTACATCCACCTATAGCCCTACGAGAACCATCTCTGGTGGTATTAAACTAAGCTTCTAACCATCTTCTCACATTAATACTACGTCATTATGAAACGCTTAATATCAAATCACATCATATCATTGACTATCGTTGCAGCAGCAACCTTCGGTCTTGTTTCCTGTATCGATAGTATAGAACCATCAGAGGTACTGACTTCTGACCAAGTAAAGAAGATATCTTCCTCACAAGAAGGACTTATTAATGGTATCCTTTCTTATATGATAACCTTCGACTCTTGGGGTTCAGGCGATCCACTAAACGACTGGGGCTATCCTTGTCAGATGTTTTATAGGGAAGTATTAGGGAGTGATATCCCTGTATACAGTAGTAACTACAGCTATTGGACAACGGTCGAAAGCGGCGTAAACACCCGTTTTAAGGCCTATTACACCTATCGTTTCTATTACGATTTCATTGCCACCTGTAATAATGTGACAAGTGTCGTAGACCCAGCCACGGCTTCTCCTACCTCAAAGAACTACTTAGGTATAGCTCTAACTTACCGTGCAATGGCTTATCTCGATATAGCTCGTCAATTCGAGTTCAAGAAGACTGGCATTGCAAGTCTTGATGATAAGGCATCAAAAGATGGGATATGGGGACTCACAGTTCCTATTGTCACCGAGAAAACAACTAAAGAGATGCAGCGCCACAATCCACGTGCTCCATTCTACAAGATGTATCGTTTCATCCTTACCGACCTCAACCATGCAGAGGAGTACTTGGCCAACTACGCACGTCCCGACAAGAATTTGCCTGACCTTAGTGTAGTTTATGGACTCAAGGCCCGCCTTTGGATGGAGATGGCAAGCCGTTTCGACCAGAGCAGTGCCGACCTTGCTGCAGCCGTTACAGCCGAGGACTCAGCAAGTATTGAGTATGACAAGTTAGGTATAACCACCGCCCGTGAGTGCTACGAAAAGGCACGCACCTACGCTCGTAAGGCTGTCAGTGGTTACAGTCCAGTTACCGAAGCCCAGTGGCTTAGCACACAAGACGGATTTAACAAGGACAATCAAGCATGGATGTGGAAATTAGGTTATACCACACGTGAGCAAATCAGCTATATGTACTACACCTTTACCAGCACCGTGACATCGGAGACTAATTGGGGACTTGCTGGCACATACGGTGCAACACGTATGATTGGTAGTGCCCTATACGACAAGATGCCGGAAGGCGACTGGCGTCATTATGCATGGATTGACCCGACCGCAGCAGGTACACATGAGGGTTACGAGAAATACGACTCTATTACGATTGGCACCAAGAAGGAGAAGTTAACCCTCTTAGACGAGGACGCATGGAAGGAGCTACCAGCCTATGCTAACATCAAGTTCCGCCCAGCAAAGGGTAACATCTCCGACACTTACGAGGGACAATTCATAAGTCTTCCATTGATGCGCATGGAGGAGATGAAGTTTATCGACATCGAAGCGACTGCTCATTTAGATGGTGTTGCAGCAGGTGTTACGGCTCTGAAGGATTTTATAAACACTTATCGTTACACCGACAACTCCTATCAAGCAAACAATGCCACCACGATGGAGGACTTTATCAAAGAACTTATGATACAGAAACGCATAGAGTTCTGGGGCGAGGGAATCACTTACTTCGACTATAAACGTCTTGGCTTACAGGTGCGCAGAAAGGACAACACCAATTATGAACCATCTGCTCGCATCAATTCTAAGGAAGGTTATGTATGCCCATGGATGAACTTCTTCATCCTTGAATACGAGACACACAACAATGTAGCATGTAAACCTAACCCCGACACATCTGGTAGTTTGACAGTAACAAATCAATAATAACGGATGTTAAGACAGATAGTTGTTAAATAAAAAGCAGACGCTAAGAGGCGAACCTATTGTTTCGTCTTTGGCGTCTGCTTTCTTAATAGAGGAAAGATGGAGATAAGAGACATCTTTACACTTCGTAAACAAGGGCGAACAGAAGAGGCTTACGCAGCCATTCTCCCTATGTATGCGGTCCACAAAGGGCATTATACCACCATTGCCATGTTCTGGGTAGGGGTCGACATGATGAAGCTCCGCTATCAACAGCGGCAGTTAGAAGAAGCTTATAAGATATTCCGAAGTCTGTTGAGGCTCTATCCTACGATGGACGACAAGGACCTTAAAGGACAGAGCACTTTAATGCGTGCTGCCTTGTTGGTCTTCGAGCACCATCCAGGATTTTCCATGCTCGATTTCATAACACAATGGGGTATCACCCGACTAACGGACGATGAGTGGCGAATGGAGCAAGGGAACGGCCATCCAATACCCTCTATAGGAATGCGTATAGTAGGGAAAGTCTTCAAGGAGGTGGAGAGTAAGCCTACTGTTGACATGGCGTTGAAGGCTGCACCGATATTAGCAGAGGCGCTAAAACACAGCCCCTATAACATGCACAACCAACGTTACAAGGCGATGATATATCGGATTATGGGCAAGAAGGACAAGGCTATCAACATCTACACCCATCTTATCAAGAACCACCGACAGTCTTATCTCTTTCACGAACTATCCGAACTCATTGACGATGAGCGCTACAAGATTGCACTTCTCTGTAAAGCCATCGCTGTACAACGTGAGGAAAAGTTCCGACAGCGCATGCGCTTTACCCTTGCGGGGCTACTCTTCAGAAGAGACAAAGCCCGTGCTCGTTACGAACTCGATAAATGTATTGCTATGCGCAAGCAGTTAGGCTATTCCATCACATGGGAGATGCAGAACCTTGTTGCAAGTCTGGCAGATATAGCACCAGTATCAGAAGCTAACGAAAAGAGCTTCTATAGGGAGCAAGAAGTAGTATTGAAAGAGCTTGCAAGATAGTCGTTCACATGCCCAATTACCATATTGTTCAAGATTTGCAAGGCTTGGACAGATTCTTACATAGCATAATCTAAACGGCAACTAACAATACACTGTAAGCTCATCGTTACTACCCCACAAAAAGAAATATCCCTTCTTTTGTCATTTTCTAATAATTTCTTATCGATTCCACTACCTTTTTAATACCTTTGCAAAACATGTTGTAAAACACTTTCATCAGCTTTATGAAACACTTATATCTATCCGCTTTATTCCTTTTGGGCTTAACATCCTGTCAAATAGGAGGCTTAACTTCGGGCTATTCACATCTTTCAGCTACACAAAAGGAGAGAGTCGTAACACTTGAAGACGATATTGATGCTATTCATGACTTCTCAAAAGTATATACAGTCAGCATTAATCAGGTGAGACAATACATCGAATCACACGATAGAGTACTGCTATATGACTATACACCCTTTTGTCGTTCAACCTATTGTGTGTCGCCTTCAGCCTTAGTATCTCAGTGCAAAGACAAGGGAATTAACGTCCTTGTCATATCGAATATATATGACGACATATTCAAACAAAAGCATACTACCTTCCCTATGCTGATGATTGATACGAAGCAGTTCTCGACTAAATGGAGAGCAAAATACCATGATCTTTTCTATTTACCCTTGACTGGACATACAGACAAGGAACTGAACTACGCCAGTTTTCATTACTTTGAGAAAGGAAAATACATCAAGAGTTTCAAAAGCCCAAACGACATTTAACTCTCTTGTTCACGGCAGATTAATACATTCCTAAACCGTGGAATGACCCAGAATATACCAATATCAAGGAAGTAGAGGTTGGACATTTATCGTTCAATCTCTACTTTTCTTTTCGCCAAGTAATGGCCAATTAATACATCACCGAGACTGAAAACGCACAATATCGAGCAGCGACAAGGAGACATCACCACGTCAAATTCAAATTATTTTCATGAAAAGAAATAATTATTTTCACGACAGGAAATATTTTTTTTCATGAAGAAAAATATTTTTCTTCATGAAAAAAATTCGGTAAATCCCATCTGTCAGAGGGGAAAAAGCAATCATACACACTGGTTTTAGGCCATATAAAGCATCTTGTCAGCGCTATGCAAGGCAACACCCACAGCCCCTATAAAACAAAAGATGCCGTATCCAACTCACAGATACGGCATCTTCACTATAGTAATCATGCGAGGAACAGCTATGTGCTGTTAGTCTACACGACCGAAAAAAAGCATTTTATTTCACTCTCTCCTCTGGTGCGAGCATGTGTTCTGGTGATAGGATAGCATCGAGTTTCTCCTTAGAAAGCAGCTTGTGTTCGAGTACGAGGTCGTAAACAGAGCCTCCTGTTGCAAGCGCCTCCTTAGCAATCTTCGTGCTATTCTTGTATCCTATGTATGGATTAAGTGCTGTCACGATACCAATAGAGTGCTTAACCATCTCAAGACAACGGTCCTTATTCACCGTGATACCGTCGATACACTTCTCACGCAGCGTGTCCATTGCGTTAGGCAACCATGTTAGATCCTCAATAAGACACTCAGTGATGATTGGTTCCATCACATTCAACTGCAACTGACCAGCCTCAGCAGCAATCATCACAGTCGTATCGTTACCGATTACCTTGAAACATGTCTGGTTCGTAACCTCAGGGATAACAGGGTTCACCTTACCTGGCATGATACTTGAACCCGGTGCCATCGGTGGGAGATTAATCTCATTCAGACCGCAACGAGGACCAGATGCCAACAAACGGAGGTCGTTACAAATCTTAGAAAGTTTAACAGCAAGACGCTTCAACGCACTTGAATAGCTTACGTATGCACCAGTGTCAGGGGTTGCCTCGACAAGGTCAACACCAGCAATGAACTCCATTCCCGTCAGTTCGCTGAGCTTTTCTGCACAAATCTTAGGGAAGCCAGGGGCAGCATTAAGACCAGTTCCGATCGCAGTACCACCCATATTAATTTCATGTAAGAGGGCAGCATTACGATTTAAGTTAGCTATCTCCTCCTCCAAAGTATTCGCAAAAGCATTAAACTCCTGTCCGCTTGTCATAGGAACAGCGTCCTGCAGCTGTGTACGTCCCATCTTAATGACATGCTTAAATTCCTCCCCTTTTCTACGGAAAGCAGCGATAAGCTCGCTAAGAGAGGCCACAAGCTTCTTATTCAGTAGGATAAGTGTCAGACGAATAGTCGTTGGATAGACATCATTCGTTGACTGTCCGCAGTTAGCATGGTCGTTAGGAGAGCAGTACTGGAACTCTCCCTTCTTATGACCCATAATCTCGCAAGCACGGTTAGCGATAACTTCATTGGCATTCATATTGACAGATGTGCCCGCACCTCCTTGTACCATATCGGTCACAAAGTTCTCGTGCATCTTGCCATCGATGATTTCGCGGCATGCTTCCGACATCGCATCAGCCACCTCGTTACTAATCTCACCGAGTTGACGATTAGTCTCTACAGCAGCTAATTTGACGTAAGCTATTGCCACGACATAGTCTGGGTAGTCGCACATACGCTTGCGTGAGATGTGGTAGTTGTTAATGGCACGCTGTGTTTGTACGCCATAATAAGCCTCTTCTGGTACTTTTAGTTCACCTAAGAGGTCGCTTTCTACACGAAATTTCTTTTCTTCCATGATTCTATATTGATAAAGTTAGCGTTATTCTCGTTCGCATGTGGGAAGAGAATGAACAGTTTTTTTCATTTATGAGGATGTTTCTGAGGACCAATAGAGGCAGCGTTTACGACTGCTATTAGGCTGTCCGTTGAGGCCGACAAGCCGTTTCACACCTCCTTAACCATTGAGGTACAGCAGTCTGACAGGCGCCCTTCAGCATCTTTCCAATCCTTTTGTATCCTACATTTAATAAGCCTTTATTCTGTACTTAAAGCCCAATTCAATGCGGTTAGTATTGTATTTATCCAAGCCAACACCATCCTTATAGGTCACCTTACGCCCCACATAAGCCAAGAAGACACGGAAGTCTTGACTCTTAACAGGGTAATACTCCACGCTGCCGACATATCCGTAACTCTTACGGAAGTCTTTGAAACGATCGACCTTCGTAACACTTGCCGTCTCATGCATGCCTTTCAACATCAGATTCCATTGTGGAGCAAACTGCCAATTAAGCTTTGTTATGAACGACGTATAGTACACATCGCTCATCCAAACCTCCCCTCCAACAGCTGGGAAGAAATCCCTCACTTCTCTTGATGCCAAGCCAAAGCGGTCGAGTCCATCGTTCTGATACATATAATCAAAGTACCATTGCAGTCTGTCTAAATTCAGTTTCTGGCCAAGGATAAGCATACGACTATACTTATGTCGGGCTTCTCCTTCTATTCCCCACGACCATCTCGTGAGCAACCTATTGTTCAGAAAGCTACCATTCCAGCCCAAGCTGTATCCGAGTGGGATGCGTGTCTTCTCCAATATTCGGTTTTGTGTACCGTCACCTTCGATTGCCAGGGAGTTATCACCATACACATCAGCAAACTTATCATTGTGCGCATTGGTCACACCAACGACAATCTCCTGTGTAGGGACAGGTTTATAATTAACGACAACACCACCCAAATAGCACTCCAAGCCACCAGTCAAGTCCGAATACTCATAGATATAGATAGGGTTCTCATCCACTTCATAGCCACCTAAGGGCTGGAATATCTTACCAGCCTCAACCGAAAGCTTATCAGAAAACCTATATCCAATCATCACGACATCGGTAGATCGGGCGAAATTATCCTCACTTCTTGCCACGTTCGAATTAGTCATACGATAGCAGAAACGGTAGTATAGCTTATCAGTTAAGTTACCTTTAATCTCAAGGCGCAAGTGTTTATTCTTAAAGCCCGTGCTCCATTCGTGATCATGGTCCGTCTCCACCTGTGCACTGGCGGCAGTATTGAGATAGACATTGAACATATCACTACTCTTTTTCAGCTTTGTCACCTCTTCAGCAAGCGATTTAAAGTGACCATCATCACCTCCGTAGCCATGATTGTCTTGTGCGTTCATACTTACAGAAAGCGCTAACAGGCAGCAGCACAATAGTGTCTTCCTCGTCATGATATATGTCTTAGTTCATTAATATTTTTAAGGATAACCCCTACTAAAGAAGGCGAACACGCTCCTTACCCAGCATTATCCAAACTATTAATGGTTGTTTTAGCCGTAACAGACTTACATCTAAGAAGATAGTAACCCTTATAGAGAGTGTTGTTTTCAACGTAATGGTTTGTTTCACAAAAGTAGGAAAAATATTGATAGGTCACTCATTTGAGATAAATAAAAATATCGCATTTAACTTTCTTTAGCGTCATATAGCAAGCTAAAGGGGCAAAAAATCTAAAGAAGAAAAGGTGTAATATTAACATTTTGTCAGTCTAAATAGCATCATCATCCCCCTTTTCTCTCTTACGACATCAGCCGAACAAGCCCCAAAAACATCATTTTTCTCATGCGAAACAACGTCATATAGAACGAATATATAGTATGAAATACAAATTATTAATAAAATCCTAACCCACGTCAGAAATAATCGCTACTTTTGCAGAAAGCTAATTACACGCAGCAAAAGGATTGTGTTATCGAGCAGCACAGACGAACGATTAAACCGCAACGGCCTGTGTTCATCTCAGCTCTTGAGGTAGGATAAACGCCAAATCCATCGTAAGTCCTCCCCTCATTAACGTCCGCTACAGCAGCGTGTAGTACTATTCTTATCAATTATGAGTAAACGATTGCTTTTCACACTTGGACTTTCAATGTTGCTCTCGACGGCTGCAACAGCACAAGACCATATCAACCCCGAGGATCGCACGGTCGATATGGACTCTCCGACGTTCGTCCCTATGGTCCATATAGGTAAGGCGAAGGTGGGAGCAGACAGTATTCAATATGTCAGAACAAGTAATGTTTACGTCTTCCCACCCTTAGAGTTTAAGAATAAAGCACAAGAGACAGCCTACTACAGACTGGTTTATAACATCAAAAAGGTTCTTCCGGTAGCCAAAGAGTGTCACCAGATTATCCTTGAGACGGGCGCATATCTTGAGACTATCCCAACCAAGAAAGAACGTGACGAACACATGAAGAAGGTAGAGAAGGAAATCTGGAACACCTATAAGCCACGTATGAAGAAACTAACTTTCACGCAAGGTAAGCTACTTATTAAGCTCATTGACCGTGAGTGTAATTCAACATCCTACGAGCTTGTACAAGCCTTCCTCGGTCCTGTAAGAGCAGGTTTTTATCAAGCATTTGCCTGGGCCTTTGGTAGTAGTCTTAAGAAACGATACGACCCAAAGGGCGCTGACAGACTCGTTGAGCGCATTGTCTTGCAGGTTGAGGCTGGTCAGTTATAGTCCTACTGTCCCTTTTCTCCGACTTAGAAGAGGGCAAAACGAAAACGATAAAAGGCTGAATAGAAAAGGCGTAGAGCTGTTATAAGACAACACCTCTACGCCTTTTCCAAATTATTTTCATGAAAAAAAATATTTTTCTTCATGAAAATAAATATTTCTTGTCGTGAAAAAAAATATTTTTTTTCATGAAAATAATTCGTAAGACTTACTTTTTAGACATTTAGCGAGTAAGATAGAAGGGGATTTTTACAGCTTATTAAACACTGTGCTGACGACCTTTATAGGTATAATACACTCTCATTACCCTCATTGAAAAGTAAGTCGAGGATACTAAGATTAGGTAGGAAGCCAAACTTCTGTTGGTAGACTTGATAGTAGCGACGAGGAACAAAGTCGGTGTCAACACCTGGATGTTTCGGACGAATAGCTTCTCTAAAATCGACGGTTCCATCGGGAAGAGTCGTCTGATAGCTATCTGTGCGTCGCATACACGGCATAATATCGATGAGTTCGCACATCTTAAGCGTTATCTCCCAGTTGAAGTCATAGAGAAAGACCCACTTCCGCTCGAAAAAAAGGCGTATATCGTCCTCATAATACTCAAAGAATGGACTCTCACCGTAGGACGACTGCAAGGCATTCCAGTGTTGATGGCGCCAGTTATCATGGTCGCTAATACGCACATCCTTCATCGGGCACTTCGCTCCCTCATACTTTTCAACAGGGATAGAGAGGGCTTGCGGACCATTCGCAGACGCGATTACGCAACGATTACGATAGGTTTGCTTTACGAAATTATCGTGTTGTTCTATCAAGCAGCTACTATATCGATTCAGTTTTTGGTACCATTGAATAGGTGCAAAGTAAGCAGAGGATAACAAGACCTCGCCACCCTCTTCAGAAGAAGGGAATGTTAAGTCGTTGATACAACCATTATCAAGATAGGTCATAAAGCTTATTTTTGAAGATAATAATATGATTAAGGGATAAAAAAAGGGAGAGGATGCGCAAGCTACCAAGCTCTGGTAAGCGTTGCACCTCCTCTCCTTCAGAAGTATATGGAGACATCCTGCCTCCTATTGCGCCCTATTCGACATTCCTCATGTCCCCTCTTTCGAGACGGATTGGGGAAGTCCTTTAGACTTACTTAATATTATCTACCCAGTTGAACAGTCTGTGCCAACGAATACCACTAAATCCCTTGCGGTCAGGATCACTTGACCACCAGATGAAGATAGGCTTACCGACGATGTGATCCTCAGGTACAAAGCCCCAATAACGACTGTCGGCAGAGTTATGGCGGTTGTCACCCATCATCCAATAGTAGTCCATCTTGAAGGTGTAACTATTGGCAGGTTTACCGTTGATGTATATCTTTCCGTTCTTAACCTGTAGGTCGTTGCTCTCATAAACCTTGATACAACGCTCATAAACAGGGAGGTTCTTTAACGTTAAAGTAACCGATTTACCCTTTGCAGGAATCCATATAGGACCATAGTTATCACGTGTCCAGCCTGTATAAGCATTGAGTGGATAGTAAAGACCAGCGTAGATATCCTTGTCAGTAACAATTCGCATAGACTTAACAATGCCTTGTCGCTTCAGCTCAGCAGCTGCACTTTTAGTCAATGGCATATATCCATCGTAAGCCAATGTAGCTCTATTAAGCACGTAGCCTTGGTTGAGGTCGTAGCCATGTAGACGTCCTAATGTCTGTACATCTTCGTCACTTATGTTATACTCCTTGCGGAGCTCGTCGAAACGCTCACCCATGAAGTCAGCGACAGAGATATTCTTAAACTTGATAAAATAGGTATATTCTACATTCTCTGGCTCTTTATTAGGTTTCCCATCGAGGTAGACAATCCTATTCTTTATCTGTAAGGTCTGTCCAGGCAGACCCACACAACGCTTCACGTAATTCTCTCTTCTGTCAGTAGGACGCCATCCTAACGTACCGAAAGTGCCCGCATTTTTGATGATATAATTCCTTCCCATAGCGTAAGCCTTATCAAAGAAAGCACGCTGTTGGAGGGTGTTCATGTCTGCCAAACGAATGTTTCTATTTTGTTGAGCAAGGAAGTTTGTGCCGTATGTATAGGCGTCATGATAGTAGTCATTACCCTGGTAAGCAGGCTCAGTCATGATGGTATCGCCTGCAGGAAAGTTGAAAACAACAATGTCATTCAGCTCTACTTTACCCAAGCCCTTCACCCTACGGTAGTCCCAATGTGGCCAAGAGATATAGCTCTTAGTATTGATAATAGGCAAGGTGTGCTGGGTCAGTGGCATTGTCAACGGTGTCTCAGGGATACGCGGACCATAGCTAACCTTCGAAACAAAGAGGTAATCGCCCGTAAGGAGCGACTTCTCAAGGGAGGAAGAAGGGATAACATAGTTCTGGAAGAAGAACAAGTTGATGAAATACACAGCCACCAACGCAAACACAAGTGCGTCAACCCATCCCATGATAAAGCGGATCGGGCCCTCAGAGTCCTCCCACCATTTCCATCGTATCTTCTTTGTTATATAATAATCGAAGATAAAAGGAACTACTAATAGTCCCCACCAACTCTTTACCCAAACCAGGAAAAGAAGGTAGAGAACAAGCGCACAAATAAACTTAGCCCATTGTTTCTTAGGGTTTAGGGCTGCTTTTTCTTTATCTATCATACTGTATATTGAGGTGATAAATGATGATTAATGAGTGATAACGGTATGTTAGTTATTCAATATCAGTTGGAGGAAGAGTGTTATGAGGAATGTCCTACTTTGTTATGGGTTACTTTCTGCGTTGTTATAAATGATTGCCAGTATTATTATATACGGTAGTTCACCTTATTATATATAGCTGCCAGCTTTATTGTAAACGCCTTTCAGTATTATTATAAATAATTGTCAGTCTTATTATAAATGCCTGTCAACATTTATGCTAAATACTTTTCAGTGACCATCAACACCTAACATTCAACACCCAACACCCATCACTAAAACTTAAACAAGTCGCTTGTCGTAAGCAGACCTGTATGGTCTTTCGTGTACTCGGCCGCTAAGACAGCTCCAAGAGCAAATCCCATGCGGTTATGAGCATCGTGAGTAATGGTTATCTTATCGGCTTCTGAATCGTAAATAACACTATGGATGCCCGGTACTTCACCGCAACGAATAGAAGTGATAGGCAACTCGTTGGGCGCAACATCATTCGTTCCAGACTCCGTTCCATCGGCTGCACGCTGGTAGCCCTTCACCCACTTGTCTTTACGATTGAGGTCGTTAACAACCTCTTCGGCAAGAGTTATGGCTGTACCTGATGGTGCATCGAGTTTGTGCATGTGGTGAACTTCCTCTAACTCAACGTCATACTGTGGGAAACCATTCATTATCTTTGCTAAGTAACGATTGACAGCTGAGAAGATGGCAACACCTACAGAGAAGTTACTTGACCAAAACAAAGTATGTCCCTCTTCGTTACATAGACGCTCAATCTCGGCCTTTTGTGTTTGCATCCAGCCTGTAGTACCACTTACAACCTTCTTGTTACGACCAAAAGCACGCATGCAATTACCGAAAGCAGACCCTGGTCTTGTAAACTCAATGACGACATCGGCCGATGCAAATCCAGGTGAATCAATCTCTTGAACATTATCAAGATCAACGATACTTACGATTTCGTGGCCACGTGCAAGGGCCACCTTCTCTATCATCTGGCCCATCTTACCATAGCCTATCAATGCTATTTTCATAACTAAATCCGTATTAAAAACATTGCAAAGGTAGCTGATTTACGGCATAAAACAAAATAAGTTGATATATTTTTAGGCCTCCCCTGTATTTCAAGTGATTGTGTTGTCGATGTTTTCCTATGAAATACTTAACAGCATACTCGCATGTACTCTGTCGCTTTCTAATAACTTATAGCATCTTTCCTTAGGTAGTCACAATGCTTCATAACGTATGCCTGTTTTGCTTACAGTGGTGGTTTGCACTTTTCTCTATGATGTGTAAGCATCGAGTAAAGGGAAAGTAATACTATTAAAGACAAACCTATAGAATGGAGACAAAAGTCCAGTCTTCTACACTCAGATACTAATAAAAACAGAAAATACATTGTTAAGAAGGCCAATTCTACCATTTTATTTGTATATTTGCGTATTGTTAAACCAAGAATCTGTTATGGAACAACTCATCCACTACGTCTGGAAGCATAAGATGTTTCCGTTGACAGGACTCAAGACTACCGACGGACAGGAGGTAGAAGTTATTGATCCCGGACTGCATAATCGCAATGCTGGACCCGACTTCTTCAATGCCAAGGTGAAAATAAACGGCACTCTGTGGGTGGGAAATGTGGAGATTCACGACCGAGCATCGGACTGGTTCCTCCATAGACACGACCGTGACCCTAATTATAACAACGTTATACTACACGTGGCAGCATCTATCGACGTTGATGTTAAGACTCAACGAGGAGAGTATCCACCACAGGTACGACTGAAGGTGCCGCCTGACGTGCGTGAACACTACGAGGAGTTGCTCACAACAGATGAGTATCCTGCATGCTATCGCATCATCCCTAACCTCTCTAAACTAATGGTTCATTCGTGGATGAGTGCCTTACAAACAGAGCGATTAGAGCAGAAGACAGACGCAATAGTACAACGGCTGCATGACTGTGAAGGCTCGTGGGAAGCGGCTTATTTCGTTACCTTGGCTCGTAACTACGGCTTCGGTATTAATGGGGATGCCTTTGAGACATGGGCAAAACACATACCTCTGCAGGACATAGCCCACCATCGTGACGATATTCAGCAGATTGAGGCCTTCTTCTTAGGCCAGGCAGGACTATTGGAAACGAACGCCATACCCGAACGCTACCAAGAGAATGCATTGAAAGATGCCTACTTTGCACAATTAAAAAGCGAATATCAGTATCTTTCACATAAGTTCGGTCTACAGCAGATGGATGCTACTCAATGGCGCTTCTTACGCTTACGTCCACAGAACTTCCCACATATTCGGATTGCACAACTGGCCCTTCTCTATTATAATCGACAGACGGGATTATCACAGTTGTTGGATTGTGAGACGGTTAAAGAGGTCCGAAAACTATTGACAACACAGGTGACACCCTACTGGGAGAGCCACTATGTCTTTGGAGAAGAGAGTGCGAAATGTGAGAAAAGACTGTCTACAGCATCGTTGAACCTACTGATTATCAACACTGTTGTGCCTATCCTCTTCGCATACGGTACTCATAAGAATGCCGAGAAGTACTGTGATCGCGCCTTCAACCTCCTTGACACGCTGAAAGCAGAGCGTAATCACATTGTTAGGATGTGGCAGGAAGTGGGATTGACAGTGGATACTGCAGGTGATTCACAGGCCCTTATACAATTAAAGAAGGCGTATTGCGACCGCAAAGACTGCCTCCGTTGCAGAATAGGATACGAGTATCTGAAAGGGAATTCAGCATTAAAGGAATAAGAGAATAAGACTATTAGGCTAATAGGGCCTATAAGGCTAATAGGCCTAATAAGCCTAATAAGAGTCTAAAAAAACAAATAGATTATGGAAAAGAAGAAATATGTCTTTGAGACAAGACTGGATGTTCGCGACTACGAGTGCGACATCCAAGGTATAGTAAACAATGCTAACTACTTGCATTACACCGAACATACACGTCACAGGTTCCTCAAGTCGTTAGGTGTAAGCTTCTCTGAACTACACGCAAAAGGCGTTGATGCTGTCGTAGCACGCATGCAACTCACTTATAAAGTGCCGTTTACTTGTGACGACGAAATCATCTCTCGCATGTCACTAAAGAAGAGTGGACTACGTTGGATATTCTCTCATGACCTCTTCAGGGCCAGTGATGAGCGTCTTTGTTTCCATGCTGATGTAGACCTTGTGACGCTTATCAACGGTCGTTTAGGCAGTAGCAAAGAATATGACGAAGCGTTTGCTGCCGTATTATAAAACCTTGTCTCATTTCCTAACGTCCTCCCCCTCGTAGGAAGAACGTTAGGGGTGAACTCATCAATCACACCACCATGGAATCATTAAACTCAATTCTACTAACCCGACTCAGCCGTTTCAATCTCGTTGAATTAGCTGAACTCTACAGACGAGCAGGCTCTGCCACAACGGTCATCGAGCACAAAAGAGACATTAGAGAGATACTCCCCGATGCCTCAACACATCTTATACAAGCATTGAAAGATATTGACATCTGCAGAGAATGGGCTGAAAAGGAATTAGAATACGACCATCGGCATGGCATTGAGCCTATCTGCATGAATGATGAACGCTATCCACAGCGGCTCAAGGAGTGCCCAGACGCACCCATCCTACTCTACTTCTTCGGTAATACCGACCTCAATCAACGTCACGTAATCAATATTATTGGGACACGACACTGCACTCCCTACGGTCGAGACATTATCCATTCATTTGTCAGAGAACTGAAGGCTCTTTGCCCAGACGTACTTATCTTAAGTGGATTAGCATACGGTGTAGACATCCATGCACACCGAGAAGCCTTGGAGAATGGCTTTAACACTATCGGCGTATTAGCCCATGGACTCGACGACATCTACCCTCGTGGACACAGAGAGACCGCCCAAAAGATGATACATCAAGGTGGGCTACTCACCGAATACGCCACACGAACACAGCCCATAGCCCGCAACTTCGTACAACGCAACCGTATCGTAGCTGGTTGTGCAGATGCTACTATTCTCATAGAGTCGGCTGCGAAGGGTGGAGGACTTATCACTTGCAGTATTGCACGTAGCTATGGACGTGAGGTATTCGCCTTTCCTGGCTCGGTTCATTCGGACTTTAGCGAGGGATGTAACAATCTTATCCGAGACAACGGGGCATCTCTTATCACCTCTGCCACCGACTTCATAAAGGCTATGGGGTGGGATGATGCTATCAAACTGGAGCAAGCTCAACAGCGAGGTATCGAGCGAACGCTTTTCCCTAATTTGTCTTCTGATGAGGAGACCATCGTCCGCGTGCTCACTAAAAACAATGATCTACAGATTAATCTCTTGTCTATTCAATCGAACATCCCTATCTCACGCCTCACAGGACTACTGTTCACTTTGGAAATGAAAGGCGTTATCAGGGCTATGGCTGGCGGTTGTTACCACCTTTTGGCATAGTCTATGGAATGGTAAGAGAGGTCGAAAGCTATAAGCCAATACCCTGTTCCTCTGTACCATCCGACGTATCGTCCTCCCTATAAGAACCTTTAATAGCTTTCAATCTATGGTCATAAACACCCGAACTCACCACCCTCAACCATCCTACGGAGGCTCATCACGCATCATGCCGGCCTCCTTCTCCCATCGTGTAGATAGATAAACATCCATCTCATAAAGGGTCTAACCCCCGTCAGAGAACCCTCAATAGAGGTAGAACTCAACATTAGAAAGACCCCACCCCATCCTAAGCAAACAGACACCCAACAATCTATAATATACGTATATAGCATCTTTTTGAAGAAAAAAAAAGGTTTTCCTTGCCACAAATCATTCTTCCCTTCCGTCTCTATAGATGTGGACAAAACAGAATTATTAACCCCATTAAATATCAAGACAATGAAAACAACAATCTTTACTATCGTATTTGTTGCAGTCATCATGTGTACAGGATGCACCGCACAAGCCAACTCTTCAACCGTTACTAATGAACCGACGAACGATTCAATAGAAACGCTTATTAAGGAGTTTAGGAAGGAGAAGAACGTTACTTACGTCAATCTCCCTAAGTCACTCATACAGATAGGAATGCAAATGGCCGACGACGAGGATGCTGATAAGTTCCTTAAGCAAGTGGACGGAATACAGATTTTAACCTTCGAGGAGGCTCCACAGAAGACAAAAGACAAGCTCTTCGACCATATCAATAACTTGGAAACACTGGGTTATGAGCCTATGGTGAAGGCCAATGAGGACGGAGAGAAGGTAAGAATACTCCTCAAAGGGGATGAGAAAGTTATACATACCCTCCTTATCTTTGCTATTGACAAAGAAGACTGTTCGCTTATTAAGATTGACGGACATATCAATCCCGCTGATGTTAACGATATCGTAGATACACAAATAAACTAAACAAGACTCGACCATGAAACGATTTATCATCTTATTCGCCCTCATCATCTCTGCTGTTGGGGCCTCAGCACAGAGCATAGGAACATTATTCAGACAATACAGATACGAGGAGAAGGCCAACTACATGCACATTACTCGTTTCGCAATGTCCATCGTCAAGGCTTTTGCTAAGACCGATTCAGAAGACAAAGAAGCACTCAAGGCACTCTCTTCATTCCGAGTTCTCTCCTTGGAGGACTGTACCTCGACCGTCAAACAGAGCTTTCAAAAGACGCTTCAGACCTTCCGTCCAACAGGATATACGCCTTTCATCATCGCAAAAAAGAATGATGAGATCGCTTACATCTACCTTAAAGAGAAGGACGGATTTATCCGTGAGCTGCTCATCCTTACCACTGACAATCATGATGGAGCCATTGTGCAGATTAAAGGGAAATTAAGACCAGACGACATAGACGCCGCTATAGAAAAAGGCACTAAGAATAACAAACTTAAAAAATGTAAGTTATGGGACAAACATGCGTAGACAATAGTCTATGATAACCCACTCTCTACATCTGCCTATGCAAGCAAGCGATTTCAAACAGCTATTCCTACCCTGCCATCGGAAACTCTTTTCGGTGGCATATAGGCTGATGGGGAATGTTCAGGCAGCTGAGGACTTAGTGCAAGAGACCTTCTTAAAACTGTGGATGCAGCGTGACAAGATGGGAACAGTAGACCATCCAGAGGCTTATAGCATAACTGTTCTGCGTCGATTGTTCTATGACAAGATGCGAACAGGACGCTTGCAAGAGGTAGACAAAGATGTGGGAACCTTACAGGTCAGCTCCTCACAGAACATAAGTAGACAATTAGAGCAGGCCGACGAATGCCAACGAGTAAGACAAATGATAGTTAGCTTGCCCGAACCACAGGCGAGTATCATGCTGATGCGTGATGTTGAAGACCGCAGTTATGAGGAGATTAGCATAGAGACAGGGCTTACGGAGGTGAATATAAGGAGTATTCTCAGTCGTGCCCGTAAGAAGATTAGAGAACAGATAAAAGCAATGAGATATGATAAAGACTGAAGACATAAAGCGTTTACTTGACCGCTACTATGATGGGACGACCACCGAAGAGGAGGAGAAGGCGCTGCGCACTTACTTTAACGGCAGTGACATCGATGCCAGCCTAAGGGAGGAAAGCGTCTTCTTCACGGCACTTCAGTCTTCAGAATGCCCTGTACCAACAAGGATGGAGGGACGTCTCAGCCGTCAGATAAGCCAGTGGAACAACATTGAAGTTGCCACTCAACGCACGATTAGGCACATCAACCTGCGCTGGGTAGTAGGGATAGCAGCCAGTCTGTTGCTCCTCTTCGCAACCGGAACTATCGTTTACCAACACGAGAACGAGTCTCCACAGACAGAACAGGACACCTATACTAACGCTAAAGACGCTTACGCCGAGACATCCAGAGCACTGATGAAATTCTCAAAGTCGCTCAACAAGGGTATTGAAGCTGCCGAGAACGTCACTAACAAAACAAGAGATTGATTATGAAGAGATTTATTTTAACGCTTTCTTTGGCACTGTTTGCTTGTATAATGGCCTCCGCTCAGAAAGCATTGTTCGATAAGTACAGCGAAACCGACGGTGTCTCTACCGTCTATATATCGCATAAAATGATGCGAATGATGGGGAATGCGAAGGCTGGCAACAAAGATATCAGTAAGATAGCCAGCCGACTTGACTATCTACAGATACTCTCTTGCGAGCGTCGCTCACTGATTCCTTCCATCAAGAAGACGGCTCAAAGCATCTTCTCTCAGCAGCGTTTTTCGGTTGTTATGCAAGTCAATGAGGGTACAGACCATACCACCATCTACGAACGCCATTACCCCAATGGGAAGAACGAGTTTTCCTTGTTGGCCATAGAACGCAATGAAATTACAATTATCAACCTACTTGGTAATGTCTCTCTACAAGATATCCAAGGGATAGCTAATGGTAAATAATACTGCTGCTTATTTGGTTATATAATAGAAATAGAGTACTTTTGCAGAAAATAAGGAGGTATAATTATGAATAGGACCATAAATATTCCAAGTGCAGACAACGCCTTCTTGGAGATGTTAGCACAAAAGATGGGATGGACTATAAGTCAAATCAACTCTCATACAGAGAACTATAAAAAGCCAGACTTAAACACACCAGAGAAAAGGAAAAAAGCAATAGAGTTACTTCAATCCATCGCTGGTAAACTGCCAAACAGTCATTTAGAAAGCTGGAAACAAGCAAAAGAAGAGTATCTAAGAACAAAATACTTATGAGAATCTTCTTAGATACCAATATCCTCATAGATCTTCTTGAGGCAAGAGGTGAGTTCACACAGAATGCACTGAAAGTGGCAAGTATGGTTATTAATAACGGAGACGAACTTTTATTAAGTGATTTATCAGTTGTAAATGCTTGTTATATCGAAAGAAAATCCTTAGGGAATAGGGGTTTTATAGCAACATTCTCTGCTATTAGAGATTGTTTTGAAATTATCAGTATGGGAGCACCTGCGATAGATTCTGCGCTCACTGCTAATTGGAATGATTTTGAAGATGCAATGCAATACTTTGCAGCTCTTAATGCAAATGCTGATATCATTGTCACAAGAAACAAGAAAGATTTTGCTACCAGTGAGATAAGTGTTGTAACTCCTTTGGAATATATAGAAGGTAAAAACAAATGAAAACAGGCATATTCGTTGGAAGCTTCGACCCTTTCACGGTGGGTCATGACTCTATTCTACATCGTGCTTTACCACTCTTCGACAAGATCGTGATTGGTGTTGGCGTCAATGAGCGAAAGAAGTGCATGCTATGTGCGGAGGAACGGACCGAGCGCATAGCACGACTCTATGCCAGCGAACCAAAGATAGAGGTAAAGGCATACAGCGACCTTACCATCGATTTTGCTCGAAGAGAGGGTGCCAAATATATCATTAAGGGTGTGCGTAGTGTAAAGGACTTTGAATATGAGCGCGAACAAGCAGCCATCAACCGCTGCTTGAGTTCTATTGAGACCCTCCTACTCTTCGCTGAACCCGAATTAGAAAGTATCAGTTCAAGTGTTGTGAGAGAGCTGCATAACTTTGGAAGAGACATCACTGAGTTCCTGCCAAAGGGATATTGACGATTAAACATAGGCCGACAAGCCTCATTGATAAAACATAGACACGATGATAACATATAGTGCTGAAGGCGTTAAGATGCCTAAGATAAAGAAGAGAGAGATTTCTCGTTGGATTAAAGCTGTTGCCGCAACGCACAGTAGAAAGGTAGGAGAAATTGGTTACATGTTCGTTGATGACGAGAAGATTCTCGATGTTAATAATGAGTATTTAGGCCATGACTACTACACAGACATCATTACCTTCGACTATGACGAGGGTGATGTGCTCAATGGCGACCTTGTTATCTCACTTGACACGGTGCGTTCTAATGCCGAGCTCTTCAAGAAGACGTATGAAGACGAGCTACATCGTGTTATCATTCACGGTATCCTCCACCTCTGTGGCATCAATGATAAAGGACCAGGAGAACGTGAGATCATGGAAGAGAACGAGAACAAAGCGCTCGCTCTATTAAAGGAGATGAGTGGCGAATAACGGTGGACTTCAACCTAATTCGGTTGATACTCCCATAGACGAGATTGAAGGGCTGGAATCCTACCTTGGGTTTCAGCCCTTATTGATTGCCCTTTCGTCTCTGCCAAAGGATGATTGTATAGCTACGAAAGGGATTAGGGGTCGAATATAGACAACCGTCCTTTTAAGAGAAGTCTAAGCCGCAAGAAGGGCGTATTAACCCTCTGTTCGACCACAAAACATCTATTGCACCGAATTATTTTCACGACAAGAAATATTTATTTTCATGAACATAAATATTTCTTTTCACGACAAAAAATATTTTTTTTCATGTAAATAATTCGAGAAGAGACAAAGAGACCTTCTTTAATCGAGCAAGAAACGGATAAGACAGCGACCTTAAAGCGCACAAAAAAAGTGCTTAATTGGAGTCCAACTAAGCACCTTTTCATATACTCCTCACTTACCTATTGCGTCGTCATAGACGTCAACAGCAACGGGCCAGAGCACATTCTCTTATCTAACTACTTATCCGTAGCCAACTCTACCGCCTTATTGACGATATCACTCTGCGCATTCCATACACGGAAATACTCATTCATATCCCAGATGTCTCGGGCTGTGAGCGCCTTTATCTGTAGTGCAATATTAGGAAGCGTAGCCTTTAACTCGGCCGCATCCTTAGGTTCTATCTTCTCTTTCTTGCCCTCTGCGACGATTTCATCGAGCAATGACTGTGGTACCACATAACCCTTATTAAACGCGTCAAACGACTTATATTTGGCCTTTAACTCTTGTCGATTAGCATCAACATACTTCAAGTAAGCATTGATGATAATACTCTTTGCAGCTAACATACGATGATAACGTGTGAACTTAGCAGTATCGAGTGGGACAAAGTTATCAGGCATTATACCACCGCCACCATAGACAACTCGGTGCTTGCGAATGGTGTAATACTTCAAAGAATCAGAGAATTGAATACTGTCAGGATTGGTCAACTCGCCATGCTTATAGCGTTTCTCAATATCCATCTCGTAATCCTTTAGGTCGCCTTTCTTATATGGCTTTTGAATACAACGGCCACTTGGCGTGTAGTAATGAGCGATAGTCAGACGAATCATACTACCATCAGGCAGGTCGAGTGGACGCTGTACAAGTCCCTTACCAAAGGTTCTACGGCCAACAACCGTTCCACGGTCGTTATCCTGAATAGCCCCCGTAACAATCTCAGCAGCCGAAGCCGTGAGCTCATTCACCAATACATAGACCTTCACATCCTGCAGACGTCCGTTGCCAATCGCCTTGAAATTCTGTCGATGAGAGCGTCGTCCTTCGGTGTAAACAATCATATCATTGTTCTTGAGGAACTCATTTGATATCTGAACAGCCGACTGAAGATAACCGCCACCATTGTCTTGTAGGTCGAGAAGGAGGGTCTTCATGCCCTTTTTTTTCAGTGAGTCAACAGCCGCCATGAACTCGTCATGGGTCTTCATTCCGAAGCTCTCTATACGGATATAACCCACATTAGGACGTATCATATAAGAGGCATTGATAGTATGGACAGGTATCTTAGCACGTGTAACGACAAAGGTAAGCACCCCTTTCACGCCACGACGCACAATACCCAACTTCACCTTCGTACCCTTCTTACCACGAAGCATCTTCATGATGTCGATACGTGGCATCTTTACGCCAGCTATTGTAGAGTCGTTCACACTGACGATACGGTCGCCCGCCAGGATTCCCACCTTCTGAGAAGGACCATTGACAACAGGCTGGATAACGACAAGTGTATCTTCAATCATATTGAACTGTACGCCAATACCCTCAAAGTCGCCCTGCAGCGGTTCGTTCATTGCCTTGGTCTCCTTCGCATCCGTGTAGGTAGAATGGGGGTCGAGTTTCTCGAGCATACCCCTAATACCATCCTCAACTAACTTCTGCTCGTTCACAGAGTCTACATAGAAGTTAGTGATAGCCATCTCTGCTATCTGCAACTTACGCAAGGGTGAGTCGCTCTTAAGCTGCGCTGACAATGGTAAAAAGCTAAAGAAGCAAAGGAGTGAAAGATAGATATACCTTTTCATAGACTAATATTGTAATTTAATGAAACTCTATTTCTTTGAAAGAAAATGCAAGGGAATAGTGTTCGAGTCCCTGCTCTTGTCTTTCTATCTTGTTGTTGTTATGAATTGTTGTTGCTTGTTTAATAGCATGTTCATGAGGATTGCGGAGCAAATGGACGGCTTATTCTGATAGAACTAACGTCCCCTTTAAGAGAACACTCGACTGATTTGGAAAATTAGTCGAGTGTTTTAAAAAATCAGTCGACTGATTTGAAAGCTCCTATCGACTATGCTTTAGAGACGAGAAGACAGTAAGTTAGCTTTATGACAAAGCCCTCCTTTACATCTCCCCTTGGTCTTCAGGCAAGTCCTCTTCGATAACGAGGTTGTCAATAATGAAGTTTTGACGCTCCATAGTGTTCTTTCCCATATAGTACTCAAGCAACTTTGCAACTTGATCATTCTTATGGAGTGTGACCTGTTCAAGGCGCATGTCGGGTCCTATAAAGTGTGCGAACTCATCAGGAGAAATCTCTCCAAGACCTTTGAATCGTGTTATCTCTGGTTCTGGGCCAAGTTCGTTGATAGCTGCCACACGCTCCTCTTCAGAGTAGCAGTAGCGTGTGATAAAGTCGTTCTTCTTCTCTCCTTTCGCACGACGGGCGTCGGCATCAGCAATAACCTGCTTGTCCTTGATTTTTGTTCGACGGTTGCGAACACGGAAGAGGGGCGTCTGAAGGACATATACATGCCCTTTCTTTATCAGCTCAGGAAAGAACTGAAGGAAGAAGGTGATTATCAATAAGCGGATATGCATACCGTCGACATCGGCATCCGTAGCCACTATCACCTTATTATATCGGAGTGAGTCGAGTCCGTCCTCAATATCGAGCGCAGCCTGAAGAAGGTTGAACTCCTCATTCTCATACACCACCTTCTTCGTCAGACCAAAGCAGTTAAGCGGCTTTCCACGCAATGAGAAGACAGCTTGTGTGTTGACATCACGACTCTTAGTGATACTTCCGCTGGCCGAATCACCCTCCGTTATAAAGATAGAACTCTCCTCCTTTCGATCGTTCTTCACGTCACAATAGTGTACACGACAGTCACGTAACTTACGGTTATGGAGGTTGGCTTTCTTCGCTCTCTCACGTGCCAACTTCGTTACACCAGCCATTGCCTTACGCTCTCGCTCGGTCTCCTTGATCTTATTCTCAAGTATATCGGTGAAGTCTTCCTTATGGATATGGAGATAGTTGTCGACGTTTGTCTTGATAAAGTCGCCCACATACTTATTGATAGACTCCCCATCAGGCGACATCTGTGTGGACCCTAACTTAATCTTAGTTTGTGATTCGAATACTGGTTCTTCAACGTTTACAGCGATGGCAGCCACCAATCCGTTACGAATGTCACCATACTCATACTTGCCGAAGAACTCTTTTATCGTCTTGGCAATATGCTCCTTGAAAGCAGTCTGGTGTGTACCGCCCTGTGTAGTGTGCTGTCCATTCACGAAGGAGTAGTACTCCTCGCCATATTGATTGGTGTGTGTGAAAGCAATCTCAATATCCTCTCCCTTCATGTGAACTATCGGGTACAATGGATCAACAGTCATATTATCAGTCAGAAGGTCCTTTAAGCCATGTCGACTAAGTATGCGACGCCCATTGTACATGATAGTCAATCCTGTATTCAGGTAGGTATAGTTACGGAGCATCTCCTCTACTATATCATCATGGAAGCTATAATGCTTGAAAAGAGTATCGTCTGGTTCGAAATAGATGTAGGTTCCATTCTCATCAGTCGATTTCTTTGTTTTGTCGCTTTGAAGGTTACCTTTCTCAAACGACAGTTCGCGTACCTTCCCATCACGGTAGCTCTTCACCTCGAAATGAGAACTCAACGCATTAACAGCTTTCACACCTACTCCATTCAAGCCAACACTCTTCTTGAACGCTTTAGAGTCGTACTTACCACCCGTATTCAACACTGATACAGCCTCAACAAGCTTTCCCTGTGGAATACCACGACCATAGTCGCGCACACTAACACGCAGGTTATCGTCCACATCAACCTCGATACGATCACCAGCATTCATCTTAAACTCGTCAATAGAGTTATCAATGACCTCCTTCAAGAGTACATAAATACCATCTTCGGGCAACTTTCCATCGCCCAAACGACCAATGTACATACCCGGACGGGTACGCACGTGCTCCATATCCGATAGATGTCGGATATTATCGTCGGTGTAAGAAACGGGTGTTGAGGGTTGGGTATTGGGTGTTGGGGGCTGAAGGTTGGGGGTTGATGATTTATCCATGTGCTGGGTTATTGGCTGTGAATTATTGGTTATTGAGGGTTAATTATTAGGTGATAAGGGCTTAGCTATTTTATCATATTGAGTGTTCATTAATGAGCAATTAGGTGTTGAAATAGAAGAAACACGTGAAAATATAGAAAGAACACATGTTAAAACTGTCCATCAACACCCAACACTCAACATTTATCACCCAATAGCTTTCCTATAGCATCTACGCTTCTTGTGCATTGTTGGGTCTAATGGGCCCCACTGACTCTGTACGCTTTCGTTGGTTTCCATCTCCACATGCGTTTCACCCCACTTGAAGCCGTATTTCACATAACGTGGAATGAGGTCAGCGAAGACAAGGGAGTTAGCTCCCTTTGAGCGATACTCTGGTAGGACACCAATAAGAAGAAGGTCTACAACCTCCGTCTTATGGAACTTTATTGCACGTAGTAAATGCCACCATCCGAATGGGAAAAGACGTCCACGGTGGCACTTCTGCAAGGCACGAGTCAGTGATGGAATTGTAATAGCAAGCCCAACTAACTGGTTGTCCTTATTCCCGTCCTCTACAACAGTTATCAGATCGAGGTCGGCAAGAGGGAAGTACATCTTGACATACTGGTCTATCTGACGTTCACTCAACTCTGAGAAGCCATAGAGATGAGAGTAAGTAACATTGATTAAGTCGAAGAGCTTCTTGCCATAGCCACCTTCGAAGATATCTTTCTTGGTCAGTTTGCGTGCATGGAGATTGTAACGTTTCTCCACCATCTCTGCTATCTTGGTGTATTTCTCTGGTGCTGTCTCTGGGACATCAAGCCTATATTCTACATAATCATTATCCTTCTCCCAGCCACCAAGCTTCTCCATGTGCTTTGGATAATAATCATAGTTGTAGCTGGTTGCCATTGTACCGAGCTGATCGAAGCCCCATGTCAACATGCCCTCTGGGTCCATATCGGTGAAACCGAGCGGTCCAACGATAGAGTCCATGCCCTTTTCTTTACCATAGTCTTCGACCGCCTTTAACAAAGCCTTTGACACTTCTATATCGTCAATGAAGTCTATCCAGCCGAAGCGGACATCCTTCGTACCCCATTTCTCGTTTGCTCTATTATTGATGATACCGGCTACACGCCCTACTACCTTGCCTTCTTTCAAGGCAAGGAAATACTCAGCTTCGCAAAAGTCAAAGGCTGCATTCTTATCCTTTGACAACGTTTTCAACTCATCGCTATAGAGGTTTGGGGCATCATACTGATTGCCCTCGTAGAGATCATAATGACACTCAATGAAAGCCTTTAGGTCTTTCTTCGTCTCTACTCGCTTTATCTGAACTGATGACATTTAATATCTTATTTCGTTATTTTCCTAATCTTAAACGTGCAAAAGTACTAAAAAAAAGATAGATAGGCAAATTTAGACTCCTTTTTATTGACTATATGGACTTCTATCATCTGTTAATAGCACTGATATTCACCAACTTCACATACCGTATTAGGCTTCAGCATCCTACATATCTGCCATTAAAACTATTCGTCTTCATGCTCGGCACACTTCTAAAACACGCTGTTACAAACATATTCCAATCGTCCATAAAGTCTACCATCACACCATTGTCTTATTGAAGATACCGTTTGTCTACATGCCTATCTTCTCACAAACGAAGAGGAGATGTTTGTTTTCTGCATCTGTGGTAGCAAAGAGGTAGATGTCTCCTCCTTCTTTTATCTTTAGCCGTTTACGGAGTTCAGCAACACTCATAGGGAAGTTGCGCACAGCAAGATTGGCTTTGTCAATCCCTGACAGACTATGACGTAGCTCCTTCTTATTAAACGAAGAGACGGCTGTTATCCTAAACTTACGACCAGGGAAAGCGTCGATGGCCTCATCAGAGACAAAAAGATGAGAATTCAAACTTAATGCTGACAATGGATAACGGGCGGTGAGAAGGGAGAAACAGCCTGCTTTCATCAACGAAGCATTAGGCTCATAGAGATACTGACCGGCCATGGGGGCTGTCGAGAGGATACGCTGTGACACTCCTAAAGTCTCTCGAAGGGAATAAGAAACGACACTATCATCATTCACACAGAACATCTGTAAGCTTTTGTCTACAGCTATCGTCGCCTCCGTCTCACCCTTAGTCTTCTGCAAAACAAGCAACAACTCTTTACATTCATTGCGTACAGAAACGATATGAACCTCACGAACAACGCTATCCAAACGGTTTAGTTCGTCTACTGCACGATGCCAATCGAGCATAGGCGATAGCTTTATTACAACTGTGTCGCCCTTCTCCAAGAGTTCTTCCTCTAATGTTAAGACATCAGGGGTACAATCACTTATCAGCACGGTCTTGCCTCCCTGCTCATTACGGCGGGCTGGGTCGAGGAATATCACGGCTACATGGTCGAGCTGATGGAGGTAGGCTGTACCGTCGCCATTGACTACCTCGGCTTGTGTTAAGCCTAAGGCACGAAAGTTATGACGTGCCACTTCGCACAACTCCTTCTGTTGTTCGACATAAATAGCACGCTCAAAACGACGTGACATAAAGGAGAAATCAACACCAAAGCCACCTGTTAGGTCGCAGAAGGTCCCTCCCCTACCTTTCTGCTCAGTTCCTTCTCGTGGCGTCAGTGTCGCACTTTCCACTACAGAAGGACTACTCTGCTCATTTTGAGGACTATTAGTAACCAAAGAGGACAGCCTTATTAAACGTGAAACCAACTGCGCCTTATATTCCGCAGTATGCTCACTCGAACACTGTTCCATAGACAGATGTGGGGGATAGATGATATCCTCCTTCGCTGCCCAAGACGGTAGTTTCGTACGTGCGGTCTGCCATCCTGTAAGCTGATTGAGCAGGTACGGCATATCAATATCGGGGTAACGGTGGGATTGAAGGGCAAGAAGCCTCACCCCCGCCCCCTCTCCGAGTGGAGAGGGGAGTGAAATGTTATGTTTGCTTAGAACGTCCCGCACATATCTTGGCAGTGGTAGTTCTGAATGACTTATATCGTTTTTTTGCTTCATCTAATCCTATATTTGCATTGCCTTAATAGTCCTTAGAATTTTATTCTTACCATCTATCACAGTAGCAAAGTCGGTAATCACTCCCCTCTCCATTCGGAGAGGGGACGGGGGTGAGGCATCTTTTTTTACCTCACCACCCTCAAATTCTGCTTTGCCCAGGCCCTTGTACAAAGGTTGAAGTGCCACCACTCTGTACGTAAAGGCATGAAACCTGCAGCACTCATCACCTCACGAAGGAGTCTGCGGTTGGCGAATGCTTCACGAGAGATTAGTCGATGAGAAACGAGTTCGTTCTCTTTGTCGATATGACTGAACAGTCCCATGTGGTCGACTTTTGTACCCATTGGAATCGTATCGATAATACAACGTGTGGCACCATCACGCCATGTAGCATCATTCCATGAGGACTTGCAGATACTGATATCTACAGCCATTCCATAGTTATGCATACCTCCTCCGTGAGCAGGATTAGACACATAGAAGTACTTTGGGGTATCTTTCACTGCGTCCCACATCGTCTGCTGTACGCTCATCGGTCGTGTAGCATCGAAGATACAAAGGCTTAAATCTGGACGACGACGCTTCAACTCTGCTTGTGCTTTACGCAATGCTTCAGCACAAGCAGGCAATACGTAGGCATCACGCAAGTCATGATAAAGCACCCGATTACAGAAGTTATCCGTACGAGCATACATCAAAGCCACCTTGATAGAAGGTACTACATGCTTTATATTTACCAACCCCTGCTGTTCCATTGACCGTCCTGCTGCCTGCCGACGACTCATCGATGGTGTCTGTGCCTGTATGTTGCTTGCAAACAGTAAAGCAGGAAACAGTAGCTTATATATAATTCTACACATTGTTATTCATCCTTTGAGTCTATCATTCTTCCCATATATTATCCCCAAGCATTATGGAAGATATTACCAGGATAAGGGTTTATATATCCCTCCAAACTCGTACCTTTCTTGCCATTTTCACCCTGTATAAATCGCAAAGAAAGCATCGCAGGCTCACTATTTATTCGTGAAGTATTCCCTTTTATATTCTTACAAAATGCAATATGCAGGCCTGAAAGGAGTTTAATCAGTTGTTTTCGTGATAAGATATAATACTCAGGAGCATTCTCGTCATTCTAATAAATAAAGACGTAAGGTCCCTTGACTTCTTTATTTAATTGGTCTATATTGATACTCTCTGATAGATTATAACCTGTAGGAAAATCTCTCCCTCTCCGAGCTTTCACCTGTATCAACACTGATTTATGTGTCCAAGTGGCGTCATCATATCTAATACATACAATATCTATTGACCTATGATTTCTTACCGATGCATTGGCATTCAGTGCTACACAACCTCTCTTGATAAGCTCTGTTACGACAAGTGCTTCACCATAAGCACCTGTCATCTGGGAGTGATTATTACTCATCCTTTAATTATTACCACGTTATATCTTTAACTTCAAAACCCTGCTTTTCGCACATCCTCACAAACCGACAATAACCATTCTGCGTTCCAAAGAGAAAGCTTACACGCTCTGTTAAACTTAACTCATCGTCTGATGATGGGTAATCTGTCAATGTTAATGCATCTCCAGTAGCTATAATTGCCTCATAAAAGCGGTCATAATTATTACGAAACTCTTTCATCACAAGGCTACAACTACCACTTTCTTCAAGAAAATACAATTCTATGTTATCAGAATCATAGATGCATGTATAATACTTTAGGTCCTTCATATTATATTTATTTAATCTCCTTAAAAAGTTAGCTATTATTTCTCTTCTGTCAAATTACTTATAGGTCTTATAGCTATATACTGAAAGCATGAACATAACATGACCCTCAATAATACTATACCTATCCCATAACACATCTACTTTTCAGTGTAGATATAATGGTTAAAAACAGACAGGGACAGACACCGTCTCCCTCTCATACGTATTAAAAGTATTGAAAGAAAGCACAGACTCTGCCCCTGTCATCTATAAGAATAACCGCCGAATGAGTTAGGTAACATCCTTATAAGCTGTCTACCATATATTCATCTGCATTCGTAGCTATTATTTCAACGCAGCCTTTTTCTGCTTTACATAATCGCCAAAGACACGATCCACTTCTGCACGCTGCTCACTGTCGAGTGTGTCGTTGGCCTGAATAAGTCCCTTGTAATAGGCCTTAATAGCCTTTGTAAGCTTCGCCTTGTCTGCAGAATTCTTCTCAAAGAGACGGTCAAGGTCCTTATAAAGGGCTGGCTTCATCTTATTCATAAAAGCAAGCTTACCAGTGGCTGGCTGCTCAGTAGCTGTCGAAAGACTGTCTGACTGTGCAGAAGGCTTCATCTTTACCGTGTCTTCAGGCGCCGTCTCTGCGTCTGACTTAAAGACAGATGACATATCAATCTTACCAACCTGGTCGACTAAAGCACCACCATAGTTATATAACAATATGCCAACTCCTATCACCACAGCAGCAATCAAAGCCAACATAACAGTGCCTTTGCCTATCTTTGGCATAGTGAACGATGGTCCTTCATTATTTAAGTCGGCTAAGAACTCATCAATATTACTATAACGGTCGCTCCGCTTAAAGGCACAACAACGCTTAATAACATCGCTATAAGCTAATGTCAAACCCATCACCTTCATGATAGTACCGAGGGAATAGATATCAGCCGTACCGTCAGCTGCCATCGTCTCGTCCTTGATCTCTGGTGCCATGAAGCGTGTTGTATCAGCTGTCAACTTCACATCTTCAGGCGAAAGAACACTGAAATCAATGAGTTTAACATAGTCACCTTGATTGGCAACAAGTACATTTGATGGCTTTAGGTTACGATGGATAACCCCTTGCTGATGTGCATAACGCAGTGCATCAGCAATCTGATTGATGATACCAAGCTTCTCATCATCGGTATGACTCTCCTTAAGATAAGCCTGTAAAGTACGTCCTTCTACATACTCCTCCTCAATACAAAGTCCATAACCATCAACCTCTACCAACCCTTGATAGCGTACAATACCAGCATGATTGAGTCGTTGGCACTGTTTAAACTCACGTTTCAATGCATTACGAAGCAACGCACGCTCACGATACGCATCCTTCAGTGTCTTCAGAACGACGGTCTGGTCGCCCTTACGACACTTCACTATCATACAGTATCCCTGCGATGATATTACCTTATATTCGGTATAACTGGCCTTTACAGGCGCATCAGCAGTCTGTGCTTGTTCATTAGTGGAAAGTTTGTTCTCACTCATCAATATTCGTAGGTTTTAATTCTCTTAACGTCATTTGCGTACAAAAGTAGTAAAAAAAAACGAGATAAGACAGAAAAGAAGGGGGTAAAATGCTGTATTACAATTATTCTCATCTCATAGAATTAATAAACATCAGGATTCTATTTTACAACTTATACTGATATGTTCTTACCCAACACATGTGCTGTTAGCGGTGAACACCAATGGTATTGAGGGCCAAATACCATGTAATATATTACTGCTATACAAGCATATTGTTGTTTATAAAGAGCTATACAACCGGAAGTAAACAAACTTTATTTGGTTAGAAGGCTTATTCTTACAAAAGAAACACAATATTATCTACTTAGATAAGAATTAGCATAAGGAGTAAACTATTATAGTTTTAGCAGTCAACAAAATTAATAATTAAATATAGACGTGAACCATGTATATAACCTTCGTCATTAACCCCTACCTTTCACTACATTTTTATTGAGACTTTTCATACTCACATCGAGTTCCACAGACAAGCAAACACTACGGCTTACTTAAATGGGAGGAAGACGGACTGTTCATAGATTGAATGACATATAAAAAGATGATATAATACCACATGGGAATAAGACTGGTATGGACTATATTATACAACTATCTACAAAGAACTACGAATTACGCGAATTGCACGAAGACAGAGGGCACAGAAGGAACAACGATTTCAATATTCTCAGACAGAATGACATAACGACATAGAGTGGCCGAAAGCTCATACATAAACAGAAGAACATAATGACAAAGAGTGGATAAGGGGCAGAATGAAGATGGGGTACGTCATCTGAATGGTGTCATTGGCTTCATTTCTTTAGGAGCATGAGGAATGCTGATGGGCATACCGGAGCTGTCTTTCTCTTGGTAAAATCACGCTGGGTTCGATATAAAGTATAGCTTTTAATTCACTGGTGATATAAACCATCGTTTTTCTTGATGTTGCAAAGATATGACAGTATTTCTGAGCTTCCTAATTTTTGGATATGTAACTTCAAGAACTTATAATAATTGGAAACGGTCGACAAACTTTTTATTGTGTTAGATGGTAGGACAGTTGAAATGACATTGTCCTGACCTTAAGAAATTAATTGTACGATTTAGAGGTGTAGGCGTAGAGTTCCCATATAAACCAGCCATGAATAAAACTAAGGGAAAGGATGGATGATGTAAAGATTTATCGCATACACCATATCCAATACTTACTTTTCATGGTTCAAGAAGACGCCCTTCTGCCTTCAAGAACACGCCCTTCTTGGTGCTTGTTAAGGCTCTTCTTGTGTCTTAATAAGCACCTTCTCCTCCACTGCTCACAACACACTGATTTAATGCAGGTTATAGACGTGAACCATGTATATAACCTTCGTCATTAACTCCTACCTTTCACTACATTTTTGTTGAGACTTTTCATACTCACACCGAGTTCCACAGACATACAAATACGGCGGTTTAATTGAGTGGTACAAAGATGGACTGTTCATAGATTGAATGACATATTAAAAGATGATATAATGCCACATGGGGATAAGAGCGGTATGGACTATAACAAATAACTATCACCACAGAACTACGAATTATGCGAATTACACTAAGACAGAGGGTACAGAATCGTGAATTCAACAAGCAAGTGCAAATTTACTTAATTAGTTCGTAAAAGCAGTCCTGTAGTGTTTTAAAATCTAATTTCTTTCTTGGCCTCATGTTAATTTTCTTTGAATACTTCGTGATTTGTTGCTGGCTGATATGCTCAAAGGTTTCTTTTTTGGCACGTATTGCATAATTAGTCCGTTAGCATTTTCTATAGCCCTTTTCTGCCACGAAGCGTATGGGTCAGCAAAATATATGGTAACACCAAGGCTTTTGGTTATCATTTCATGACAAGCGAATTCTGTACCATTGTCAGTTGTAATAACCTGAACTCGGGTTAAGTATCATACCACTCTTCCGTTTGGTTTAGTACAACGCCTCTTTAGGCTCAATCTTTTGATTGGGCCTAAAGATAATAATGAAACAGATTACTTTAGAATAATGTAAGCTGCCCTGAATGTTGCTCTATAGCAAAGTCTATATTCACTGCTGGCTTCTTCTCAAAGAAGCTGTAGGCTGCAATAGCAGATAGAACATTCATTGCGAAATTTAATATGCTTCTATGCCTTGAATGCACTAATTGAGCTACATTCTTTAGCTCATCATTGATAGTCTCTATTACAGATCTTTTCCTTAAAAGAATTCTATCATAAAGTGGCATTAG
>NZ_FZNZ01000037.1 GCF_900187995.1 Prevotella jejuni
TCAGAGGGGTGACAGATATTCCTTTCTTTTTATATAGGCTTATGAAATTGTGTGCTTAAGAGAGTAGGCTTGCAACTGGGTTTTAGGACTGACCCGTAAATACTCCCTAAATACTCTACAATGGCTACAATCTGGCTACACTTTTTGAGGTAAAATAAAAATTGTAGCCAAGAGTTCGTACAGAGTACGCATAGAGTACACGCAAATTGCTGTTATTCAAATAAATATGTCGAACTTTGCAGCGTGGTTACAGAAGTTTATCTCGCTAATAATTCAATCTTTTGGCTACAATTCTATTAGAAGCTGGCTACAATTATTGAATTTTGGCTACAACTTTCCTTTCCATGGCTACAATTAAACAACAGCAGCGCAAATGAAAACCATTTTCAGAGCAGTCTTCTATTTAAGAAGCAACTATGTGAACAAGGAGGGTAAAACACCCGTGATGTTGAGAATCTATCTCAACAACGAACGACTTTCCATTGGCTCAACAGGCATAGCCGTTCAGCAGTCGCAATGGGATAGTGAAAAAGAACGACTGAAGGGAAGAACCACAGAGGCTCTTTCTACTAATCTCGAGTTGGATAACATCCAAAGCGGATTGCAGACGATCTTCAAAAAGTTGGAAATGACAGATGCCATTTCTTTAGAACGTATTAAGTCGGAGTATCTCGGCAAGAAAGAAGAGGTAGAAACGATGATGACACTCTTCGATAAGCACAACAAAGATATTGCTAAGCAAGTGGGCATATCTGTAAGTGCTGCCACTTTTCAGAAATATAATGTCTGCAAACGACACTTCACGACTTTCTTGCAGGATAAGTACAAACGTTCGGACATACGCTTGTCTGAGCTCACCTATATCATCATACACGACTTTGATATTTTCCTTCGCACAGTAGTTGGTCAGAACCCGAATACAGCTACCAAGACAATGAAAACTTTCAAGACTATTACGATTTTAGGAAGAAAAATGGGCGTAATTCATCATGATCCTTTTCTTAATCATCGCTTTCACCTTGAGCCTGTCAATCGTGGTTTCTTGACAGATGAAAAGATTTTGAAGATAGCCAATAAGAATCTGGGCATACAACGCTTGGAATTGGTTCGTGACTTATTCGTATTCTCGTGCTTCACAGGCTTGGCGTACATTGATGTGGCTAACCTTACTCCCGAGAACATTGTTACCCTTGATGACAAACAATGGATAATGACAAAACGACAGAAGACGAGTGTTGCAACAAATGTTCTTTTATTGGATATTCCGAAGAATATCATTGAAAAGTATAGTGGCAAGACCTATCGTGATGGTAAACTCTTCCCAATGCTAACCAATCAGCGAACCAATTCATATCTGAAGGAAATTGCAGATATTTGTGGCATTAAAAAGCGTGAATTCAACAAGCAAGTGCAAATTTACTTAATTAGTTCGTAAAAGCAGTCCTGTGGTGTTTTAAAATCTAATTTCTTTCTTGGCCTCATGTTAATTTTCTTTGAATACTTCGTGATTTGTTGCTGGCTGATATGCTCAAAGGTTTCTTTTTTTGGCACGTATTGCCTAATTAGTCCGTTAGCATTTTCTATAGCCCCTTTCTGCCACGAAGCGTATGGGTCAGCAAAATAGATGGTAGCACCAAGGCTTTTAGCTATCATTTCATGACAAGCGAATTCTGTACCATTGTCAATTGTAATAGACTTGACATGCTCTTTGAATGGAGATAGTAAGTATATTACAGTCCGTGCCAGTTCTTTGGCATTTCCCCCTTTTTAAGTTTTCTCATAAACAACATAATATATTTACCGTCCTTAGCCAATACACCAGATATTTATTCTGGAGACCATTGCTCGGTAACAAGAAGGCGTTTCGCTTCTTCCATGACATCCTTGTCAACTGAACGATTGCCTGGCTTTCTGCGCCTTATTTGTACTGCATTTGCTTGAGCAGTTTCCCAATTATAGTGTCTTCTGACTCCACTATTACGTCTTATCTCGCTAGACACTGTACTTGTACTTACATTTATTGCCTCGGTAATCTCTTTTTGTTTCGTTCTATTTTGGAGTAGCACAGAAATTGTGTACCTTTGTTCCGAGGTTAATTGTTTGTACATTGCAATGCAAAATTAATTAATCTTTGGGAGACAGAGGTCTCCTTTTTTTATGCATTGCTCATTGATTTTCCACTCACAGGGGCTGCTCTCCCCCAAGCGCCTCTGTGTTTTCAGGTATAGATTATTAAACTGCATCAGCACTTGGGATTGCAGTTCTATGTTGAACTTGCGTAAAGACACATAACATCAGCTAATTTATATAGACTTCATGAAAATTATCTGCACATTTAAAGGACAGTCCCTCTATAACCCATGAATAATCAATATGTAAACTATTTTCGTCTTGCTTACAACTAACACATGCCCACTAAGCTTTAAGAAGACGCCCTTCTGCATCCAAGAATATGCCCTTCTTGAGGCTTGAAGACGCCCTTCTTGGGTCTTGACAAGGCCCTTTTCTCTTCATAAATACAAACATCTGATTTATAAATAGTTATGAAATCAATTCCTGCAGTTTCTACCTTCTTGATATAAGAACAAACTTGTATTCTTTTGTTGTAGTTTTTCATCACAGATCAAAAGACCTATTAGCTACCACACGCTCTAACAGATAAACACAAAGATACTGTCTTATTCATACGAAAGGAGCGACAAAAGAACTTACAAACACAAGATTTCATAATACAGTTTTGCTAACATTGTGGCAATGGAAAAGACTGAAACGCCAGAAAGCATCAAGTATTTTTTGATGTAATAACGTATGACTTACGATCAATTTTGCCATTGAACGTACGACGGATAGCAGTGGACTCTTCATAGAGGAGTGGCACTTTATAGGCTTCAAGTCTCTCCTTAAGGAACAGAATCAACTGTTTCTTATCGTAATCGGTGTGCGGTACGACTATCAACTTTACCACTGTACCCATCACAGGGTGCTCAGCAGGAACGCAGATACAGTCTTTCACGCCATGAAAAGCCAACGCAGCGTCCTCCACTTCAGACGGTGCCACCTTATATCCACCCACGTTGATGGTGTCATCGCCCCTACCCTGCAGGCGCAAACGCCCTTCATCATCAATGAAACCCAAGTCGGCTGTCGTCACAACACCGTCTTTCAGCACACGCCGCGTAGCCTCTTCGTCCTCCCAATAGCCCGTCATCAGCGTCAATCCCTTGCAGGCAACGTGCCCATCGGGCGTAATGAAGAACTGAGCATGGCGCATAGCCCGTCCCACACAACCAGCAAGACACTCGCCATCGTTGAAGTTATACGTAGAGATAATACCCGTTTCCGTCGAAGCATAAGTATTAAACAGTCTACTCATAGGTAGCAACTCACAGAATTTTCGCATATCCGAGGCAGCCATTGGAGCTGCTCCCGTCTCAATGAAGTCCACCTTCTGAGCAACCTTCTGTAGCTCCTTAGCCCACAGTGCGACGAGCATTCGGATGGCAGCAGGTACAAGAAACGTTGCAATCTTCCCCTCCGTACGGTCTATAACATCGAAGAAAGCTTTGATATCCTTCATTCCGTCGATGATATGGATGGTCCCTCCGACATAAATCGTTGGATAAACCTTCGACAAACTACCGATATGATTTAGCGGACCATTGATGATAAACGTCACATCAGAGCTAAACCCCTGTGAGAAAACAAGGTTTTCAGCGTTCGCCCATATCGTTTGATGACTAATCATCACCGCCTTGGCATTGCCCGTAGTACCCGTAGTAAAAAGGATATCAGCCACCCCTTCAGGTGCAGAACCCCGTGAAAGACGTGCTGAATATTCGTCCAGCTTACTCTTCGGAAGGTCCTTATGCAACGGAACAGCCACTGCTCCAGCCACATGAACAGCAAAATATGTAATGAGAAAGTCGGCTGTTGACGTAGCAATGAGGGGCACCAATCGTCCCTTCACATCCCCCATAGCATCCATTTTCGCCGTCACATCCTGCCACAGTTGCCCATAGGTGTAGGCCACATCACCACAGATAAGTGCCGTCTTATGGGGTTGCTGTTCAGCGTACTGCCGTAGTTTATCCTCAATTTGCATTCTCGCTGAGTTTTGTTTTTACAAGTTCCACCAGACTATCAAGCGACTTGAAGTTCTTTGGTGTCACGTCTTTACGGTCTAATTCAATACCATACATATCCGAAAGTGTCATCAGAATCGTCGTAATTCCAAGCGAATCAAGTTCTTGAAAAAGGAAATCTGAATCGAAATCTACGATTGGCAACACCTCTTCTAATCTCTTACGAATCTCTTCTTTCATATCTTTTACTTATTTATTCGTGAATAATCGAGGGAGAAAGTTTAGTAAGTAACGGCGCCAGTTCTCCCATGTATGACCGCCAGAAGTCTCATTATACATATAGATACAGCCCATTCTCGAGAGTCTTGAACGGTATTTATCAACAAAGGGCTTCAACGGGTCACTCTTACCAATAGCTATATAATAAAGTGCAGGAGGGTTCTGAAACTCCCGTTGCAGCTTCTTGTCGAGGTCCTTATACATGTCAACATCCGTCAGAAGAGGCCGTTTCTCGTCGTATCCCTGCTGCCACAGCGACGGCATTTTAGCCATAAACTTATCCAATCCACGTGTGACTTTATTCAACGACTTGATGTTTCCATCGGTAAGGAAGCTCACAGACTGCGGAGAGAAGAGCCCCACGTAATCGAAAAGGTCGGGATTGTTCGCCGTAATAGCTATTGTGTGTAATCCGCCCATTGACAGTCCGGCTATTGCTCGGTGCTTCTTGTCGTTCAAAGTACGGAACTGGTGCTCAATAAAGGGCATCACCTCCACTGGGAAAGCCCGTTCTGTACGTCCCAACCATGAGGAGACATTCACGTGCAAAGCCTTTGTTTTCATGTAAGGACTGTGCCCTGGAGCAGCGTCCTATTCGGCTATTCCGTTCGGCATGACGACAATCATCGGCACTGTCTTGTGTTGAGCAATCATGTTATCCATGATTTGTGCCAGTCTGCCCATTCCCAACCATGCCAGTTCATCACCTCCTGTACCATGCAGAAGATACAGAACTGGATAACGTTTCTGTGGGTTCTGCTTGTATTCAGCAGGCAGATACACCGACAGTCGGCGCTGTTTCATATTCTTGTCGAACTCCGAATGATACCACAACTGCTGCACCGTACCATGCGGAACATTGTTATCCATGTAGAAAGAACCAGGGTATCCCCCCACAACAAAGTAACTCAACGAGTCGTCAATGTCGCATACCACGTTCGGGTTCAGTGGGTCTGTAACCTTCTTCTTACCACCTATTGCAAAACGATAGGTGTACATCTCCGATGGGAGAGGTGCTGTCCGATAACCCCATGCACCGTCCTTCCCCACCATAGACATAGACTTTGGAAACGAACCTTCTATCGTTACATGCTTCACTTGCTTGTTAACGTAACGGAAAGTGACCGTCCTGTCGGCGTCCACGAACGGCATCTTCTTGTTTGAAACCGTCTGTGCTGACGTCACAAGGGCGGCAAATGAAAGGATGAATGTACATAAAATCTGTTTCATATCACCTGCGTTTTATCATAAACTTATAATCTTTATTCCTGCTTCCCCCGCCTCTTTCATATCCACATGGTCCGTAACCTGAAGGTTATCGGCTATCCCCTTGGCACAATAAGTGAGCAGAGCACGCTTGCTTTCATCCTCCTCCAGCACCGTGACAAGCACTGATGGATGCACCAAAGCATAGAGAAGCGCAAACTCACCATGGTCGTTGTTCTTTATCAAGACGGCAGAAGAGCTCTCGGAAGTGTCTATCCAACGTGTGAAACAGTCGTTTCGCTTGATGTTCTTATGCACCGAACGATAGATTTCCACACCCTTATAGCAATACCGATCCTCAACAAGTGGGGCGAAATAGGTTGCCGTTTCAATCTCACGTGCCAGTCGTTCATACTCCTCTTTATAGAAAGCATGCACACGGGAGGTCATCTCTGAGTAAGTGGTATGCCCATCCTGGCGCACCCGCTCATAGCCTTTTACCATGATAGAGCCCGTGAAAACCTGAAAACTATTGCGTGGTAGAACCACGTTAAGCCCATGAATGATGAACGGTTGGATGTCAAGTCCATAACGTTCTGCGAATAGGAATGCCCCTTTATGGAACCTACTGATGGTTGAACGGTCATTACGTTTACCCTCAGGGAACACCACCAAACTGTAACCGTGGGCTATGTAGTCTCTTACAAGCTCATCATTGATAGCGCTTTTATCGTCTAACGTAATGAAACCGTTCCACTGATAGATCTTTCGGATGACCCTATTACGACTCACCTTACTATTAGAGACGAGGATAGTCTTCGGACTTAACGCCATGAAGACAGCCGAATCGAGCATGGACTGATGGTTACAAACGATGATGGAAGCCGTACCGAAGGTCTCCTTTGTTATCCCTTCAACACGGAATCTGACGCCTGGGATGTGGCGTAAGTCGAACAAGAACAGCCGCTGTTGGTATCTTCTGAACCATAGTCGACGCTTCTCCGACTGCGGCAAAAGCCCAAAGAGAATGAATCCCAACACGTAAACCGTTATCAACTGACTAAAGAAGACGGCGGCACAATAGCCCATCACGGCAAGATTCTTCAGTCTTAGCGGTCGGCGTCTGTATGTTCCACGTGTCTTAACAAGGACGTTAAAGATCAGTGGAGGGAAGATATAAGCCATCAAAACAACGGAGAACATACCCGCAATGGTCACCTCTGCCAGTGAATGGAGTGCTGGATGACGTGCTATGATGAGCGTTCCAATACCGATAAACATTATCAATGCTGAGATAATTATCGAGTGTTTATACGATGCAAGCATCTTTCTTCGATACGCATACTCGTACATTGACCCTTCAGTCATGAAGATCGTATAGTCGTCACCTTGCCCAAATATGAACGTGGCAAGGATGATATTGACAATATTAAACTGCATTCCACACAGTGACATGATACCTAATATCCACAACCAGCTCACTGCCATAGGCACGAAAGAGAGTAAAGCCAGCTCCAGATTATCAAAGGAAAGCCACAAGAAGAGGAACACTATCAGTCCACAAGCAAAGCCAATGTAATTGAAATCACTGGAAAGATGATTAGCAATGGCACTGTTCATGCTCGTAATATCAAAGCTAAAACAGTCCTTATCAGCCAGTTTCGCCTTCACTTGCTGCATATCTTTGTCCTTAACAGAGAGCACATTGACGATGTTATACCGTCCTTCCACCTTGTCAATACTGATGTTTCCTGCGAAAAGGGTCGTTGTCAGCGGCGCGAAATAAGCTGGTTGCTGTGACTGATAACGCTTGTTGAGCAGTGAATAGTAGTCGTTGAAGCTGTCAGGAGCAAAGCCTTCCGCCTGCATGGCACCCCGAAGTGCCGTCGTAAGCTCGGTCTTGTGGCGTTCAATAAAGCTCTCCCACAGAGCCAAACGGCGCTTCTGTTCAGCCTTCGACACGACAAACTGACTACAAGAAGAGTAGTCATGCACCGCCTTTTCACGTACCAATCGGTCCAAAGAGGGCTGCAAACGCTGGCTCTTCTCCAATGCTCCGTCCATTGTAGAGTCACTTGTTACGGCGTAAACCTTCTGATATCCGCCGTTCACTGTCATCATTTTCTGAAAGTAAGCCATGTCTTCTTTCTGCTCATCGGTCATGTAATTGATGTTAGACATGTTTGCATCAAACCGTGTTTGGAAGCTGAAATAGCCGAAAACCAGCGTCAGAACGATGACAATAGCCACGAATACGGGCTTATTCTCCAATGAGATATCACTCAAACGGTCGAGGAAAGTGTGCTTAACCTCCTTTGTTTCCTTCGTGATATGCGGCAGATAAACCAGAACAAAGACGATGGTACCCACCAAAAGGAAGGAGCTGAAGAGTCCTAAGTCCCTTAATGCCACCGACTGTAACGGTACAAGGGCAAGGAAAGCACCAACAGTTGTGACGTTACCCACCAACAACGGCATGACAATCTCACGCAATGCGCGCTTCTTATCAGGTGTATGACTGAGGTGAGCAATGAAGTGTAGCGGATAATTGACGGCTATACCGAGTATAACAGAGCTGATTCCGATGACGATTATAGACACACTGTCATGGAACAAAGCCAACCCTCCCATGGCGAAGAGCCATCCCCAAGCAATAGAAAGGACGATGAGTGAGATGTTCCGAACGCTGCGTAACGTGAAAAGCAACAGCGCCATAATAAGCGTTACGGCAATAATTACCGAGAGGATACTGTCTGATTTGATCTGGGAAGCATTCCCAACGGCTATCACCGGACCGCCAATAATGTGCACATCAAGGTTCTTTGCATGTGCCAGTACCCGTTTCCCACATCCCTGCAGCATGTTAATGAGCTGCGTATTGTTCTCCGTTTCGCTTGCACCATAGGGTGAATCAATCATCACAATGGCACGTTGCATATCTGGAGAGAAGATGTGTCCGTCATAAAGTTCATACTTCAAACCCGTGTCCGAACGCTGAAGTTTCTGCACAACAGGCGTAAAGAGGTTCAGTGGGTCACGTTGTATGTTGTCCGAAAGGATGTCACCAGCAGGGAACATCAGCATCTGCTTGTCTTGCTGAAGCTGCTTGTCAACGTATCCGGGACTACGAAGAGCACTGTCCATACGGGCATAATCATGCTCAGTAAGGAAATATGGGATGTTCTGATAGACGAAATTCGTCACGGAAGTCATCTTCTCCAAGTCCACTTGTGACGTCATGTTCTGCACGATATGCGCCGTATCAGCCCGTTGAACCTCATCAACAAAGGCGTCAACAGCCGTTACCATGGCATCAGCATCCCTCTTTGTCGTGTCCCGATACTGGAAAACGGCAAAGATTTTATTTGCTCCTGATATGTCCTGATACACCTTCAGCGCATTATGATGGTTGCTATCCACGGGTAGAAAGTCGGCAATATCCTCCTTATAGCCCAACTGTAGCACTGAAACAGTCAGCAACAGCGTAACAACAACGAACGAAACCAACCCCACAAGGCGGTGTCGTCTCAGATAATCATATAGCTTCAGTATTGTTTCTGTCATCCTTATTTATTGTTTACCGGGTTCGAATAAATCCCTAGGAATATGTCTTTGAGCTTGTCAATGTCGCAGGTGTCATACTGTTCCAGCGTCTGCAGGCGTTTTAGGAACGCTTCTTTCTCTGCCACGGTGTAGCAGTGTTTGTACTTTGTTGTACCATATCGCAGGTCATAGGCTATGTAATTGTTTGGATAAAGCCTATAAGCAGCACGGATACGACGGTCTATCAGGCGTGCCACCTGCTTGTGATAATCGTTGTTTGTCAGTCCATCAAACTTTGAAAGTTCGGCATAAGAGAGGGGTTCACATAGTTCAAAGTGTACACGTCCCTTCTCTTGTACGATGCCCGTGAGGATGCTATTGAGGTCTTCCCCAGGCTTTTTGGTATATTTAGAGAACTGTGATTCATAGAGTTCGAGCGTCTTAAGCACGTCACAAGGCTCCCACTCGTAAGACACAGCAATAGGCACGATGTGCAAATCATCAATGGCTTTAATCTTATCTTCGGCACATGACATGCAGAACATCTTGATAATACCCTGGTCAGTGACGTCGTTACCATCCTTCGTCCTACCGTTTCGCTGGGCAATCCATGCCGATTCTCCTTTCTCAGAGATGACATAACGAATATAATCAGACAGATGTCGGGAGCTACGATAGAAATCTTTGATGTTGTTTCCAGGCCGTTCTACCTTAAACATCTTGTTACATTTACCGATATCTATCACTAATTGATTAATCATCAGGTTGGCTCCGAAGGTTATTTCAGTTGTTTCAAAGTCCTGCGTAACAAAGTAATACTGCAGCAAACTGGAGTCTAACATGATGTCACGATGGTTAGACACGAAGAGATAGTGCCTCTCCCTGCTCAGTTTGTCAATTCCGGAACACGTGAACTCCTTAATACTGTGCTCTATAACCCGCTCATTGACAATGCGCATCGTCTCCGTTTGGAAATCACGAACAGTCTTGTAGTCTGCAATACGATTGCGAACAGCCTCTAAAGGTTCGTCCGGATAGACGTAAGAGGCAAGGAGTGGGAAGGAAGAACTATTAGCTATGCGTACCATAGCAGCCGGAATCTCCTCTGCATTGTACGGTCGGATGTCATCAAACTGTGTCTTCTCCATTGCTGTATATATCTTTAATTGTTATTTAAAAGGTTGTCTTTCTTATGTGTCCCATACGTATGGAACTATCTGTTCTGCGCCTTTGTAGCTGTCCTTATCACGTCTTTTGCAATGCGTTCTCAGCCTTTTCGCAAAATTACAAGCCGTTTGTAATACTTCTACAAGGCGTCTGTAATCTTATTACAAAGGCTTTGTAATTTCTTGTATTACGGCAGATGACACTGTCAACGACGCTTCTCCAGTCTGTGAAACCACGTTAGGAACGCCTCTTTCCACTGTCGGCACTCTGCCGTTCCCTTATAGTTGGAAGCTCCAAAGCCGTGTCCTCCTGTCTTATACTGTATGTAACGATGGGGCACATGCTGTCGGGTGAGTGCCGAATCGAGCAGTTCTGAATTGTGATAGTGCACGATGGGGTCGTCTTTACAGTTGACCAAGAACACTGGCGGACAGTCTTTCGGCACATGACACTCCAAGGATAGTGAATCGCGCAACTGCTTATTGCGCAACCGACTGTCGCCTAATAGGGCACGACGGGAACGCTTATGGACACAAGGTTCAACCATTGTGACGACAGGATAGACGGGAACGACAAACCACGGGCGCTTCTCTCGGGGTAACAACTCAGCTGCCGACATCACCAGATGACCACCAGCCGAGAAGCCCATAGCTGCCACATGCGAGGCATCAATGCCCATTTCCTCGGCATGTGCCTTGACATATTGCATCGCACGTTGCAAGTCATTGAGTGCATCAGGATATCGATTGCCACGGAAAACATAACGATAAGGAGTCATGAAAGCCCCTACACCTGCCGTCCGATAGTGCAGAACGAAAGCCGAGATACCATTGCGTTGCAGCCACTCGCCCACATCCTTACCCTCAGCCCCCATGTCATGCCACAGATAACTACCACCTGGACAAACAATAACGGCAACATTTCCCTTGCCTTTTGCCAAGTATGGCGTCATCATAACAGTCTTTCCAACCGCCGTTCCTTGCCATATATTGATCCGTTGTGGCTTCTCCTTCTGTGCAAAAGTGCAGAGAGAGAAGAGCAATGCCACCAGGATAAGCGTATAATACTTCTTCATTTCTAACTTTGTTTTGTGGAGTTGACGAGTTGATAGGTAGATGAGTTGACAAGTTATTGGTTAATCTTCTCCAACTTAAATGACACTAATATCCAACCGACTTGATGTATCTCATCCAATCCACTTAGCCGTCATATCCTTTTTATCTCCTCCCACATACAACCGACGTAGCATAATATCCTCCAACTACTTGGCGTATTCCAAGTGTCCACGTCCCTACCCTTTTGGAGAAAGGTTGTAGGTAAATCTGGTTGTAGTTGGACTAAAGCTGTTCGTGAATGGAGTTGAGTCTTCCTATCACATAGTTCCTCCCCAATATCGCCTCAACGGTATTTATTGCCGTAAGAGGTACTCCACAGAAACCAGGAAGGTTGTTATACTGTCCCGTAAGCAGCAGGTTATCAACCTTTGTCACTACTGGTAACTGTGACAGAACAGTGTTCTTATAGTCCTTACTGAAGCCACACATCGTCCCTTCCTTGGCTCCGTAATAGTCACGAATGGTGAGTGGAGATGCCGTATTGACCTTATCCACACAAGCATTGAAGCCCGGATGAATCTCTTCTATGCGTTCAAGGAGTTTCTGCGCCTGCTCTTTCTTCCACAACTCATAGTCTTTTCCTCTTCTGCCGACGGTGGTCTGCGCCCATTTCTCCACCTCATCAAATATCATTGGTGCTGTAATAATCGCCTTATCAGCATATTTTCCTTGATTGTCTTCAGGAGGTGTCATGAAAAGAAAGCCCAACGGCCATGTGTCATGGTGCTCACCAAAGTGCCACACCTTATCATATCGGGTCATATAATACTCTGAATGATTGATGTAAGGGAACGTCTCTGGCTTGAACTTCACATATACCGAGAAGGCTGAATAGGCATTCGGGATGTCGTTAAGCCTGGTCCGATAAGCTTTGGGGAACGCCTTTTCAGACAGCAAAGGAAGTAAAGCACAGGGGTGGATGGCTGAGATATAATGGTCAGCACGGTACTCGTTCCCCTTCGTAGACCGTACATAGTCAACGTGACGGTCGTTTACTTCCACCCATTCTGCACCCTCGTTGCATCTGACCTCGCCTCCTGCCGACTCAATAACAGACACTAACAGCTGTGCAAAGCGGTCGCTCCCCCCCACAAAGCGGCTCGCTCCCTGCATGTAAAGCACACTCACAATAGCATGAACATAGGCAGGTGTTGCGTCAGCCATGCCCCCATAGAGTGGATTCATGTATGCAACGACATTGCGAAGCTTAGGGTTCTGAATGTATTTCGCTATGAAAGCATCAGCAGCAAGGTTGAATTCCTCCGAATGAACAGGGAAGACATCATTGGAAGGACGCAGATAAAAGAGGTCGGTTTCATCCGTCAGACGATATACAGCATCCACGTATGCTTCAAGATTTGTCCGTTCTTCAGGGAAATGTTCAGTCAGAGAACTAACAAAACCCTCCTTACCTTTCTTTATATGATAGGTTGTCTGGTCCTCAGCAAAGTAGAGACTGTCCGTACAATCATCGTCAACGTCACGCAACTGCACCTTGTCTGCAATACCGAGATACTCACAGATACGATAGATATTACCTCCAGGGCGCATCCCACCGATGACATGCATACCCGTATCGAACTTCATTCCAAAGCGTCGAAAGTTTTGAAGTCCACCGCCCGCAGTGTCGTTTTTCTCCAAAACGGTGACCTTAAAACCCTCACGAGAAAGGATAGCACCCGCAAAGAGTCCACCCAGTCCTCCACCAATTATCACAGTTGTCTTCATTCGTTAGCCTCCTTTATCTGTTCATAGATGGTCTTTGCCGTCAACAACTCACTGCAAGTGACAATCGTTCCCACCAAAACGCCTAACATTCCATGGGAATTTATGTTCTGACCAGTGAGGTAAAGATTTGGGACCTTAGTACGTTGTGGAACACGACAAGCACTGCCCAAACTGATATCCTTAGCATTGCCATACATTGAGCCACCCTCCGTCCCAGTGTAATCAAGATAGGTCAGCGGTGTGGAGGTATAGTAATTCTGTATCTGAGTACGTATGTTGGGGAAGTGTTCTTCCAATACATCGATGAGTCGTTCAGCCTTTTCGCGTTTGAAATCCTCATAGTCTTGTCCTCTCCTCCCGACCTTTGTGCCCTTCCATTGCTCCACATCAGCCATCTGCATATAAGAAAGGATGACGCCCGTGGAAGCATATTGCGTGTCGCCTTCTGGACAGAAGTGCATGTAGAGGAAGCCTTTTGGCCAGCTTTCAGGCGAATACCGTTCACAATCCCACGGTGTATCGCCTTGATAACCATAATAATTATAGTTGAGATAAGGGACCGTCTTTTCCTTGAAATGTAGATAAACAGAGAATCCACCCACGGTTTGTGGGATATGATTAATACGTTTGCGGAAGGCAGGACGAATCAGTTTCGTGTCTAACAGTTCCAAGGTACGCATCGGATGGGCATCAGATATGATGATGTCACAGGGCAAAGTGTCTTTTCCATTCACCTCTACTCCAACGGCATGTGTGTCATCACAGATGATACGGGTTACCTTCTTACGGGTCAGGACCTCACCTCCATAACGGTTGATGGTACCCATTAAGGCTGTAGCAATACTGTCACTACCCCCTTTAACACGGAAAGCACTCTGGTTATAGAAGTCCATTATGAAGGCATGTGTGGCAAAAGGCGTCTTGTCTTTCTCTGCTGCATAGAGCGGAAGGTTGCCCACAAGGACCTTAGCCAACAAGGGATCGGTGATTACTTCATCAATAACAGCATTGATAGAACGCAGCTGATACTCCATATTCAATGGCGAATCAGAGTCTGCATACTTAAGAGAATGAAGTGAAGAGGCATTGGCAATCTCCTCAATAAGGTCGTAATAACGAACGAGATTGTCATGCTGGGAAGGGAAATAGTCCGTCAGCTGCTTGAGAAAAGCCTCTCTGCCATTGGCAAAAGCATACTTTTTCCCACCCAATGCCACGATATCATAACCTTGAGGATCAAGCTGTGAGAGCGTCACAGTCTTGTCTATCTCCAAGTAACGCATGAGCTTATCAAGGGTCTGACCATGTGCTGCACTACCTATGAAATGCATTCCTGTCTCGAACTTTGCACCACGGCGGGAGAAACATTGCAGACAACCACCCACCTGAACACCCTGTTCAAGTACAGTAACGTCAAAACCATTCTTTGCAAGGATAGCCCCACAGGACAGTCCACCCAAGCCACTTCCGATGATGATAACCTTCTTCTGCTGTGTCATTGTTCCATTCTGTTAGCTATTTCTTCATACTTCTCTTTGTAACGCTTGCGCATTGTGGAAGCCTGTTGCTTCAGATCACCCATGGCAGAGAGTTCCTCTTGTGTCAGTGGTTTGTCCACTTCAACGAAGAATTTACCCTTATGGAGGTGCCAACCAGTCTTTGGAAGAATTTTACCAGGCCCATAAAGAATCATCGGAAGTATTTCTAAGCCAAACTCACGTGCCATATAGAACGCTCCTTGATGAAACCTTCCGATACGACAATCCTTAGATCTTGTCCCTTCAGGATAGACGGCTATGCTGTAGCCACGCTCTATCAATGAACGTAAATGGGGCATTATCTCATCCAATCCCTCCCTAACAGGTAGATATTCTGCGTTTCGAATGAGTGAACCATAGAAGGGATTGTTCCATACCCAAGCATTGGTGAGGAAGACAATCTTCGGTGTGAAAACCAGCTGGCACATCAAATCAAGATGCGACTGATGGTTACAGATGATAATACGGGGCTTATTGAAGTCGATACCCTCAGCCACCTTATACTCATATTTCGTACCGGGAATACCATGATGAATCATCACAAAGCGTGAAGCATGATAGATAAGCTGATGCAAACGGTAACGACGACATTCGGTCATCTTACCGACTTTCGTATAAATCCATACGAAAGGAGTGAAGACAACCAGCGTGAAAAAGAGGAAAAAGAGTAAGGAGTAAGCTGTACGAAGAAAAGTCATCAGTGTTCGCCACAGTCGTAAGGGAAGTCCATAGACCACTGCCAAGAAACAAAGGACGGTGTTCAGAACACTGATACGTGCAAAATCCTTTCCCGGACGGAAGTGACTTACACGCTCATTGCGTGGCGGATAATAAACCTGTACGGGTATTGGGACAAGCTTGACACCATGCCAAGAGGCAAAGACAAGCAGTTCCAACTCTGCTTCATAGCGTGAAGTGAGCAATGACAGTCCGCACAAACGGTGCAGAGGATAGAGCCTATAACCTGTCTGGGTGTCAGGTAAAGCCCTTCCTGTCTGTACATAAAACCAGAAATTAGAGAACTTATTAGCAAAGGAACTACCCTTGGAGCGGTCGACACCTTCCAACTGTCGGCTACCAATAATCAAGGATTGAGGGTATTCTTGATTGGCTTTCAAGAAGAGTGGGATATCCTCTGGATAGTGTTGTCCATCCCCATCAAGAGTGATAGCATAGGAGAAACCCATTTCTAAAGCCTTTCTGAACCCCATCTTCAAGGCATATCCTTTCCCTCGATTCTGCGGATAGGACACTATCGTTATACCATCAATGGCATCTAAAATGTCGGTAGTACAGTCTGTACACCCATCTGTAACGACAATGACATCGTCACAGTAGAGCAGACTCTTCTCCACTACTGTCTTTATCGTTGTGTCATTGTTATAGGTGGGAATGATAACACAGATACCTCTATTTCGTAATTGTTTCTTCAGTTCCTCATTCATCATACAGTCCTCAATACTAAGGAAATCTTTGCCATAAGCTTCTCTTCTGCGAGTACTATCAACTGTGTTTCAACACTTGCTCCATCCTCTGACATCACCAATTTCTTCACTTGATACGTGAGATGTAATGTTTCACCGGGTGAGATTACAGAAAGGAACTTCACGTTCTTCACCTTTGTAATCATCAACTTACAGGGTGTAGAACACTGCTCAGAGAGTTGTTCTTCAACAAGTTCCTTGCCCATTTGAACGATACATACACCTGGAGTAATAGGTTCACCTGGGAAATGGGCTGCATAGATAACACAAGAAGGGCTTAGCTCGATGGTGTAATTCACAACACGATCTACCTCTTCCTTGCGAATTATCTTATATAAATTATTCTTCAGTTGCATCGTTCTCTCCCTCCTTTATACTGGCATTTTCATCATTACTCATCACTGAAAACTTGTAACTGATGTGATATTTCTCATCTTTATAGGTTGGATTACCCTTCATAAGGTTCTCCATAACATGCTGTAAGTCATTTTTTAGCACACGACGGATATACCATTTATCAAGCATTGCAATGACCTCTATCAACTCTACTTTCTTCGTCTGAGGCTGATAAGTGAACTCTAATGCCGTGATACCAAACTCATTGAACAAGACACCATGATAAACATCTGCCTCACGTACCATGATAGTAATACCGCTGAGATAGCCTTTTGACAGTTCAATCGTAGTAGCATACTTTGTTTTACAGCCTATACTATCCAACAAAGGAGCCTGTTGAACAATAAGACTATCCTGTGCTTGTACCGTCAGAGAAGCGAGGGAAAGCAGAAGAATACTAATTAACAGTAAATACTTTCGCATTAATAGGACTATTTACTTTAACATTCATCATTTCAATAACTGTACAATCGCCACGCTTTTCTATAAGTTCAACCTTGGCAACCATTGCCTTTTGACGGTTGAAATGAAGGATAATCTTCTGAAACATCTGTTGCATCTGCTTCTGCTGTGGATAGAGAGTAGCGACATACTCGGTTGCTGATGAAGAGAGACTAACCTTAAAATCACGTTTGTCATTAAGGGCTTTTCCCACAACACTGTTCATCATTATGCGTGCTATCTCCTTAAAGAACTTACTCTGATTGACGTTGATAACATCATTGCGATTGCCCTTACTGATCAGAACACGTGAGCCATTCAGTACGAAAGCATAGGCATAAGGCGAGGTGTACTCCCAACGGAGTTTATCACTTTGCTGGTAATACATCTTACCACGTGACACCATCTTATCATTCAACATGCGGAGAAACTTCGTCTGAACGAAATCACATTGCATGGTTTTCATACTTGCTGCGGCAGCTTCTATCTGCTGTCTTATCTTTGCTTCACTGACAGCTTGTGCTGAAACAGTCGTCGTGGTGATACAGAACACCACCAAAATTAACAATAACTTTTTCATTTTACATCTTATTTTTCTACTTAGCAATCAAGCAACAGCCTAATATTATCAGGCTCACTCCTACCCATTTCATCACAGAAACAGACTCATGGAAAAAGAGTATTGCTGCAAGAAGTCCAAATACATAACTCAAACTAATCATCGGATAAGCCACACTCAGAGGGTAATGCTTAACGATATACATCCAAAGTATGGAACTTGAACCAAATAACAGTCCACTACAAGCAAACTGCCAATTCAATAAAAGGCTACACCAGAACGTACGAGTCCAGCCAAAAGGGAGCATTTTCTGAAGTGCAAACTTCAAAAACACCTGCCCTCCTGCCAACAGAGAACTCTGAATAACGGACAAGATAACTACTCGCCACATGATAATACCATTGCGATAGCATGGATTGAAGGCTGCTCTTCTGCCCCATCCCGCTTCAATAATGAATTAAAAAGTGGAGTACTCTCATCGTGACATCCCACAAGAACTGTCTTTGCTTTCCCTTCTTTTAATAGCATCTCTGCATCACGCAATGCCCATGACAAAGATTCCGAACCCTGTGTATAGGTAACATTATAGCCGTGACAGTGCGTTTTAATGGCGATATTACTACCTATAGTATTATGTGTACTTTGCATGAAATAAGTGGGTTTCAGCATTGTCTCACCCTCCTCCTTCATCTGTTCCAACAGTCGTTCGCTATATTCCAAACAACCATACATCGTTCCAGTTATGATGGCATCAGGTTTTTCAACGCCTGCTTGGGACAATGCTTCCAAAGAAGAAAGCAACGAACTCTTCATGATTTTGCCCATACGACGTGCCTCTAAAGGCTTGACATACTTACGGATGTCTTCCAACTGTTCCTTTGAAGTAAGTTCAACACGGGACAAGACCTTAATATCTTTCCCTGTTTCAACTTGTTCTTCTGTGGTTGTTGGATGGGCAGAAAACAATAAAGCAGAGTTGTTACCACCAAAGCCAAAGGAATTACAGAGTACGTTTTCCAACGCGACACTCTGTTTGCCTAAGGTCGGAGTAATACCCTTCTCCATCTGATGTGCCCAACCTAAATTGGCTGGAACAAAATGGTTCTGCATCGCTAAGATACAGATAACAGCCTCAATACTTCCTGACGCACTCGTAGTGTGACCAGTAAAAGACTTTGTACTGGATATCAATGGGAGCTCATCACCGAAGATGCGACGTAAGGAAACACTCTCACTTTGATCATTATTAGGTGTTCCTGTTCCGTGAGCATTAACATATTGAATATCTTTCGGAGTGAGATGTGCCATGTCCAAGGCCTCTTTCATAGCAAGATAAGCGCCTTCGCCATCTTCAGACGATGCTGTTTGATGATATGCGTCACAGGCATTACCATATCCCGTAAGATATGCATGGACATTTACACCACGTTTATTGGCAGACTCCTCTGACTCTAACACAACGAAAGCCGCACCTTCACCCAAATTCAGACCACCCCTTGTAGCATCAAACGGACGACAACGCTCATGGTCAAGAATCATTAATGAATTGAAGCCATTGAGGTGAAAGCGAGATAAAGACTCAGTACCACCAGCTATTACGATGTCAGCTTGATGATCTTTCAGCAGCCGTGCACCAAACATAATAGCATTAGCTGCCGAAGAACACGCAGTAGACAAAGTCGTTACTTCCGTGAAGATGCCAAAGTAATCAGCCATAGTGTTCGTGCAACTACCACAATCATGATGCCGAAGGAAAGATACATTGTCGTCTTCCGCAATATGATCAAAGTAGAGCTCAGTGATATCCATCCCACCTACTGTTGTCCCAGAGACAAGTGCTATGCGCAGACTCTCACCCTTTTTCTTACGTGCAAGGATGTCATCTACACTGAATCCAGCATCCATTAATGCCTGACGAACAGCAATGGTACCCATCAAGGCTGTACGGCTCATCATCTGAGAGACAGGGATTCCAAGCATCTCTTTCATCTGTTCATTCGCCAAATCAACCTCTCCAACAGGCAATTCATGATGAACTGATTGAAGATGCTTTAGCCTCCCAATACCACTCTCCTCCGCTATCAATGACCGTAACACCTCTTGTTTGTTAAAGCCAATAGCAGAGATTATGCCTTCGCCAGTAACTGCAATATTCATTTTATTGGTTTATCCGTTCGATATTATTACCCACAAAGTAGCTTTATTTCTTTCGGTTCTTGCTGACATAGTCGGCAATAGAAGCCACACTGGTGAAGATTTTCTTACCTTCAGCAGGGTCTGCCAACTTGATACCGTACTTCTTTTCCAAAAGAACAATCAACTCCAAAGCATCGATTGAGTCTAATCCCAGACCTTCACCGAAGAGAGGCTCGTTCTCATCAATATCGTCAGCTGTCATTTCTTCGAGGTTCAAAGCCTCTATAATCTCGTCCTTTAGTTCTTTTACTAACTCATTCATTGTTATGTCTATTTTATATATAATATGATTTTTCTGTTTTATTGTTAATTATTACGCCTTATTAATAGATGCTATATACATATCGGCTTCATAGTGTTCACGGTCTTCATAATCTATCCATCCAGTCAATAAGCTTGTTGTTTGGCGGTCTAAGAAAGCCGTTTGTATCAATGTCTGCATCTGCTCTTCATTCTTTTCAGGCAGAATATAGAAAGATGTCTCACCATGATAGTCATTGCGAATGGCTATCTCACCAGTAACAATATTCGGTAAGGTGTACACAAAGACGGACGGACTTGGAAAATAATTCTCCTTGTCTGCAATTGAAGCTAAGTATTTTTTATCAGAGGAAATAGATGAAGAGCGATTGAAAAGTACCACTCCTCGGTTCCTTTGATGTTCTTTTATAGATATTCCTTCCGCCTTTTCTGTCTGCAACAAGAGCTCTGAAGCAATGAAACCCAACCGACAGAGACCATCCATTTTATAATACTTTGGATAATCCCCTATCATCTTTTTATAGATTGTTGTGAGCAAACTCTTCTCGTTTGGTTCACCTTCAACAGGGAGACATCCACCATCAAGCCATGCTCCTTCAGGACTGATACGCACATGATGCGTCTTTCTGAATACTGAAGGGATACGCTCTCTCCTTTCTTTTAAAGATACAGAAGAGCTTTCAACAGACTTCGCATAGAGAGTAGCATTACATCCGCCAAAGCCTGAAAGCATCTTGATAAACCCTGTCTTATGAGTTGGACTGTGCTCTACAGACAGCATAACTTTACCAGAGACGCCTATTTCGTCATATCCACGAGTCCCTAGGATGGTGTGATCATCGACAGATTTCATACAGAGAATGGTCTCAAAGACTCCTGCTGCACCTAAAGAATGACCGATATAACCCTTTAAAGCATTGACAGGAACATCAGAAAGGCCTGCTCGCTGAATAGCAATAGACTCCATTTGGTCATTGAAAAGTGTAGCAGTTCCGTGTGCATTGACGAAAGCTAAATCATCTTTCTCAACATTTTCCATCGTCTGCTGTAAGGCTTCAAGCAGTCCTTCTGCCGTCTTCGATGGTGCACTGATATGGAAAGCGTCGTTTTTTACATATCCATGTCCTATCGTCCAAACCCGATTATCAGACCTACCAATAGCTGAAGTACCAGAAGGAAAACGACTGCTCAGTACCACCGTTGCTGCTGCTTCACCTAAATTCAGACCCTGACGCTCTATGTCGAAAGGTCTACAAGTCTCCGTTGACATGGCATTAAGTGACTGGAAACCAGAGATAATAAAGCGTTGAGGACTATCAGCACCACAGACTACAACGTTATCATACACTCCTAACTGTAACAGTCGAGAAGCCAAGATTATTGCTGCACAACCTGATATACAAGCATTACATACCACTACTGGATGGGTTGTAAAACCTAACCGAGTGGCAATTCGTTGGGCAGTCTCACCCAGATATAGTCTTTCGTCGGCCTCTTCCCCTAATCTTTCTATCGCCCCTTTAGTAGAACTTAGAATGAAAACAGAACGGTCATCGGCTACATTAATACCCGAGTCATCAATGGCCTTGCCTGCAGAACGAAAGACTAAGTCTTCAAAGTCGGCTGACATCAAGGATGCAATGAAACCGTCTGGGATACCATCCGTCATTGGTGCATAGGCACGAATAGCCGACTTACCAGCCTTTACAGCCTGGTAATTATCCTCTGATGTGTCGCCCAGAGGAGAGATAATATTATCAGCTAAAACGTAAACCATGATTTCTTCTTATCCTTTCCTGTACATTATTAATTCTTATCCACCTGTCCCCAGCGTTCTTTCCACAGCTGATAAAATGGAGGATTATCCCACACTAACTGATAGTTGAGGTCCATAAACACCTGTACGGAGTGTCCTGTTGCTATCAGACTGTCATCTTCTGCATCATGAATCTCATAGTCAAAGACTATCTTTGCAGCCTCTGTTGGACGATAGATAATGTCTATACGAGGCGTCATCCCATATCTAATTGGCTTCTTGTAGTGGAAGGAGAGGTCGACTAATGGCGCAAAATAGCCATGATCAAAGAATCCCATGTACTCCAATCCATACTGCTTCCCAAATGCTTCACGTGCATCTTCAAAGTAAAGAGGATAAGAACCATGCCATACAACATTCATGGAATCAACCTCACTGAAGCGAACTGCAAACGTTTTTGATGCTTTTAATTCTTTCATTTATTACAGAATTCCTTCCTTCTTCAAGCGTCTTCTTGCTCCTTAACGGCTATCTTTATCTCTGATGTGACGAGCACTTTATCGCCGCATGTTATGCTTGCTTCAGCCAATGTCATACCAAACACTTCTTCTTTTACCTCTACACGAGTCGTTATGACGTCTCCAACATGGGGTAAATCAATAACTTCAAAGTTACGAACAGCACCGATAAAGCCCAATTGGATTCCCTTTTTTAGGATGTACTTATTGACATATCCTATGCGGGCTGCACAGGTTTGGGCGATATTCTCCATCAAACCCGAAGCTGAAAAACAATCATCATCTACAAAGATATTGCTTTTCTGCACCTCAGTCTCCGTAACAGTAAGTGTCTTATCAAAATGTACCAGTGTTCCAATCATTACGAAAGGCTCCTGTTGTGGCAGTAACACATGTACATCTATCGCCCGAAGTTCCTCTTCAGAAGGATTCTCTACATCAAAAATTACCATCTTCTTTATCATCAACTTAACGTGACCAGAAATCATAGAAATTAAACCATTGCAAAGGATACTGCCGCACTCTGCGTTCAAGTTCCTTCACATAACTATCAGCTAACTGCTGTATCTGCTGTCGACGAGGTGCTTGCTTGTCGTAAGAAAGACGTGCAACATATACCTTATAATGCTTAGCAGACGTCTTCATGACATTGACTGCGAGGACATCCTGCCCTTTCATTGTAGCTACAGAGAGTGGACCAGCAGGGAAACGAGCCTCAGCATCCATAAAAACAGACGTCACAGACTTGGCTGAACCAATAATTCTGTCGGCTGGCATGCTCATGATCTCATTGTTATCCAATGCCTCATTCACAAGAAAAAGGTGGCTCATATCCTCCTTAACAGGTATCATACGGATGTTATGATGACCCAAGACTTCCTGTCTCCCTGTCATCACAGTGGCTTTTTCGCCCCCAAAGACTAACGCATTGAAGCGTTTTGTCTTTGAGATAAGGGAGTAACCTGCCACCTCATAACAGCCAATATGGGAACTGAAGATCATGAATCCTTTCGGTTCTGACTCTAATAGGCGAAAGTTCTCATACCCTTCGATATCCAAATGGAAATGTTTACCAGCAAAGACTGCAAAGCGATCTACCACTACTTGACTGAACAAACAGTGATTGACATAAACACTCCATGCCGCACGCAAACGCCCATAGCGTAAGCGATAACGGTAGAAATGATAGGCTGAGGTCCTACTATGGTTGGTATTCAGTAGCAGACAGACTGGTATAACGAAGAGGGATGTGACTAAATAAACCATCCTCACATCCAACCAACGCAACGATTGTATCAATAATCGATGCATCCAGCCACTACCAAATGTTGTGTTAGCCAACCTTACTCTCTATATAGTCGCAGAATTGTGATAAAGTAACAACTCCCTGCATCTCTTCTGGTTTAATCTTAAAACCGAAGTTCTTCTCGACAATAACGACTATATCAACAAAGTCCAGACTATCAATGCCGAGGTCATCCTTCAGCTTTGCCTCTGGTGCAATGTTCTCTTCATCAATCTCAAGATCCTCTATGAGGAAGTTTCTTACTTTCTCTTCAATTTCTTTTCTTTCCATTATACGTTATAATTTATATTATTTATTTCAACTTTACTTCCAATATTGTGTGTCCTTGTCCAATACCATCATGGGTCTCAACAACCTTCAATCCAGCTCTTTCAATCTGCTTGATCATATCATCAGAATGATACATCTTGCTATTTCCATTTGCCATAACAGTGAAATAGACACTTGTCATAGTTAGGCATAGTGATGCTGGTTCATACTTTTGTCGGTCCCAGAAGGTCTCCATTATATATAAGGTGGAATCCCTCTTCATCACCTTGGCGGCCCGAACAAGGATACTATAGATTTCTTCTTCTGAGAAACAGTCAAGGAACTGGCTCATCCAGATGGCGTCCCAATTCCCTTGTGGTAGACCATTGTTTTCGTCAAGGATATTTGTGGAGTAGCCATTGATGCGTTCTGCTCCATCTTTCCCCTCAATATTCTTCTTCATCATTCCAATCTGACCAGGTAGATCAACGATGGTAACATAGACTTCAGAATCGAACTCAACGCAGCGCAAAGCAAAACGTCCAGTATTCCCGCCAACATCCATTAAGTGTTTAGGATGTTTACTGAACACAACCTCCAACGCCTTATCAAAGGAATGGTCACTGTAGAAATGGTCAAAGCCAAACCAGCTGTCCTGCACTTGCTTATCAAGTTTTGACAATCCTTCATAGATTGTTGGCCAGTCGCCAAGAGTTTTGAGTCCTGCTGGCTTCCCTTCCTTTAATGCTTCATCGAGGAAGAACATGCCCCGATAGTTGACATCATGATTGAAATCTATATTCACACGTGTAGCTGGATCATTGAGTAGAAACCAACCTGTCTTAGATATGGTGTAGCGGTCTGTATCTTTATTCACCAAAACAGTCCCCGCACTCAGTGAAGCCTCGAGCAAAACCTTCAAAGCATACTTTGAGAGTTGCGTTTGTTTCACCAGTTCATCCAATGTCAACCCCTCTAAACTATCACGCAGCGCATCCAGGATACCCCATTTCACCATCAGGCGAGACACCTGAAAGATGACTGGTCCCCATGCTATATACTCTGCAAGACGTTGTGCCTCACGTGCAGAGAGCTGTTCTTGAGTGTATCTATCACTTTCTGATTGGAATAGATTCATCCTTATTTATTTGCCTTTTTAATTTCTCTTATAAATAACTTAGCGAAAGATTCACCTAATTCATCCATCGGATCCTTAAATGTTATCGGATCATCATTATCGCCATCGTCAGACTTAAACACCATCGTTGCCTCGAGCTTGGTGGAACCTACCTCACGTAAATAAGCATTACCACTAATACTTCCGTCTTTATAAACAACCAATGGGGTCAGAACAAGGATATATTTAGTGCCTCTGGAATGAGTCGTTACACTAAGATTACGCTTATAACATTCATCATTGAACTCTTTCACAAAGTAGTCAAGAGAGCGTTCTTTCCAATCAGTTACTCTTCTTCCAAGCGATAAGAAATCCTTAAAAGGGAGAGCTTTATTGTATTTTATCCTTGTCAAGTCTAAGCTGACAGCAACAGTCTTCTCACCTTTCAGGCAACAAAGACTGCCACTCTCTAACTTCACCTTTGCAATACAAGATAAGTTCAGAATTGACAGAAACATCAATATGATAATCTTTTTCATATCTTATATCACACAAAGAGTTATATTTACTTTACCTTCTTTATTAGCTTAACAACTTGCTCAGCCAATTCGCGATAGGTTTCAATACGACGTTTCTCATTGCCGAAGCCTGCACCAGCAACTCCATCAACATCAATAACAGCAAATGGTTGCTTCGTGTTCTTCTCATAGAAATTCATCAGACCACTCATGTGAGCATCACCAGCACCAAAGCCTATGAGGACAGAGGCACCAGTACTACCATAATGGAAGTCTTTCACCTCAATAACTATGGTGTAGTCTGCTTCACTCTTCTTATCCGTGATCGTCACACTCTTCGTCTTATCATTGAAGCGCTCCACGAAATTTGCTTCTGCATGTTCAAGCTCTGACTTATAATCACGCTCCCACTCTTTACCTTTCTCTTTCAAGAAAGCATTCACATCCTTACCTTCTAATGTTGCATGACTATAATCCCAAACAACATAAACTTTTGCTTTTGAGGTCTTTAATGGAGAAAGTGAACCGCTCTTTAATGTTACATCTGCCTTAGCAAACACACTCATCACGCAGCACACGATAAAAGATAATAACAATACAATTCGTTTCATAATCGATAAAATATAAATTAATAATCAAATAATAATCTCTTTAGATATCTAAGCCTACTGTTAATTCTATACCATTCGCATCACTGCTTATAGTCCCGAGACCCGTATCTATCTTACTGTTCTGAAGTGTATAACCAATTGCAGTACTGATTCCAAACTTACTATGACCGAAATAGAAATGACATCCTACTTGTGGCGCAAAGTATAAGCCTTCACAGTCTCCAACACTATAACCGACTTTTGCACTTATATATGGGGAGAAATTCTTACGCAATTCTTTATGAAACTCCAGACGTGTGTCTACAAACAGAGGAACACTCCAGTATTCACTGTCCCACCAGTAGTTTACGGCTACACCTCCACCGATAAATAATTCCGGATTAATCTGTACACCATGGGAAGTAGAAAAGAAAGTACGATTATCTTTCACATCACCTGTCCCAAACACATTACCTTCTGAGATGAATCCCCTATAACGTGGAGCTTGCTCCCAACCATAGGTTTCATCACTCTGTGCATTTACAATTGGACTGTAAAGAAATACAACGATAAGGACCAACAAGGTCTTTACACACATTCTCATAATAATATAAATTAAGTTTTAATTAATCAATACCCATTAGTCCTTGAATTTCTTAATGACCAGAGCGGAATTAGTACCCCCAAAGCCAAATGAATTACTTAGAACTGTATTTACTTCTGTGTCAATAGTTGTTGTAGCAAGGTTCATCTTCTCTGAATGTTCATCAGGATTCTCAAAGTTGATGTTAGGTGCTACGAAATTATGCTGCATCATCAAGATACTATACACTGCCTCTGATGCTCCAGCCATCCAACACTCATGTCCTGTCATACTCTTGGTAGATGATATGAGGGCATGTTTACCTCCAAACATACGGTTCAAAGCAATTGCTTCATACATATCTCCTTGGTGTGTACTCGTAGCATGGGCATTGATATAGTCTATATCATCAGCCTCCATATCTGCAGCCTTCAACGCACGAGTCATGGCAACAACACTTCCTTCATCGGATGGTTGACTGATACCACCGCCATTGCTTGAGAAGCCATACCCAACAACTTCGGCAAGGATATTCGCTCCACGTGCCTTCGCATGTTCATAATCCTCTAATACCAATGATGCTGCTCCACCACTCGGTATGAGTCCATCACGGTCTCTATCAAACGGGCGACTGGCTTTTGTCGGCTCATCCATACGAATGGAGAAGGCGCCAAGTGCATCAAACGATGCCATTGAATAGTAGTTTGTCTCTTGTGCACCACCGCAAAGGACCATATCTTGAAGCCCCTGCTTAATCATCATAAAACCTAAACCTATAGAATGACTACCACTGGCGCAAGCTGAACTGACCGTGAAATTCACACCGCGCAAATGGAAGATAGTACTGAGGTTCATATTCACCGTTGAGTTCATCGACTGGAAGATGAGTCCATAACCTAACATTGCTGAATCATGTTTCTCATCCATTATCTTTGAGGCTTCAATGACAGGCTGGGCTGAAGAGTCGTTACCAAAGATACAACCTACTTCATTCTCCAGCAGATAGTCATCCGTGATACCTGCCTGAGCAAAGGCTTGCAAACTTGACATGTAGGCATATCGTGCCTCTTCTGACATACCTGCTCGTATATGACGGTCAAGCATCTTCTTTGTGATGACAGGTTCTGCAACGATACCCGTCAATGCTGAACGATAGCCATAGGTAAGGCGTTCTTCCTGAATGCCTATGCCCGACTTTCCTTCATATAATGAATTCTTTACCGTTTCAAGGTCAGTACCAAGGCATGACCATATTCCCATTCCTGTTATTACTACTCTTCTTTCCATAAGTTATTTATTAGGAGTTATAAAAGTTAAGGAGTATGAGGGATTAAAAGCCAACAGCAGAAATCCCCTAATATCAGCAATAATACATTTCACTTTACACTTGTAATTCCTTAACATCTCACAACTTCTCTTTAAGTGTACAACCCTCCATTCACATTAATTACCTCACCTGTAACGTATGCAGCAGCATCCGAAGCAAGGAACGTCACGACCGCAGCTACCTCCTCTGCCTTACCGAAGCGTCCCACAGGGATGAGCCTCTTCAGTTCATCCTCTGGTAACTCCTTCGTCATATCAGTCTGTATGAAACCAGGCGCTACAGCATTCACTGTGATATTTCGTGGTGCAACTTCCTGTGCCAACGCCTTCGTAGCACCTATTAGAGCAGCCTTTGCTGCACTATAATTGACCTGTCCTGGCATACCTTTCAGTCCTGACAGTGAGGCCATATTGATAATTCGTCCTCCATGTCGACGTGGCATCATGTGTTTCAATAGTCGACGTGTGATATAGAAGAAACCATTCATATTCGTATCCAAAACGCTATGCCAGTCGTCTTCCGACATCATAAACATGACATTATCTCTTCGAATACCCGCATTATTCACCAATACTGAGATGAACTCATCTGGATGAGCAGCCTCCCAACTATCAATAGCAGCTTCAATAGCCTTCGGATCAGCAACGTCAAAGGGCAGTAGTTCAGCATGACCACCCTTCTCCTCTATCAGTTGTTTCACATCTTGAGCACATTCTGAATTAGAATGGTAATTGATTATTATAGAATATTGTTCAGCTAAAGACAAAGCTACAGCTCGTCCTATCCCTCGCGAAGCACCAGTTATTAAAGCATACTTCATGTTTTATTGGCTTTTAATTTTACTTAAATAAAATAAGGAATACACTCTATATCATTATTTACCGACAAAGGTATGATATTTTTTTTAATTATATTATATTCCTAAGTGTTTTTTAATATTCTCTTATTAGATATTCCCCTCGTGAATTCAACAAGCAAGTGCAAATTTACTTAATTAGTTCGTAAAAGCAGTCCTGTGGTGTTTTAAAATCTAATTTCTTTCTTGGTCTCATGTTAATTTTCTTTGAATACTTCGTGATTTGTTGCTGGCTGATATGCTCAAAGGTTTCTTTTTTTGGCACGTATTGCCTAATTAGTCCGTTAGCATTTTCTATAGCCCCTTTCTGCCATGAAGCGTATGGGTCAGCAAAATATATGGTAACACCAAGGCTTTTGGCTATCACTTCATGACAAGCGAATTCTGTACCATTGTCAGTTGTAATAGACTTGATATGGTCTTTGAAAGGAGATAGTAAGTGTATTACAGTTCGTGCCAGTTCTTTGGCATTTTTCCCATTCTTAAGTTTTCTCATAAACAGCATGTTTGTACTACGCTCTATC
>NZ_FZNZ01000012.1 GCF_900187995.1 Prevotella jejuni
GTAATCATATAATTTCATAAAAGCAATTGATACAACACTAAATAACAAAGGTTTAATATCTTATACACATTCAAAGCCATCTTCATTCTGCCCCTTATCCACCCTTTGTGTTTGTGTCATTCTGTCTATGTAAGAGCTTTCAGTCACTCTATGTCATTATGTCAGAGAACATTAAAAGTGTTTTTCCTTCTGTACCCTCCGTCTTCGTGCAATTTGTGTAATTCGTAGTTCTGTGTTGATAGTTGTTTAGTATAGTCCATACCATTTTTGGAGTTCTTTAGAAATTTGGACTAATAATGACTCGCCTAAGCTTAAGTCTCTGATGAAATGTCACATAGAGAAAAGGACAGTACGGAGAGTCGCAAATTCGACAAACTGTTATTTTCTATCTATTTGTTAGGGTGGGAAACTTTAGTAAGTAACTTTAAAAGGTTCTTTCTGCCTCACGAGTGTCATTCAAAACCTTTCGTTATAGGGGACAGAAGAGTTTGTAAAAGAGTAAGAAAGTATTACACCGTGACGGGCTAAGTATGCTCTATGTGGTTGTATGATATCCCTTAAAAATAAGTTCGTAATATGCAATAAATCAATATGTTATAAATCGCGTTAGAGAAGACGCCCTTCTTGCCCCAAGAAGGGCGTCTTCTATGTGCAAGAGGGGCATATTCTTTATCGTTGTTAGGCCTCTTCTTGACTTAAGTTCGGCCTCTTCTCGGATGAAAGAGAGAATAGTTAGTGAAATATCTTTACATTTTCTACCTATATATTTAGTATTTCATCCCCTTTTATCAGCAGTCTTATAGAGATAAACTCACATTCTATTCTTTGCATCATGCGCAGAGTGACTGGAGGTGAGGTTGCCTTTATAGGGCTAATAAGACTCATGGGGTAAATAAGGCCGATAGGGGAGAAGCGGGATAATACTACCCGTAGAAGAAGATTGATAAGGGTTAGTAAGTGGGTAGAAGGTGCAAAATGATGTTAAAAATAACGTGCAGTCGCTTGCGATATAAGTTTCTTTTTATATCTTTGCAAATAAGAATAATGGTTTAGCAAGATTTAGATAAGAAAGATTGTAAAGACGATTAATCTGTAAAAGCATTGCAAGTGGATGTGATGCCGACAGTTTATACGGTATAAAAATATAATTGTAGAATTTAATAAAGAGTAAAGAATTATGGCAACAGTTTATGATTTTAATTTGAAGGACAAGAAGGGTAATGAGGTAAGTCTTGAGACATATAAGGGTAAGGTACTCCTTATAGTAAACACAGCTACGGGTTGTGGCTTCACTCCACAGTATGAGGAGTTGGAGGCAATGTACCGCAGTCTGAAAGAGAAGGGTCTTGAGATTCTTGATATTCCATGTGACCAGTTCGGCCATCAGGCTCCAGGTACAGACGAGGAGATTCACGAGTTCTGTACAGCAAAGTTTGGAACTGACTTCCCACAGTTCAAGAAGAGTGATGTGAACGGTGCTAACGAGCTCCCTCTTTACACATGGTTGAAGAGCGAGAAGGGCTATGCTGGTGGCGCATACGAGGAGAAATTGGCTGCTATAATGGAAGACCTTTATAACAAGGTAAACACAGAGCCTCGTAAGCAGAACGACATTCAGTGGAACTTCACCAAGTTCCTCATTAACCGCAATGGCGAGGTTGTTGCACGCTTCGAGCCTACAGTAGACCTCAAGGAGGTTCAGAAGGCTGTGGAGGCTGAGCTCTAATCAATAGCTGATAAGTAAGTTTTAATAGTTCCTTGTGGGACAATCTTTTAGGAGTTGAAGGTTTTAGTGGGGTTAAGCCATTACTGTTTCTTTTCGGAGGGCAGCAATGCAAGGATATGAAAGGTATCGGCTTAACCCCTACTAATTCCTTTCGCTCCTTTTTCATTAGGACAATTTGGAGTGAGAATGGCTATAGATATAGAGGCGTTTCGCAAAGAAGTCTATGAGGTTGTGGCGTCTATTCCGAGCGGTTGCGTACTGAGTTATGGGCAGATAGCGTGGCTTGTTGGCTGTCCCCGACATACTCGTTTGGTGGGGAGGATGCTTCATGGCGTATCTGAAACCGAACATTTGCCATGTCATCGAGTCGTAAATAGTAGTGGACGTACGGCTCCTTGCTGGGAAGAACAGCGTGGGCTTTTAGAGGCAGAAGGGATTACTTTCCGTCCAAACGGCTGTGTAGATATGAAGAAATGTCAATGGAAACTGGAAGAATAAGACTGTTGTGGTCTTTTTTTCATTTGTAGCATACAACCTTATATAAAGTGATAGTTATGAGCGTAAAGCTCTTTCTTTTTGATTTAAGTCCGTCATTCCTTTGTTAACTGAAATAAAAGCATTAATTTTGTAGGCATAAAAAGAAAAGCAAATGCAGGCAATGATTTTTGCAGCCGGACTCGGTACCCGTTTGAAACCGCTTACTGACACAATGCCAAAAGCGTTGGTAAGGGTGGGAGGTGCGCCACTGCTTGAGCATGTAATCAGGAGATTAATAGGTGCTGGATGCAGTCGTATGGTTGTCAATGTACATCATTTTGCAAACCTGATAACAGACTATTTGGATGCACACCACTATGGTGTGGATATCTATGTGTCTGATGAAACAGAGCAGCTCCTTGACACCGGTGGTGGTATCAAGCGAGCTGCTTCGCTTTTTAATCGGCAATTACCAGTGTTGATACACAATGTTGATATATTAAGTAATGTGGATTTAGCGGCTTTCTATCGCCATGCTTTGGAGATAAAGGCCGATGCCTTACTACTGGTAAGCCGTCGTGTGACGCAACGTTACTTGATATTCGATAGCAATATGCGCTTAGTAGGATGGACGAATGTGGCTACAGGCGAGGTAAAATCACCTCATGACGAGATACGTCAGCTACATTTTGTATCACCGACAGAGGCTGAAAGTTCTTATTTTCAGCATAGTTGCTACCTCTGTGCCTTCTCTGGTATTCACGTGTTAGCACCTTCTGCGGTACAAGCTGTTGAGGCTGTTGATGAGGATAAGTTCCCAATTATGGAGTTCTACCTTAACAACTGTGACAGACTGGATATCCGTGGAGAGTTGAAGACCGACCTCCATCTGCTTGATGTAGGCAAACTCAACAGTTTACAAGCTGCTGAAGACTTTATAGTAAATTCAGAGTATCGAAGCTCCAAGACGGAGAACTGATATTTTTTTAATACATTCATTTACATGCAACAGAAGATTATCATTTTGGATTTCGGCTCACAAACGACCCAGCTTATAGGTCGTCGTGTACGTGAGTTGGATACCTTCTGCGAGATCCTTCCTTACAACAAGTTCCCGAAGGACGACCCCTCTGTGATTGGTGTTATCCTTTCTGGTTCACCTTACTCCGTACATGATCCAGAGGCGTTTAAGGTAGATCTCAGTCAATTTATCGGTAAGATACCTGTCCTTGGCATCTGTTATGGGGCACAGTACATCTCTCATTCAAATGGAGGTAAGGTTGAACAGACTGGTACACGTGAGTATGGTCGTGCCAACTTAGAGCATATCGACCTTAACAACCGCCTTTTTGCAGGCTTTGAGAAAGGCTCGCAAGTATGGATGAGTCACGGTGATACGATTACTGCAATCCCAGAGGATTACGACATTATAGCTTCTACAGGCGACGTTAAGTATGCTGCCTTTGCATCAAAGACACAGCCAGTATGGGCAGTACAGTTCCATCCAGAGGTTTACCACTCATTGCAGGGTAAGCAGCTGTTGAAGAACTTCGTTGTGAATATCTGTGGTAGCAAGCAGGAGTGGAGTGCAGCTTCATTCGTAGAGAGTGCTGTTCAGGAGATTCGAGAGCAGGTGGGTAATGACCGTGTTATCCTTGGTCTTTCTGGTGGTGTTGACTCTTCTGTTTGTGCAGTATTGCTCAATAAGGCTATCGGCAAGAACCTTACTTGTATCTTCGTAGACCACGGTATGCTCCGTAAGAACGAGTTTACAAAGGTGATGGAAGCCTATAAGGGACTCGGACTGAACGTTATCGGCGTTGATGCATCAGAACAGTTCTTTAAGGATTTAGCTGGTGTTACCGACCCAGAGCAGAAGCGTAAGATTATTGGTCGTGACTTCGTTGAGGTATTTAATGCTGAGGCAAAGAAGATTACTGATGCTAAGTGGCTCGCACAGGGTACTATCTACCCAGACCGTATTGAGAGTCTTAGCATTACAGGTATGGTAATCAAGAGTCATCATAATGTAGGTGGACTTCCAGAGGAGATGCATCTTCAGCTTTGTGAGCCGCTCCGCTGGCTCTTTAAGGACGAGGTTCGCCGTGTAGGTTATGAGCTTGGAATGCCAGAACGTCTTATCAAGCGTCATCCATTCCCAGGTCCTGGTCTTGCTGTTCGTATCTTAGGTGACATCACACGGGATAAGGTGCGTATCCTTCAAGATGCTGATGACATCTATATCGAGAAGATGCACAACTATACTATGCCAGATGGTACAAGTCTTTACGACCATGTTTGGCAGGCTGGTACAGTGTTGCTCTCTACCATTCGTTCCGTGGGAGTGATGGGTGATGAGCGTACTTACGAGCATCCTGTTGCGCTCCGTGCTGTTACGTCAATGGACGCAATGACAGCAGACTGGGCCCACCTCCCTTACGATTTCATGGCAGATGTGTCTAATGAAATCATTCGCAAGGTGAAAGGAGTTAACCGCGTATGTTACGATATCTCCTCAAAACCACCTTCAACAATCGAGTGGGAGTAAGATAGAAAATAATTAAAATAAAAGGATAGGGGCGCAGTTGCGTCCCTATTTCTTTTTATACTACATTATATAAGGGTATGAACGAGCAAAGAGAATGATGTTTAGAAAGGTGGATTTTATCGTTTATTACGTTGGTAATCAGTCTGTAAACTGATGTTGAGATTACTGGAAAATGATATAGCATACCCTTGACAGCGAATTTCTTTTCATGAAGAAAAATATTGTTTGTCGTGAAAAGAAACATTTCTTATCATGAAAATAATTCGGAGAGAACGTTTGGTTAGTTGAATGGCGAGTGAAAGTTATACTCTTTTGCAAGCTGTTTAGGCTATTATAGAAGGCCAATATAAGGAAGAAAACGAGGTAGGAATGAAGTCTTTCGACGATATCAAGGAGTAGAGATAAGCGTTAGGGCCAAAAAAAAAAGTCCGAAGACTCGTATTGAATCTTCGGACTGATTATATCTGTTTATCAGATAGTTGCTTACTTGTTCTTCAGCAAGTCACGAATCTCAGAGAGCAGTTTCTCCTCGTTAGTTGGCTCTGGGTCTGGTGCAGGAGCAGCTGGTTCCTCCTCTTTCTTCTTAGAAAGCTTGTTGATAGCCTTAACCATTAAGAACACACAGAAAGCAATGATGAAGAAATTAAGTAATGTCTGTAAGAAATTACCATAGTTGATGGTAGCTGGTGCAGGAGCAGTCACACCAGGGATCTCTACTGCAGGCAGCGTCCATTTTAAGTCTGAGAAATTAACGCCACCGATAAGCCATCCGATAGGAGGCATGATGATGTCGTCTACAATAGATGAAACAATCTTGCCGAATGCACCACCGATAATTACACCGACAGCCATATCAACTGCGTTACCCTTTACTGCGAATTCCTTGAATTCTTGAATAAGTTTGCTCATAATAAATGTTGTTGTTAATTTAATTGTTTGTCTTGCGTGCTAATACTAATACCCTTTCTTTTGTTATATAGACTTTGCAATCTTGGTTTAATGTATTGCATAGAATTGCCTATGTGTGCGAAACGAGTTATTTTTTATAATATTTAATACGCTAAGCGACTGCAAAAATAAAAAAAAAATTGTATCTTTGCAATCGTAACAGATAAAATGTTTCAATCGAAAGGTAAAAGAATTTAGTTTTTATACACTTTTATAAATAAATTAAAGTAAAATGGTAAATGTAGCTATTAACGGCTTTGGCCGTATTGGTCGTCTCGCATTCCGTCAGATGTTCGAGGCTGAAGGTTATGAGGTTGTTGCAATTAACGACTTGACAAGTCCTAAGATGCTTGCTCATCTGTTGAAGTATGATACTGCTCAGGGTGGCTTTGCTGGTAAGTTCGGTGAGGGTAAGCACACTGTAGAGGCTACTGAGGATTCTATCATCGTAGATGGTAAAGAGATCAAGATCTCTGCTGAGAAGGACGCTGCTAACTGCCCATGGGCTGCTAACAACGTAGACGTAGTTCTCGAGTGTACAGGTTTCTATACATCTAAGGAGAAGGCTTCTGCTCACCTCCAGGCTGGTGCTAAGAAGGTAGTTATCTCTGCTCCTGCAGGTAACGACCTCCCAACAGTTGTTTTCAACACAAACCACAAGACTTTGAAGGCTGAGGATACAGTTATTTCTGCAGCTTCTTGTACAACAAACTGCTTGGCTCCTATGGCTGCTGCATTGAACGCATACGCTCCAATCCAGTCTGGTATCATGTCAACAATCCACGCTTACACTGGCGACCAGATGATTCTTGACGGTCCACAGCGCAAGGGTGACCTCCGTCGTTCACGTGCAGGTGCTTGCAACATCGTTCCTAACTCAACTGGTGCTGCTAAGGCTATCGGTCTTGTAATACCTGAGTTGAACGGTAAGTTGATCGGTTCTGCACAGCGCGTTCCAACTCCAACAGGTTCTACAACTATCCTCGTTGCTGTTGTTAAGGGCAAGGATGTTACTGTTGAGGGTATCAACGCTGCTATGAAGGCTGCTTCAAACGAGAGCTTTGGTTATACTGAGGATCAGATCGTTTCTTCTGATATCATCGGTATGCGTTTCGGTTCTTTGTTCGATGCAACTCAGACTATGGTAAGCAAGATCAGCGATGACTGCTATCAGGTTCAGGTTGTTTCTTGGTACGACAATGAGAACTCTTACACTTCTCAGATGGTTCGTACAATCAAGTACTTCGCTGAGTTGAAGTAATACCAACCGAAAGGTCATCTGCAATCCTCTCTTGCGTAGAGAGTGGTTGACGGATAAAATAATAGTCCCTGTCAGCTTGCTGGCAGGGATTTTTTTGTTATCTTTGTGACATGAAGAACGAGTTTACAGGTGAGAGTACTGTTGTTGGCACTGCTTCCGACAAGCGTATGATAACCATTCTTGGACCTACAGCATCGGGAAAGACCGACCTTGCTGCACATTTAGCAGCTCGGCTCAATGCTGAAATTATCAGTGCTGACAGTCGTCAGGTCTATCGTGGCATGGATATCGGCACGGGTAAAGACTTGGCTGATTACACGGTTGCAGGACAGGCAATACCTTATCACCTTATAGATATATGTGAACCAGGAACGAAGTATAATCTCTTTCGCTATCAGCAGGATTTCCTTGATAGTTATGAGGATATACGGAGTAAGGGAGTGCTGCCCATTCTCTGCGGTGGTACTGGCCTTTATATTGAAGCAGTACTGAAGGGGTATAGCCTGTCACCGGTGCCGCAGAACCCTGAACTCCGTAAAGCGTTAGAAGACAAGACACTTGAGGAACTGACCACGATGTTAGTTGAGTTGAAGGAAAAAAATCATTCTGTCATGCACAACAAGACGGATGTAGACTCTTGTCAGCGGGCTATTCGTGCGATTGAGATAGAGACCTATAATCTAACTAAGCCAACGGAGGAACGACAATGTCCGCCAATAGACTCATTAATAATAGGTGTAGACATCGACCGTGAGGCACGAAGAAAGAAGATAACCACCCGTCTGAAAGCTCGTCTTAAAGAGGGAATGGTTGAAGAGATAGAAGGATTACTAAAGCAGGGCATACCTGCTGATGACCTTATCTATTATGGTTTGGAATATAAGTATGTGACAGAATATCTCATAGGGAGGCTGTCTTACGACGAAATGTTCCGACAGTTAGAGATAGCCATACATCAGTTTGCTAAACGACAGATGACGTGGTTTCGTGGTATGGAGCGTCGTGGATTTACAATCCATTGGGTCAATGCTGCGCAAAAGATGGAAGATAAAGTAGAAGAAATTATAAAGTTATGGTAGAGGAAGGAAGATGGGGGATTATTTATTGCCCTAAAAACGGATTGCTTAGTAGCCCAGAAAAACGCTGGGAACATACAGAACGCTGTCTACTATCGCATGGTATAGAGTTTGATATGGTGCAGAGTGAGAACCCACGAAGCGTAGATCGGTTGGTGCGTATGCTGGTTAGTAATGGCTACAAAACTATTATCATCTATGGTGGAGACTCAGCATTGAATGATGCGGTCAACTATCTCATGCTGTTAGAGCCAGAAGAGCGGGATAAGATCACGTTGGGTGTTATCCCGAATGGCGTGTTGAATGACTTTGCCCACTTCTGGGGTTTTGACGAGTCACACGTGGAGCAGACGATTAAGTGGCTCAAGCAGAAGCGTGTAAGACGAGTGGATATTGGCTGTATTCGCTATGAGAATAAGAAGAATGAGCGTTGTCGTCGATATTTCCTCAACTGTGTGAACATAGGTATGGTGGCTAATATCATGAGTATGCGTCGTCGTATGCGCCATCTCTTTGTGTCGCGTACAATCTCCTTCATCCTTTCTTGTATCCTACTTCTCTTCCAACGGATTGACTATTTGATGTCGTTAAAGATTAATACAGATACTATCAAGCAACGACTGATGACGGTCTGTATAGGAAACGCTCAAGGATATGGACAGACACCGAATGCTGTTCCTTATAATGGGTTGCTCGATGTCTCCATTGTATCGCAACCAAAGATGTGGCAAGCAATAGAGGGTATGTATCTTTTGTTGAGGGATAAGATACTAAATCATCGTAATGTCTTACCTTATCGTACGCAGGAGTTGAGCGTACAGTTATCGGAACACACACCAGTAAGTGTTGACGGACGACTCTTAAATGGTACTCCTGTCGGCACATTCACGATTGGCGTAGAAAAAGAAGTTATCAATTTCCTCATTCCAGATTAGTCTTTTGAGGGGCTACTGGGTTGTTGAGGGCTTTCGTACTACAGATTGTTTCTCCCGTAGGGCGGCTCTGTCTGTGACGAATTACCTGCGATATTCCGTGAGAGATAATCGCTGAGAAGGCTCTATAAGAATACTGATAGAGGGAGAAAGAATACTGAGCATATTGGAAGAAATTGTAAGAATATTTCAGTAATTGTGCTCCTCTCTATTTGGAAAGGGGCCGAGCAAGAGAACAGAAAACACCCTTCTACGTTCAAGAACACGCCCTTCTTGCACGTAGAAGAGCCTTTTCTTGATGCAAGAAAGGCATACTCTATAATTCAGCTTGTAATGTGCTGGTTTGTTGCAGGTTATAAACTTTGTTTTAAGAAATGTTCGACTGCTTTGTAGAGGGAGCTTGATTGATTGTGTTGTAAATATATTTCACTGTTCTAATGGCTCTTCTGATGTGTGGATTGGAATGTTTATTGTTCTGCTGAAATATGGAGTGATAAACTAAAACTCTTATATCATAAGGCACACAGAGTTACGGAGAGGACAGAGGTAAATGCAATAACACGGAGGTGCCGATGGCACAAAGAGCAACGGAGGTGTAGTGTATAGATTTCTGATAACTTTTGAAATAAATGCTCTGGGTATAGAATCTCTGAAAAAACAGGCAACCTATCTCCGTCGCTCCACGCACCGACGGTGCCTCCGTGACTACCGATGATGTGTTTTGATACCCCTCCGTATTCTCCATTTCTCTGTGTGACATTTTGTTAGAGACCTAAGTTTAGGCGAATCATTATCATTCCAAAAATCTGAAGAACCATGTTTATCACATCACTTGAAAAGAGGAATGAGTGAGTGGGAGGCTTCTGTACAACAGGTGTGGATGGTTTGCCAATATGACACAGGGGTGTGGCGTTGATGCAGTTAAGTAGTGATTATTCTACAATCTACTATTGTGACTCATGCAGTCTTTTGTTATTTAAAATCTTATACAATACCCCAAGCGAATAAGGTTTACTTGTTGGAGCGTGATGGTATTTGTCAATGCGATAGGAGATGGTCTAATTAGTCTAAATCCATTCAAGCCCAGAAGAACTGGTTGATAGCAAAAATAATTTTGCTGTCATTCCTGTCATACTTAGTAAGAGGCTAACAGGTTAGTTGTCAATGAGTTCTATGGAAATGTTAAAATGACAGCAAAATGAAAATAAAAAAAACTTGTTATTTGCGTAGTTTTATTCTTCAAATACCGTAAAGTTTAATCACTCCAAAACATAGGAAACAACTAATATTTCCAGAGAGAATAATGGGCAGCAAACAAGAGGAAGATTTTATCGAACATTAATAATTGAAAATATTATCTTACTTTATGGTGTCATTATGAAAAATATTTGTATCTTTGGAGTGCCGAACGGCAAAGTCTGTAAAGACTTCTACCAAAGGACAATTAAAAACCAAACAATAAACCTTAAAAGACATGAGCTACTTAAAATTTGAAAAAGCTCTGATGACCAATCTTCAAGATTCGCTTCCCAGAGAGTTATTGCGAACAAATCGCTCTGGTGCCTACTCTTGTTCGACGATTGTTGATTGTAACACACGCAAGTACCATGGCCTGCTTGTAGTACCAGTTCCTGAATTGGACGATGAAAACCATGTACTTCTTAGTTCTCTCGACCCTACCGTCATTCAGCATGGTGCCGCTTTCAATTTGGGTTTGCATAAGTATCAGGGCAATAACTTTAGTCCGCAAGGGCATAAGTATATCCGTGAGTTCGACTGTGATACTGTGCCTACTACGCTTTATAGAGTAGGTGGTGTCTTATTAAAGAAAGAGGTTGTCTTTCAGCACTATGAAGACCGTATCTTAATTCGTTACACCTTGTTAGAGGCACATTCAAAGACTACCTTGCAGTTCCGTCCATTCCTTGCGTTCCGCAGTGTGCGCCAGTTTACCCATGAGAATGGTGCTGCCAACCGCTCGTATGAGGTTGTCGACAATGGAATCAGCACTTGTATGTATGCTGGTTATCCATCGCTTTATATGCAGTTCTCTAAGAAGAATGAGTTTCACTTTGAACCTTACTGGTATCGTGGATTGGAATATCCGAAGGAGCAGGAGCGTGGTTACGCTTCTAATGAGGACCTTTATGTTCCTGGCTACTTTGAGATGAATATCAGCAAAGGCGAGAGTATTGTCTTTGCAGCATCTACAGCAGAGTGTCACCCATCAACGTTGAAGAGTCTGTTTGATAAGGAGGTGGAGTCTCGTAGTCCACGTGATAATTTCTTCCATTGCCTTGTCAATGCTGCCCATCAGTTCCATAACCGTTCGAAGAAAGATGAACGTTATATCCTTGCTGGTTATCCATGGTTTAAGTGTCGTGCTCGCGACCAGTTCATTGCTTTGCCAGGACTGACCTTGAGTATCGAAGAACAAGATTACTTCGAACTCGTGATGCAGACGGCAGCAAAGGGTTTACGTGAGTTTATGGAGGATAAACCAGTCAGCGTGGAGATATACGAGATGGATAAACCTGATGTTCCGCTCTGGTGTGTATGGGCAATACAACAGTATGCTAAGGAAGCTGGCAAGGTGCGTTGTAGAGAACTATACATGGATTTGATACGTGATATTGTTGATTATCTTCTTGCAAGTAAGCACCCTAACCTCACTTTAGACGAGAATGGATTGCTTTATGCAGATGCGAAAGGAGAAGCGATAACATGGATGAACTCCATGAACAATGGTCAGCCGGTTGTTCCTCGCTCTGGATATATCGTTGAGTTTAATGCTCTTTGGTATAACACGCTGCGTTTTACGGCCTCTATGGAGAGGGAATGTGGCAATGAAGAGCGTGCAATAGAGTTAGAGGCACTTGCTGAGAAATGTAAGGCTTCATTCGTTGAGACATTCCTCAATGAATATGGCTACCTTTATGATTATGTTGATGGTAAGATGATAGACTGGAGTGTACGCCCTAATATGGTGTTCGCTGTGGCACTTGACTATTCTCCACTTGACCAGAAGCAGAAAAGGGGAGTGTTAGATGTATGTACACGAGAGTTGCTTACGCCAAAGGGATTGCGTTCGCTTTCTCCAAAGAGTGGTGGATACAATCCGATGTACACGGGTCCACAGAGTCAGCGTGACCTTGCCTATCACCAAGGGACAGCTTGGCCGTGGTTGGGTGGCTTTTATCTTGAAGCCTGCTTGAAGCTTTACAAGCAGACACGTCTGAGCTTTGTAGAACGCCAGTTGGTAGGTTATGAAGACGAGATGATTAACCATTGTCTCAGTACACTACCTGAGCTCTTCGATGGCAATCCACCGTTTAATGGGCGTGGAGCAATCTCCTTTGCCATGAACGTAGCCGAAGTGCTTCGTACGTTAGAATTACTTGAGAAGTTTAAGTTTTAAGAGGAGGGACTAATATGAAAGTTTTAATGTTTGGATGGGAGTATCCTCCTCATGTATATGGCGGTTTAGCAACTGCTAACTTTGGTATTTCAGAAGGTCTGCATGCGCAGGGCGATGTTGAGACTATCCTCTGCTTGCCACATCCTTTTGGTGATGAAGACCATACATACGCTGAGATTGTGGCAATGAATCATGTGCCAATCGCTTATCGTGAACTTGGCTATGATTATGTGAAGGAACGTCTTGGTAATATTATGTCGCCAGAACTTTACTTCAAGTTGCGTGAGCACATCTATGCCGATTTCAATTATATGAACGTCAACGACCTTGGTGCAATGGATTTTGCGGGAGGTTATCCTGCTAATCTACATGAAGAGATTAATAATTATTCGATTATTGCTGGTGTAGTTGCACGTACATACGATTTCGATATTATCCATGCACACGACTGGTTGACATATCCTGCTGGTATTCATGCTAAGCGTGTGTCTGGTAAACCATTGTGTATTCATGTGCATGCAACCGATTTCGACCGCTCACGTGGTAATGTTAATCCAACCGTATATGGTATAGAAAAGGATGGTATGGACAATGCTGATTGCATTATGTGTGTGTCAGAACTTACACGCCAGACGGTAATAAATCAGTATCATCAGGATCCACGTAAAGTGTTTACGGTTCATAATGCCGTTTATCCATTAGCAAAGGATATTGCAGATATGCCACGTCCAGACCATAAGGGTAAGGAGAAGGTTGTAACATTCCTTGGTCGTTTGACGATGCAGAAAGGACCAGAATACTTTGTTGAGGCTGCCAATATGGTACTTCATCGTACACGTAATGTTCGTTTCTGTATGGCAGGTTCAGGCGATATGATGGATCAGATGATTTATCTTGCCGCTGAACGAGGTATTGCCGATCGTTTCCACTTCCCCGGTTTTATGAGAGGAAGTCAGGTTTATGAGTGCTTGAAGGCATCTGATGTCTATGTGATGCCATCAGTAAGTGAGCCTTTCGGAATCTCTCCTTTGGAAGCAATGCAGTGCGGTACACCAAGTATCATCTCAAAACAAAGCGGTTGTGCGGAAATTCTCAACAACTGTATTAAGGTAGACTATTGGGACATTCATGCGCTTGCCGATGCAATCTACTCTATTTGTCACAATGAGAGCTTCTTCGATTACCTCTCTCAAGAGGGTAAACGAGAGGTTGACCAGATAACATGGGAGAAGGTTGGTGCGTGGATTCGTGAACTTTACCTTCGAACCTTGGGTTGGCAGTAAAAGCCATGAGAGTACTAATAACCTTTTTAAAACTAAAACAAAAAGATAATGAAAACAATCTGTTTATATTTCGAGATACATCAGGTAGTTCACCTGAAACGCTACCGCTTCTTTGATATTGGTACCGACCATTATTATTATGACGATTTCGAGAACGAGCGTTCGGTATCAGAAATCGCCGAGAGAAGCTATATGCCAGCTTTGGACACGCTGTTGCAGATGATTAAAGACAATGGTAAAGCATTTAAGGTAGCTTTTTCACTTTCGGGTGTAGGTATTGAACAACTTGAGATGCATGCCCCACAGGTACTTGATAAGCTGCAGGAACTAAACAATACTGGCTGTGTAGAATTTCTTGCAGAGCCTTATTCTCATGGTTTGGCATCATTGGCTAACGAGGAAAGCTTTAAGTCTGAAGTAAAGCGTCAGGCTAAAAAGATTAAGGAATATTTTGGGCAAACACCAAAGGTATTGCGTAACTCCTCGCTTATCTATAGTGACGACATTGGCTTGATAGCTTCTCAGATGGGCTTCAAGGGAATGTTGACAGAGGGTGCAAAACACGTCTTGGGATGGAAGAGTCCACATTATGTATATAATTGTGCGCTTGCTCCTAACCTGAAACTTTTGTTGCGTGATGTAAAATTGAGTGATGATATCTCATTGCGTTTCAACAATTCAGATTGGGATGGTTACCCTTTGTTTGCTGATACATATATGGCACAGATTGCAGCACTCCCAGAGGAGGAGCAGGTAATCGGTATCTTTATGAACCTTTCAGCACTTGGTATCGAGCAGCCATTGTCAAGTAATATCCTTGAGTTCTTTAAAGCATTGCCAGCTTGCGCTAAACAGCGTGGCATTACTTTCTCAACTCCAACAGAGATTTGTATGAAGTTGAAGAGTGTTGACAACCTCTATGTACCAGACACATTGAGCTGGATGGACGAAGAGCGTGATGTCAGCACTTGGTTGGGTAATCCAATGCAGCGTGAAGCTTTCAACAAGTTGTATAGTATTGCTGATCGTGTACGTATTGCTAACGACCCACGTATCAATCAAGACTGGGACTATTTGCAGGCAAGTGACAACTTCCGCTTTATGTCAACCAAACCTTCACGTGTTGGAATGGATCGTGGTATCTATGATAGTCCATTTGATGCCTTCACCAATTATATGAATATTCTTGGTGACTTCTTGAATCGTGTTAATACACTTTATCCTGCTGATATTGATAATGAGGAGTTGAATAGCTTGCTTACCACTATCCGCAACCAAGGCGATGAGATTGAAATGAGAACTAATGATATTAGTAATCTTCAAGCAAAGGTTGACAAATTGGAAGTTGAAGGTGATAAACTCCGTGCGCAGTTAGAGAAGAAATCGTCAGCGAAGAAGGCTACTACATCAAAGACTGCAGCAAAGAAACCTGTCAAGAAAGTTTCTGCTAAAAAAGCTGTAAAGGCTGTTGCTGAAGAAGTGAAAGCTAAGTAAGTCTTTTATAACAATACGTTTAACGCTCATATAGCAAACTGGTGAATCTATCAGCTGTGCTATATGAGTGTTTTTTTGTATCTTCTAAGTCTGGCATAAGTGATAAAAAGAGACCTAAAATCTCTTTTCCTCTATGCCTTCTGTTTGTCTTTGTGCCTTTATGTCTATATACATGCTTTCTACTAAACGACGTCTATCTATTCTCCTGTTAATTTAATAATTTTAGTTTATTCTATAATTTTTCTGAAGTTTTCTTTGCCGTTTTAATATCTTTTATTACTTTTGCAGCCGAAACAGAGAATAACGATAATGATTCAGATAATAAATATTAAAACCACAACGAACAGCGCCTTTTACAATAAAGGAGTTGTTTCTGTCGTGCCTGTAGCTGAATCATTAAGTACTGAGAGTAAAAAAGATGAAAGAAATACTGCAAAATATTTGGTAGTTCCAAATATTTGTATACTCTCTCTCTCTCTCTCTCTCTCTCTCTAGTAGAGCAGGCGTAAACTACACATTTTTTTCTTCTCGCATACGCGCGCGAGTCGCGCCGTGCAACCCCTGTAAACAAAGGACTTTTTGGAGTTTCCTTTGTTCTTTTTTTTGTGTTCCTACGTAAACGAAATAAGAAGAAATTAAGCACAAAGTAATAACTATTTTAATTAATAAAACAATGGAGAAAAAGAAATTAAAAAGGGTATATGAACGTCCCGAATGTAATGTTCATGGACTTGAACTCGAAAACTTTATTTGTACATCGGTATACCCCAATGCTCCACAGACTAACGAGACTGGCTGGGAAAATGGTGGAGAAGTTGATGGTGGAACAATTGAATTCTAGCAATTAGCGAGTAATAACAATTAAAAGAAAAAACAATGAATAAAAATATTTTTAAGGTATCGCTTTCTACGCTTGTATTTAGTCTAGTTACTTGCTTTGTCTTATCAAGCTGTAGTAATAGCGAAGACTTAGCAGACGGCGCAACGCCACAGAATGGCATGGAGCGTGTCTCATTTACGATTGCTGAAAAAGACTACGAGACAGTAGTGGGTGCTACTGGTACGCGTGCAGCTGCCCAACCACAAACAGAGGTACAGGATTTGGGTGACGGCTGGACTGCAGAGGTAAGTCTAGTGCCTGATACTACTCATAGTGTAGCACCGAAAGTTGCAACACGTGCTATATATGGATCAAGTCACTATACAATTCAGGCTTACCAAGGTGGAGTTTTGAAGGGACAGCTCAAGGGTACGTTTAATAATTCAACCTTTACCCCTGACACTGGTGATGAAGGCTATATCGTTCTTCCTCATGGAACTTACGACTTTGTTTGCTTCAATGATAAGGTTTCTGCTAATGGCACACAATATAGCGTTAATCGTGCAGATGCTAGTACAGCTCGCTTTGCTGTAAAGCGTGGCGTTGTTATCAATCAAGACCCTAAGCAGTATGTAGCTTTTGAGATGAAGCATGTTGGGTCTATGGTAACTTTTAATCTTGCTTTTGTGAATTGTCCTATAACGGGGGAATACTATTCAGTAATGCAGCCAGGTATTTCGTATGTTGGCTGGGGGGATTACAAGCCGGAGAAACCTGCAGAGCGTTTAAAATACACAATAGAAACTGCACCTAATAAAATTCCTGAGAAAGAGGTTTATAACTTTTCAATGGATAATTATAGTTATCCGGTTATGGGAAAAGAGGATTTATCTGTAAATGTAGAAGGAAGAAATACGGCATATAGTTATGGAATCTTTTGGGTAGGAAGTAAGCTTGGAATCTATAATAATGCGACTTTAAGTTATTATCTTCCGACAAGTGATTGTGGAGACTTTAAATTAACTTTCACTTTTGGTGAGATTTATGGGCAAAGTTTGGTTGGTAAAAGCATTACTGTCCCTACGCATAAGCTGGTTGAGGCAAATAAGAGATATAATGTGAAGATAAAGCTCCGAATGTCTAAGAATATGTATTTGTTTAAAGATGGAACGGCAGGTTTCTTAGCTGATAATCCTAGCAAAACACCTATTGGAGTAGTCATAGATCCTTATGCCCACCTAGCAGTAGCATTAAAAGATGCAGATGATGGAGGAACTCCTCCTGTTTGGTCTTATTCAAGTACACAAGAGAGTTATTCTCCAGTACAAAGTTTTGACGACTTATTCAATAATGGGGGTATGAACTATAGTAATATATCTTCATCCAACCCAGCAAGGGAACTTGCTAGAGACTATTATCAAACGGTAGGATTTGGCGGCAGTTCTAGTGCTGTTATTGGTGTCGATAAAGTATGGTATATTCCAACAGTCGTCGAATTCTTAAACATGGGCAATGTTTTGGGAGAGTTAGAATATACAGCTCCTACAGGTGACCCTTCGAGCTTTTTTGCAGGTGCACCACTAAATATTTTAAAGAGCATAAACATGACCCGCTTTAATAAGGCTTTTACGGATGCAGGCGGGACGCCTCCAACTAATAATGCTTATTGGATGAATACCGAGTGTAAAGGGAATGGTACATATTATCCTCAAGTTCAAGTTTCTCTAGGAAGTACTAGTTGTAATTTAAGAGCAGAATTTAAGAGTGTCACAGGTAAAGTAAGACCATTCATTAAGTATTAAGTATTAAGAAAAAGAGAAAAGCTAATACTTTTGGTGCTAATGAAATTCTTCCTTGTTCCGCGAAAATTTCTTCCTTGGAGAAAATTTACGGGGAACAAGGAAGAAATAAATCGGGAACAAGGAGAAAATTTATCGCAAACAAGGAAGATTTTTTGCGAAACAAGGAGTATTTTTTGAGATGGAAGGAATCACAAAAAATAGAGTAATTTAATAATGAAAAACAATGCCTGCGTACTAGAGATCTAAAGGAAGATGGACGAGGCATTTTAATAATAATAATAAGTTTAATTCTAATAAACAAAAAACTATGAAAGTAAAATTAGTAGTGAGAACAAACCCGAGGAAGCAAGGCGACCCAGGAAAATGGTATGCAAACCCAGTAAATGCAGGTAAGAAGACGATGCACGATATAGCAAAGGATATCGCAGGGCGTTCGTCTTTGACACGTGGTGACATTGAGAATGTACTGTTCAACTTTATAGACCGCCTTCCCAGTTATCTACGTGATGGCTTTAGTGTGCAATTGGGCGAGTTTGGTACGATGCGTCTGACTTTATCGAGTGAAGGGGCTTTAACCGAGAAAGCATTTAAGACTGAGACTATCAAACCTCGAATAACATTTACACCAGGTGTAGAGTTGAAAGCTGCCTTGCGTGACAACTCCTACGAAACAGCGAAAAAGAAGGAGGAAACAGGCACGGATAAGAAAAAGGAAGACAAGAAAAAGAATGAAGGAGGAGGCCCGGTAGCAGGACAAGAGTGAGGGATAATATTGGGCTAATAAGGTTAATGGGACTAATAGGGCCAATAAGGCTAATAGGACTAATAGGGCTTAAGGCTAATAGGGCCAATATTCAAGAAAGAAAAAGTTCGGTTTTAATAATACTGAATTGATTAATTTAGTTTTAATTATGTTTCCAGCGGGAAGGCATTGATGTGATATCAATGACGATACATCGGTAATTTAATTTTCGTTTCTTGCCCCCTGTCACCATTGTTGGTGTTAAGGGGCAAGTTTTTTCTTTCTGTTTTCATAGATAGACAGATAACTATTCACATGTGTTTGGATTTCATGGTGGTGCTTCCTATGAGGGAAGGTAAGGGGGACTTATTTCTCCTCCATTGGTACACAGCACCAGCGAGAAACTTTGAGCATTACACCTATACCTGGGATTTCTTTTAAGAGATAATACTTCTTACTTGAGCGAACTAATCGCCCAGTCATTCCCTTTAATGGTCCAAACTTAACAAGAACCTCGTCCCCAGCTTTCATTTGTGCCTCGTCTGAAGAGAGGAACTTACGCATCGTTATCTCTGGATTACACATCAAACGGAACTCATACATCTGGTCGTGTGGGATAAGAGCATACTCTTGTGAATCCTTAGCTTTCTTTACAACGCTAATCTTATAGTTGGCTTCTTGTACAATCTTCTGAAATGAAATGTCTTCTCCAGGTTTCTTAACAAAGATAAGATTACGAACAACAGGGCGAAGAACAGTGTGTGGTTTACCGTCTCGTCCCTCAATGTCAACATATTGTTCTGGAACGAAACATTCCAAGTTATGATTTGTAAAATAGGTTCTCACCTCTTCAAGTTTCAGTGTGAATAGTTTCACAGCATACCACGGTGCTCCGTCGTCGATGACTTCATCTGTATAGCTTGTCGCCTTTGTCATAGTAAAGTACAAGATTTTTTATTTGTTAGATGTGTAACCAATTCGCCATAATCTTCTTCCCATCAGGTGTTAAAACACTTTCTGGGTGGAACTGTATACCATATATATTATGTGTCTTATGGCGTAATGCCATGATGAATCCCTCCTTGCTCTCGGCGATAACCTCCAAGCAATCAGGAAAGTTGGTCCTTTCTACGACCCAGCTATGATATCTTCCCACAAGAAAATGTTTTGGAAGACCGTCAAACAAAGGGGTATCAATGACTTGTGTTGTTTCTGTTGTCACACCATGAAAGACATCAGGCAAATTCTTCAACTTTGCTCCGAACACTTCGCCAATAGCTTGATGGCCCAAGCAAACGCCCAAGATAGGTTTTACGCCAGCATACCGATGAATAACATCCAATAGTAGGCCAGCTTCAGAAGGGACCCCAGGACCAGGACTCAAAACGATACGGTCGTAAGCATTCAAGTCTTCAAGAGCAAACTGGTTGTTGCGAACTACCGTCACATTAGCTCCCAACTCCTTTATGAGATGAACAAGATTGTAGGTAAAAGAATCGTAGTTGTCAATGATAACACAATTTGTTTTCATTCGTGTCTCAACCTTTTAATCGATAAACCTTACTTTATCTTTTCAAGAAAGTCCTTCAGTAATGCAATGTCCTTTACTGCTGGTGCGCTCTCAAATTTCTCGTTTACACTGATACCATAGAACAGAGGGTGGGAGAGTGTTTTGATATTCTCAATATCTTCAGCACCAATATTCCCACTTACAAGGAAAGGAACTTTCCCGTCATACGCTTCCAAAATGCTCCAATCCTTTAGATTCTCTTGGATGTCAAAGAGGAAATAATCAACCTCTTCTGCATATTCCTTGTATTTCTCAATGTCCTCACGCTTTGTAATGACAATGCGCTTCATAATCTTTATTCCTGCATGAATGTCTGGGTCAAGGGTACGGCGAAGATTATCAATCATCACCATACTTTCTTCTCCATTAAGTTGGACAACATCAAGATCGAAGTTAACAACGCGTGTAACAATATTTTGTGGCATGTCATCAGCAAAGACTCCACAAAGAACAGGACCTTTTTTCTGTTGGGATAGTTTGTCTGAAGACAGGTCAGAAAGGCTACTATAGTCAGGAATTATCCCCGCACATGATGCTATTTGACTCACATAACGTTCGCTGTTAGGAATGAAATCCAATCCTATCCAGTCTATGCCAAGTTGAGAAACCTCGTGAATATTGCGGGCATCACGCATGCCACATACCTTTATAATCATATAGATATAAAATTCTCAAATACTTTTAGGCTACAAACTTACATAAAATTATCGAATTATGAGCCTATGGGATGGAGAAAAGCTTGTATCATTAAGGGAAAGATAGGTAAAAAGGAGCAATGCAAGAGTATTCTGATAGAATTAATACATATAAAGAAGAAATATTCTTGTAAAGAGATATAATAATATCTAATTTATATCGTTTAGAAGATATAATAACTCTCAATAAAACATTTCCAGCCTATGGTTAGAATATTTACTTCAGAAGAACTTAAGCCGTCTGAGAAGACGCTTAACCTCATCCGACAGATAGCTTATACCTATCGGGTAATTAAAGTTAATGGAAAAATGCAAACCTTTTGCTTGAACTAAGTCTTATATGGAAACAATAGTATCACCTTCTCTACTCTCTGCTAATTTCCTTCATTTGGATAAGGAGATTGAAATGATTAACGAAAGTGAGGCCGATTGGCTCCACATGGATGTTATGGATGGTGTCTTCGTCCCTAATATCTCTTTTGGATTCCCTATACTCGATGCTGTCGGAAAGGTTTGTAAGAAGCCTATGGATGTTCATTTGATGATTGTTCATCCAGAGAATTATATTCAACAGACCGCCAAGTCGGGTGCTGCAATCATGAATGTCCACTATGAGGCATGTGTTCATTTACATCGAACGATACAGGCTATTCACGATGCAGGGATGAAGGCGGGTGTAACCCTTAATCCTTCAACACCTGTCAATGTACTTGAGGATATCATTGGCGATGTAGATATTGTTCAGCTCATGAGTGTTAATCCTGGTTTCGGAGGACAGAAATTCATTGAAAGCAGTATTAAGAAGGTTCAACGTCTTCGTCAACTGATAGAGCGTGGAGGTAGCCAAGCCTTGATAGAGGTAGATGGCGGAGTGCAAGTTGACACTGCCCCTCGTTTAGTAGAGGCAGGTGTCGACATTCTCGTTAGTGGTAGTTATGTCTTTAAGGCAGCTGACCCAAAAGCAACAATCCACTCTCTCAAGCAGTTGCATAGATAATTATAAGGTATAAAGCGACCCTCGCTTGTTTCAACTACATTGTAGAGAAACAAGCGAGGACCATTTTATAATTAATTCAAAGAGGTGTAAATCTTTATGCTAACTGTAGGTTCACCTTGTGTTCGCGAACCATTCTTCTTAGGTTGAAGATGGCATAACGCATCCGCCCAAGGCTGGTATTAATGCTAACACCTGTAGTTTCAGCAATCTCCTTAAACGACATCTCTTGATAGAAACGCATAAATACAACTTCACGCTGTGTAGCAGGAAGAAGATTCATCATGCGCTTTACGTCAGAGAGTGTCTGGCTGTTAATGAACTGACACTCAATGTTGTCAATGACAGTATCGTCACCACCAACATTGGATAGGTCGTTGTCTTTGGGTGCATCAATCACCTTGTCAGCACGTTGTGCACGATACCAATCCATGATAACGTTATGAGCGATACGCATAATCCATGCAGAGAACTTACCAGTTGGTGAGTATCTTCCCTGTTGCAACTTCGTTATAATCTTTACGAAAGTCTCTTGAAACAAGTCATCAGCAGCATCCCTATCATGCACAACGAATAGAATATACGAGAAGAGTTTCGACTGATTGCGTGACAGCAACAGGTCGAACGCATCGTTGCTTCCTTCAATGTATGACAATGCCAACTGCTCGTCGGTCATCTCATTCAGTTTCTTCATTTTTAATTCTCTTTCTTATGAAGTAGAAGTGTGTCGATAGGCTTTTCTAACTTTTACAATTATTTGGTGTTGCAAATATAATCATTTTTCTCTTTTAGAGCAAATGTTTCATATAAAAAAGTCATTCGTCAAGCCATTCAATGGCCAATATATGCTTTTTTATACCAGGTATTCCTAAGTATTTCTGTTTAATACCTAAGAATGCTATCTGCCTCCCATAGTTTTGTGGATTACTATCTAAGGCAATGTTTTCTTTCATTTGCTTGTTAACCATCTGAATGGATATAACCTTATCAGGGTCTGTTTCTTCTGGGCTATCAGCCAGCAAGATAGCCGTATTATACGAGAATGGAGGTTCCCATTCGGCTTGTTTGATACTTCGTTTACATGCGCCAACGATATAACCCTGTACCCAGACAGCTTTGTCTCCAAAGTTTCCTTCGATGAACTCTTCCACACTATAGACTGTCTCGTCGTCGACAGGCGATGAAGAAGGTGTTTCTTTCTCTGTTTCTTCTTCCTGTTCATTCTCAGAGGGTAGAATTGTTTTGCCACAACCAGATAGGTAGATTATGGCTAATAGTAAGATGAATAGCTTATTCAGTTTCATAGACTTAGGTTTAAAAACTGGTACAAAGATAAGTAATCATTTGTTACTTGTCAAGTAAATCAGTATTTTTCTGATTGAAGAGGAGTCTGTGCTACAGGTGACTCTAATTCTTCTAAGATACAAGAAGTAGACTACGAATTAATCTAATTAGTCGAATAAAAGTGGAAGTAAATATGAGTTAGAAGCTATGAAAGGATGAGGAACTAAAATAGAGAAGGGAAAGTATCAATTTATACGAATTTAGTTTTAATGTTAGTTGCTGTCATTTTAACATTTCCTCGTATTGCCTTGTAAATAAGTTGTTTAGCTCTTTGAAAGTGATGACAGATATGACAGGAAACTTCGTTTCTACTTTTTTCGTCTATACAGAATATGGGGAACATTCGCTAAGGATTTATTTGAGATGATAAAAAAGAGGTTGGTGCAGGAAGCTACCAACCTCGAACATGATTTAGCAGAATATCTAAATCAATGAAAAACACATCGCAAATATAGGGCAAATAATGTAATAAAGCAAATTTTACCAATAAAAAAAGATGTTTTTAACATTGTAAGCGCACACACGTGTTTATGTAAACTTTGCTTATACATGTCGAGGTGGATAAATAAATACCTATACTTTGATTAATAATTGCATATATCATAATTATTATCTATATTTGCATTGTATTTAAATCTTTATATTAATTAAACTAATTTATTATGAATCGAATTTTACGCTTTGCTTTTGTAGCAGCATTAACTGCTGTTAGTTCTTTATCTTTTGCTCAGAATACTGTGACTTTTGAGGCTGGTCAAGATACTGCTGATGGACTAACAATTGAAAAAGAGGGAGTAACCATTACTCTTACTATTGGTAAATTGAATGAAAGTCAATCTTATCGTCTGTATAAGAATGCCACAACCACGATTTCTTCATCAAGTGCAAATATAGTGAATGTAGCTTTTATATGTGATAAAATCAAGTATGGTAAGAAGATATACTTAGGTGATGGCTTTGATTCATCTATGACTGGTTTGACAATTTCAGATGATAAAGTTAATGTAACATGGGCAGGAGATGAAAAGTCAGTAGAGTTTAAGACTCCTGGTCATCAGGTACGTGTTAAGAAGATAACTGTTACTTTGAAGAGTGCCCCTACAGGTATAAAGGAAATCCATAATAGTGAGGTTAATGAGAATACACCAATCTATAATCTTGCTGGTCAGCGTGTAAGTAAGGATTATAAAGGCGTAGTTATACAGAACGGTAAGAAGTTTGTTAGGAAATAGATAGGCTATCGTACTGTTGGGTAATTATCTTCTGTATAAAGTCGACCTTGACATCTGTCGATATGGAGGATACCATCTATGAATACTTCTCTTAATCTCTAATTGATAGATAAAGGGATTGTACAGGTGGTGTTGCTGCTTGATACATGTAGTGTACATGTTGAATACCAACAATTTTGCAGTTCCGATATATTGATTGATAGAGGTTACAAAAGTAATAGGAGTACTTTTTTCTCTCCTTTCCCTTCACCGAAAGGAGGGACATAATTAGTGAGGTTACCCCAATGAAGGTAGCCTCACCTCTGACTCCTCGTAGATTGTAACGGGGAGGAGAAGGTGAGCTTGCTTCTATAAGGTGGCTGATAAAAGGAGATAGGACGCTAAACGTGTAGGAAGAAAAGATTGCTTAATTTCGGTAATCACTATCATCACTGTTTGGAGAGAGGATAGGGGGGAGAGAAGAAGATGCCCTTCTTCATTCAAGAACATGCCTTTCTGGGCTATAGAGGACGCCCTTCTTGAGGCAAGAAGGGCGTCTTCTTGGAGGCTGTGCGTAATAGTCTGATGTGTTGGATGTTATAAGCTTGTTTTAGTGAGATATATCATTCCTATTTTGAAGGAGACAAACTCGATGATGTGTAATGTTTTTTTATGGTGATAATGTTACCTTCTAAATGTGAGAAGAGCGTTTGAAGCATCACTCGAAAAGTTGGTTGAGTAGGTGTATTCTACCTAAAATGCCATGTAATATAATGGTAGGGTAGGAACTGTAAATGGTTAGGAAAGGGTTTTACCTTTTCTATGCAAAGATGATATTGATTACTCATAAAGAGAAACCTCAGGTGCGTTTGCTAAGTAAAAATCAGTCCAGCAGCGTAATCTCTTTAGTATAAGCGAATAGCAAAGGACCCCTTTTACTTGTTCTGTCATATAAAAAACGCCAAAGAATAGACATACTCTTTGGCGCTTTAATCTTATCTTGTCCTAAGTTTAGAACTCACTTGTAAAGTGGAAACGGATATGTTCAAAGTCTTGTTGTGCCATACTTAGCACGTAACCAGAGTCTGCGAGGAAGACATCACGCCCCTCAATATCCTTAGCCATATACTGGTATTTACGCTTCTTAAAGTTCTCTAACTCTGCCTCATCATCAGCCTCAATCCAGCAAGCTTTGTAGAGGTGTACTGGTTCCCAACGACATTTCGCATTGTATTCATGCTCCAATCGATACTGAATAACCTCAAACTGAAGCTGTCCAACGGTTCCCACGATACGACGGTTGTTGAATTGATTGACGAAAGACTGTGCGACACCTTCATTCATCAGCTGTTCGATACCTTTTTGGAACTGCTTAGACTTCATTGGATCATCGTTCTCAATATATTTGAAAAGTTCTGGAGAGAAACTTGGCAGACCACGGAAGTGGATGTTTTCTCCCTCAGTTAGTGTGTCACCAATCTTAAAGACACCACCACTATCAGGCAGACCAACGATGTCACCTGGGTAAGCCTCCTCTACAGTACTCTTACGTTGTGCCATAAACTGAGTAGGGGAGGAGAAGCGCATCGTCTTCCCATTACGCACATGGAGGTAAGGTTGGTTGCGTTGGAACTTACCCGAACACACCTTACAGAAGGCAATACAACTGCGATGATTAGGGTCGATATTGGCTGTAATCTTAAAGATGAAGCCAGTAAACTTTGGTTCAGTAGGTTCTACAACACGTTCTTCAGCGTTAGTAGGACGTGGACTTGGGGCTATTTCAACGAAGCAATCGAGTAATTCTTGTACACCAAAGTTATTCAATGCAGAGCCGAAGAACACTGGTGCAACCTCCGCACGACGATAAGCCTCGACGTCGAAATCAGGATAAACACTATTTACTAATTCGAGGTCGTTGCGTAGCTGTTCAGCAAACTCAGCACCTACTTGTTCGTCCAAGTCATTCGAGTTGATGTCTACCTCAACCTTTTCGGTCACACGCTGTTTGTTCGGTGTGAAGAGGTTCAGCTGCTGCTCGTAGATGTTATACACACCCTTGAAACGCTGACCCTGACCGATAGGCCATGAAAGCGGGCGTACACTAATCTTGAGTTCTTCCTCCAATTCGTCTAACACCTCGAACGGGTCGCGACCTTCACGGTCCATCTTATTGATAAAGATGATAACAGGTGTGTTACGCATACGGCACACCTCCATCAACTTACGTGTCTGTGCCTCCACACCTTTGGCTGAGTCGACAACGATGATAGCTGAGTCAACAGCTGTCAGAGTGCGATAAGTATCTTCTGCAAAGTCCTGGTGACCAGGCGTATCGAGGATATTCACTTTATAATCTTTGTAGTCGAACTCCATCACAGAGGTCGATACAGAGATACCACGTTGCTTCTCGATATCCATCCAGTCAGACGTAGCCGTCTTACGTATCTTGTTGCTCTTCACCGCACCAGCAACCTGAATCTGACCACCAAAGAGAAGGAACTTCTCAGTCAAAGTAGTCTTACCGGCATCTGGGTGAGAGATAATGGCGAACGTTCGCCTGCGTTCTATTTCATTCATCTGTATTATGTTCTTTGGGAGTAAAAGTCTTGTCTACAGTTGGTTAAGCCAAAGCCGACTATTTCCCCTTTATGTTTCCAAGGAAGATGACGGCTTAACATTATCTCATCCAACTTATTTCTTCACTCCTATTGTTTGTCTTGTTCCTGTAAGCCTTTCATGCACTTCTTAAGAGAGTCAACCCAATATGGAATCTTTATGCCGAAGGTCTCTTTTATCTTAGTCTTGTCGAGGACCGAGTAAGCAGGACGTTTAACAGGAGAAGGGAACTCGTCGCTGTGGCAAGGAAGGATGTCACATGCTGTGTTACCTGCAAGTTCTGCAATCTTAATGGTGAAGTCATACCAGCTACATACACCCTCGTTAGAGAAATGATAGATGCCATTATTCCCCTCATACTTGTGGTTCTCAACGATATTGAAGATAGCATCTGCTAAGTCGCCAGCGTAGGTAGGAGTACCACACTGGTCGAATACAACCTTCAACTGTGGTTTAGTAGCAGTGAGATTCATCATCGTTTTCACGAAGTTATGGCCGAACTCACTGTAAAGCCATGCTGTACGAAGAATAATATAGTTGACACCAGTCGCCTGAATCTTCTCTTCCCCATGTAGTTTTGTAAGGCCATAAACACCAGTAGGAGTACCCTTCATGTCCTCTTTGCAAGGAGTGTTGTAAGGGTCGCCACCGAAGACATAGTCAGTACTGACATGAACAAGCAAGCCACCCACCTCTTTCATAGCCTTTGCGAGGTTCTCTGGGGCAACGGCGTTGAGTAGTTCAACAATCTCGCCAGCAGTCTCAGCTTTGTCTACATTGGTCCATGCAGCGCAGTTGATGATACATTCAACCTTATTGTCATGTACCATCTTGCGGATATCCTCCAAATTAGTAATATCCAACTTAGTATATCCTTCACATACATCAGTGAAGATATAGTGGTCTTTACTCTGCTTAGAAACAAGCTGTATCTCGTTGCCAAGCTGTCCGTTAGCTCCTGTAACTAAAATATTCATACGCTATCTCCTTTATTCTTCGCCGAAGTCTAATCCTTCAGTCTTATCTTTTATGTAATAGTCAGATAACATACCAATGAAGGTTGTTATCTCGTTAAGTGCACGAGTTGTCTCTGGTGTAATTTCTTTCTTCTGCAGACGAAGCATCATCACACCATAGAGGAGGTCGAAACAAGTCTCTATCTCGCTCTTTCCTAACTGTGCTGCAACGGTCTTCAGGCGTTCGTCATTCGTACGAGCCATCTTGTCTGCTGTGCGCTTAGTCTTACCTCTTAGTTCAACAATGAAAGGCAGAACACGATAGTACTCAGCGGAATAGAAAGGGAACTTAGACGATTGCAGTAACTGTGCGTGTAGTTCTGTCAAATCCTGCATGAGCACCTTATTAATCTGCAGATGTCCACCTTCACGGCAACCCTCTTGGTTCATCATACGAACAAGGTCGCCAAACCAGTCTTCCTCTTCCTCTTTTTGCTCGTCAGTATATTGGAATTGGTCGATATATTCTTTACGGATTCGTGTCAATGAACAGCCGTATGCACGGATAGTATCTTCTATCTGCCACATGTAAAGCAGGTATTCTGCTATGCTCTTTTTTCTTAATTCCTTCGCTACAAACATAATTATCCTTTCTCCATTAATCCGTCAATAGTTGGTAAATGATAGAGATTAAACACTGTTCCCAAAAGCATAATGATAGAGAACAGGATGACGACAGCACCTATCACCTTATTTATAATAAGGATACCATTGACATCGAACTTCCCTCTAATCTTGTCTATCAGCCATGACAAACCATACCACCATAGCAACGCACCAGCTGGGACACAGGCAAAACCAATAATCATCTCTAATGGACGATTAGGTTGTACGAATGCAAACTGTGCGTATGATGCAATGAAAAGAAAGATAATCAAGGGATTAGAAAGCGTTACTAAAAAGGCTGTAACACCATTGTGGAAGAGTGAACCCTTCTCCTTTCCGCTTTGGTGAGCTTTCTTCATCGGGTCTGATTTGAAACAATATACACCGAAAAGCAGCAGTAACACGCTTCCTGAAATCTGTAAGATCAACTTGTAGGTTGGATTCTCTAAAGGAGCCATGATAAAGCTCATGCCTAATCCAACAATCAAAGCATAGATTGTATCACTGATGGCAGCACCGATACCTGTTATAAAACCATACCAACGCCCCTTGTTTAAAGTGCGTTGTATACATAATATTCCAACTGGACCCATGGGAGCTGACGCTATAATACCAATGAGTAATCCCTTAAAGATGAAATCCAGTATATCTAATTGAATAGGAAATTGCATGCTTGTTATTTTGGGTGCAAAATTGCAAAAATAATACGAGATAAGCAAATTTACCTAACAAAACTTTGTGGTATTCTACTTTTTTCATAACTTTGCCCATAGTATATTCAAACTAAAAACTTATTATGTCATGGACGTAACAGAGCAGAAGCCAGTTGTAACTGGATTGGAAAAGCCATTTGTAATTGGCTTGGACTTAGGAGGAACGAATGCTGTATTCGGTGTCGTAGATCAGCGTGGTCAGGTACTTGCCACCAATTCTATTAAAACACAGGCTTATAAGACAGTCGACGATTTTGTAGAGGCAGGTGTAGAGGCAATACGCCCTCTCGTTGCTAAATATGGTGGAATAGGTCAGTTCCGTGCTATGGGTATTGGTGCACCTAATGGTAACTTCTATCGTGGCACGATTGAGTTCGCACCAAACCTCTTATGGGGACACGATGGCGTAGTGCCATTGGGAGATATGTTCTCACAGAAGTTGGGTATTCCTGTTGGTCTTACCAATGATGCGAACGCTGCTGCTATCGGTGAGATGCAGTATGGTGTGGCACGTGGCTTGAAGGATTTCATCATGATTACCCTCGGTACAGGCGTAGGTTCAGGTATTGTTATCAATGGTCAGATGGTCTATGGTTCTGATGGCTTTGCTGGTGAGTTGGGTCACGTGATTATGGTTCGCGGAGAGAAGGGGCGTACTTGTGGTTGTGGTCGTACAGGTTGTTTAGAGACTTACTGCTCTGCAACTGGTGTTGCTCGTACCGCTCGTGAGTTCTTGCAGAATAGCAAGGAGGACTCTTTGTTGCGTGAGTTGAAGCCAGAAGATATTACATCTTTGGATGTTTCTATTGCTGCTGGTCGTGGCGATGCACTTGCTAAGCGTGTTTACGAGTTCACTGGTAATATGTTAGGTGAGGCTTGTGCTGACTTCGCAACTTTCTCTTCTCCAGAGGCTTTCATCTTCTTTGGTGGTCTAACTAAGGCTGGTGATTTGTTGATGGAACCTATCATGCGTTCTTATAAGGAGCATGCTTTGGAAATCTTCAAGGATAAACCAAAGTTCTTGGTAAGTTCGCTTGACGATGCTGCAGCAGCCGTTCTTGGTGCTTCAGCTATTGGTTGGGAATTATAATATAAGGTATATAGTTTCGGCTTCTATTAGGTGGTGCGTATGGCTATCCGCTTAATAGAGTGTGAAACGAAATGTACATAATGTAGGGACAAACACCCTTGTCAGTCTTTCTATATTAATAGGTAGAACTGACTTACGAGGATGTTTGTCTTTTTTTTGTTTGTTATCCATATCCTTGTTTTCGTGTGATATATCTTTAGTAAGGGTATAGCTATGTTATAAAGAAGAGCAAGATAAAGGACAACTTATTGGTAGTAAGGATTTGTTCTACCACAAGTAAGTTTATAGAAGAGTCTGCTTTTAGGGGTTCCTCCGAACATTAATCACTCTTTGTAGACTTTCTTTTTATAGTTTTTGTTTTGTGTTCTCGTTTTTTTAATCTAACTTTGCGAATACTTATAATACTTAGAAAGAAATAAAAAGGACAGAAGATGAAACAGGAAGACGACATCAAGAAAGCGATTGAAGTGATGAGAAAGGGTGGTATCATTCTTTACCCAACTGATACAGTGTGGGGTATAGGTTGTGATGCTACCAATGCGGAAGCTGTAGCAAAGGTATATGCCTTGAAACGCAGAGACGATTCGAAGGCTCTTATTTGCTTAGTTGATTCTGATAACCGACTTCAGCGTTATGTTCGCAACGTTCCTGATGTTGCTTGGCAGTTGATAGAAGCTGTTGAGAAACCAACAACATTGATTCTTGATGGTGCTGTTAATCTTGCCCCAAATCTGATAGCAGAAGATGGCTCTATAGGTATTCGCATTACAAAGGAGCCCTTCTCACATGAGTTATGCTATCGATTCCAGAAGGCTATTGTAAGTACTTCGGCAAATGTCAGTGGTGAACCTGCTGCGCAGAATTATCGTGATATCTCACAGGAGATTCTTGATGGTGTTGACTATGTTTGTGAGTCAAGACGTCAGGAACACAAACCACATACTCCATCCAGCATTATCAAATTGGCTGCTGATGGCGAAGTAAAAGTTATAAGGAAATAATTGAATAGATAGATGAAAGTATCAGGTAGTCAGGAGATTATTTCTCGACTTGATAATTGGCGAAAGAATCATGTTTCCAATCGCGAGTTAGTCTTAGTACTGGCGTTTGCTATTGGTCTTCTTGCTTCATTGGCAGCATATATTCTTCACTTTATCATCAAATTGATAGAGGAATTAGTAACCTCTGGTTTCGATGTTGCAACGATTAACTGGCTCTATCTCATCTATCCAATCGTAGGTATTTGGCTGACAAGTCTATTTGTTAAGTATGTTGTACGTGATAATATCTCACATGGTATTACGCGTGTCCTCTATGCTATTTCTACGAAACAATCTCGTTTGAAAGCTCATAATACTTGGTCGTCTATCGTTGCTTCTGCTATTACGATTGGTTTTGGTGGTTCGGTAGGAGCAGAGGCACCTATTGTGTTGACGGGTTCAGCTATTGGTAGCAACCTCGGACGTATCTTTAATTTAGATAATCGCACACTCATGCTTCTTGTGGGTTGTGGCGCAACGGCGGCTGTATCAGGTATTTTCAAGGCGCCAATAGCAGGATTGGTATTTACATTGGAAGTGTTGATGGTCGATTTGACTATGGCTTCTCTTTTGCCGATATTGATTGCATCAGTGACGGCAACGTGTTTCTCCTATTTCTTCACAGGTGGTTCGTCAATGTTTCATTTCCAAATGGATAACATCTGGGGACTTGACCGTGTACCACCGACTATCTTGTTAGGTATCGCTTGCGGTTTTGTATCACTCTACTTCATGCGATTGATGTCATGGTGTGAGAATGGTTATGGGAAACTTTCTTCTAAGCCTTATCTGAAACTGCTTGTGGGTGGCTTGGTACTTTCTCCACTTATTTTCCTCTTTCCTTCTCTCTATGGTGAAGGCTATGATAGTTTGAGATTGTTTATAGAAGGAAAGACAGAAGCCGACTGGATGCAAATCATGAGTGGCTCTATGTTTGCAGAGAAGTCAAATTTCCTCCTGCTTTATGTGGGCTTAGTTGTCATGACGAAGGTTTTTGCAACCAGTGCAACAAATGGTGCAGGCGGTTGTGGTGGAACCTTTGCGCCTTCTTTGTTCATCGGTGGTTTTGGTGGTTTCTTCTTTGCTCGTTTTTGGAATATGCAGCAACTTGGTGTTTATATTCCAGAGAAGAACTTTACGCTCTATGGTATGGCAGCTGTGATGTCGGCTGTGATGCATGCACCTTTGACGGGTATCTTCCTGATTGCCGAGCTAACAGGCGGTTATCAACTCTTCATCCCATTGATTATCGTGACTATCAGTTCTTATCTTACGATAAATATCTTTGAACATCATAGTATATATGCTGTTCGTTTGGCAAAGCAAGGTAAACTTCTCACACACCATACAGATAAGTCTATCCTCACTTTGATGAGTATGGATAAGATTATCGATCATGACTTTACATCTGTCGGACCTGATATGGAGATGGGAAAACTTATTCATGCTATCAGTTCAAGTCGCAATGATTATATTCCTGTGCTCGATGAGTCTCGTAAGTTATTAGGTGAGATTTATATTAACAATCTACGACATATTATCTTCCGTACTGAACTTTATCACCGTTTCCATGTAAATCAATTGATGTCGCCACCAGCGGCAATGCTCGGTGTCAACGACCCAATGGAGGATGTGATGAAGACTTTTGAACGTACGGGTGCACAGTATTTACCTGTTGTGAATATTGATAGCCAGTTGGTTGGCTATATCTCTCGAGCTCGTCTTTATAGTATGTATCGTCAGTTTGTAGCAGATTTTAGTGCAGAATAAATAGGTATCTGCCGTCTCTTACTTATTATCTCACCTCTTGTTAAATTCCCAAAGATAATGAAAAAAGAAAATATACGTATTGTTTTCATGGGTACTCCAGAGTTTGCTGTGGAGTCGTTGAAAGCATTAGTTGAGAATGGATATAATGTTGTAGCTGTAGTCACACAGCCTGATAAACCTGTTGGACGTCATCAAGAACAGCTGCAGCCATCACCGGTGAAACTCTATGCACTTAAACATAATTTGCCTGTTTTGCAGCCTGTAAAGATGAAGGATGCTGATTTTATAGAAGAGTTGCGTTCTTATAAAGCTGATATGCAGGTGGTTGTAGCCTTTCGAATGTTGCCAGAGATAGTGTGGAGTATGCCTCGCCTGGGTACGTTTAATGTACATGCAGCCTTGCTCCCGCAGTACCGTGGTGCTGCTCCTATCAACTGGGCAGTTATCAATGGTGAGACCGAGACAGGTGTGACGACCTTCTTCCTTGATAAAGACATAGATACTGGTCGCATTATCCTTCAAAAACCATTTGCTATTCCTGATACAGCTGATGTTGAGTATGTCTATGATGGCTTGATGTATTTAGGTGCAAAGATTGCTATGGAAACAATCGATCTCATTGCATCTAAATTGCCTGAAGATAGTTTGGATAATGTTGATTTCTCTGCAGTTCTTGATGGCATAAGTGCTCCTCAGGTGTGTGAAGATGCTGAATTACATCATGCACCGAAGATATTCAAGGAGACATGCGAAATCAATTGGAACCAGTCTGCTAAGAAAGTTTATGATTTTGTGCGTGGGCTTAGCCCTTATCCAGGCACTTGGAGTACACTCTGTTCTATTGAAGACAATGGAGTAAAGCCTTTGATTATGAAGGTTTATAAGACGGCTAAATCCGACCGTGCATCTGTAGGTACCCCTGGTACACTCGTTGTAGAAAAGACCCGTCTCTATGTCAATACGTCTGATAACCTCTTGGAGCTTCTTGATATTCAGTTGACAGGTAAGAAACGAATGGATGTTCGCTCGTTCTTAAATGGGTTTAAAGAGATAGAGAAGTATCGTTTTTAGACAGAATGACATAAAGACATATTGCTTTAATGACATATTTTGTTGTTTGGAAAGGAGTTAAGTATAGGCTATCAGACAGAGCTACATAAGATATCTTAACTCACAGCCTACACGTCCCATATTAAAATATGACATTAAAGTAATACGTCATTATGTCATTCTGTCTAAACTATTGCATTCAGTCTCATTCTGTCTTCCCTTAGAATATGTCATAAAAGTGATATGTTTTTATGTCATTCTGTCTTCCCTTAAATTATGTCATTAAAGTAATACGTCTTTATGTCATTCTGTCTTCCCTTAAATTATGTCATTAAAGTAATACGTCTTTATGTCATTCTGTCTAAACTCTTGTCTTTCTGTCTTCCCTTAGAATATGTCATTAAAGCAATATGTTTTTATGTCATTTTGTCTTCCCTTTGAATATGTCATAAAAGTGATATGTTTTTATGTCATTCTGGCTTCATAAAAATATGTCATTAAAGAAATATGTCTTTATGTCATTCTGTCTAAACTCTTGTCTTTCTGTCTTCCCTTAGAATATGTCATTAAAGCAATATGTTTTTATGTCATTTTGTCTTCCCTTTGAATATGTCATAAAAGTGATATGTTTTTATGTCATTCTGGCTTCATAAAAATATGTCATTAAAGAAATATGTCTTTATGTCATTCTGTCTAAACTCTTGTCTTTCTGTCTTCCCTTAGAATATGTCATTAAAGCAATATGTTTTTATGTCATTTTGTCTTCCCTTTGAATATGTCATAAAAGTGATATGTTTTTATGTCATTCTGGCTTCATAAAAATATGTCATTAAAGAAATATGTCTTTATGTCATTCTGTCTAAACTCTTGTCATTCTGTCTTGTTTTATAGTCTCACAGGCATTGTTATTTGTAGTTCTGTGAAGTCTGCCTTCGTTGCATGTGCATTAACGCTGAAGCCTAAAGTAAGATTCTTTAGCTTAGGGAAACCATAAAACACACCAACTTGTTCATGATAAGGTCTTTCCAATCCATTGCGTGATTTATAACCCATGTGTCGGTAGAGGTAATAGCCTAAGCTGACACGAACAGACATGTTACCATAAAAGATCTCATGACGACCTTCAATGCTCAGTGACCACGGACTATGCTTCTCTCCAGTGTATCCATGTTCCTTATCATGTTGTGCAACCCTACTAATATAATCTCCATAGAAAAGACCAAAGCCTACGCCAGATGCCCAGCGACGTGCATAACGATAGAGTAGGTGAGTATGGAAAGAATAGGCTCCGTAGAAAGCAAACTGCTCCCTACGATAATCAGGATGTCCTTGTGGAGTTTCAAATTGTGTCTGCTGCCAATCCTCAAGTAAAGTTTTACCACCTATTCCAAGGGTGAATTCAGTAAACCAATACTTTTGGAAGGGATCTTTAGGATGTGTGTTACCCTTTGCAACTTTCGTTGTTTCCTTCTCTGGTTCGTATACAATACCAAGGAATGGACCTAAATAGTTTGCACCTTTGTTGGGTCGTGCCATAGCCCCATTGCTATGGTGTGCAAAGTCTAATCCAGCTTTTATGCTCCATTCCCTTGCTACCTTATATTGTCCGTACAGTCCTGCTGTGAAGAAGATATTAAGGTGTGAACCAATATATTCGTTGTCAATATTGTTCTTTTGGTTATATTTTAGCGAAGTATAGCCTACGCCAGTGCCTAAGTAATAGCCCCACTGCCAGTGTTCACTACGATAAAGTGGACGGTTAAACGTACCATAGAGGGTTAGGAAGTTCCCTAATTTACTGGTATAATCTACTGGCTGTGCCTCTCCCCATGGGGTATCTTTATGCATAGTAGTCCCATGGTTAAGGTTATAGCGCAGACCAACAGAGAAGGTTGGGTAGTTATAATCACGTGCAAAATCATTTTCTGTTGGTGTGATATTTACTTGTGCAGCTATGGCATGCGTCTCTTTCGTCTTAGTCCAGATACGTGGTTCCTTGTCTATACATAAAGTTTGGGCTGGCGTATAACGCACCTCTATACCAGTTTTGGATATAGCAATAGAATCACACTCCTCTGCAGAAGCAACTGCAGAGAGTAGTAAAAAAGGTATGAAAAGGAGTTTTCTCACTTGTCTTCAGACGGTATCAGAGCACCTGTATCCTGTAGCCAAGTGTTACTTCTAACATGCTGTTTCGAGCGTTCTTTAATAAATCCTTTGCTTCAGTATCTCTTGCTAACTTTCTGAAGTATAGGTTGTAACGTGCCTCTACCTGCCACTGTTTCCATTCATAGCTGATGCCAATAGGGATAGCTACGTCACCTTTATATATGTGATCCTTCAGATTGATATTTTTTCCATTTTTCTCTTTAGCATGTGCACTGATAACATATCCAGTGTGTACTCCAGTAGTAAAACTCCATGGTAAATCTGCCCAAGGATACCAACGTACTATATAGTTAGTGTTGATATAATGCAAATTGATATTGTATGGACCATATTTTTGTATAATAGGGTTCCCATAGTCGTCTGTGGCGTTGATATTACGATAGATACCTGAGCCTCCTTGGTGGCTATATTGCATTTCAACGTCTATTGCAAGGTTTTTAGCCACGAAGACTTCAACGTATGCACCAGCAACAGCCCCCAACTTAAAATTGTTATCAACACCTATGAGGTTTGATAAGTTTAATCCAACTTTTGGGGCTGCGTATAAATCCCATACCGTATGCTCACCAGTTGGTTTGGTATCTTGAACAATAGCTCCTTTAACGTCTTGATAGCCTTCTTTAATAACTTCTCCAATACGTTTTGCGGCGTTCTTGTTTATTACCTGAGCCTGTCCGTTCGTCAATGCCCCTAAAAGGATGGCAGCAATCAATATAATCTTTTTCATTTTTTAGGATAACTGATTCTGTTGCAAAGATAGTGAATTTTCTTCAAACCATTGATATCTTGTGGCTTTTTCATACATATAAAGATACAGAATGCATGTTTAGACAGAATGACATAAAGACATATTTCTTAATGACATACTAAATCTTGAGTTTGTGGTCGAGAATTAAGTACGTCATTATGCTTCCTAAAGGGGAATTATACCCTGTTTAAGTTTCTTACTGCAGACTTAGAGTCATTCTGTCTCCGCTTACAATATGTCCTTGAAGAATATGTCTTTATGTCATTCTGTCTGTGCTTACAATATGTCCTTGAAGAATATGTCTCTATGTCATTCTGTCTCCGCTTACAATATGTCCTTGAAGAATATGTCTCTATGTCATTCTGTCTCCGCTTACAATATGTCCTTGAAGAATATGTCTCTATGTCATTCTGTCCCCGCTTACAATATGTCCTTGAAGAATATGTCTCTATGTCATTCTGTCTCCGCTTACAATATGCCCTTAAAGAATATGTCTCTATGTCATTCTGTCTTCGCTTACAATATGCCCTTAAAGAATATGTCTCTATGTCATTCTGTCTCCGCTTACAATATGCCCTTAAAGAATATGTTTCTATGTCATTCTGTCTCCGCTTACAATATGTCCTTGAAGAATATGTCTCTATGTCATTCTGTCTCCGCTTACAATATGCCCTTAAAGAATATGTCTCTATGTCATTCTGTCTATGTGAAGTATACTCATTCTGTCTCTCCATTGCTTGTTAGTTCGAAAGGGGTTGGGAGATGAGGGTGTTTTATATCGCATACTAACAAATATTCTATTAATATTCTTTCTTTTCTCATTTTTTTTATTTAATTTTGTACCCATAATAAAGGAAATTAGAACTATTAACAGAATGATTCTGCGAACGAAGCATCTACTGAATTGACCAGCACAGTTTTTGTTGTTTAACTAACGATTGTTACTGTACCACGTCTATTTGTTTTTGCCCATTCGTTCTTATGTGGAGGAACCGTGATAGTTGTCAGCCTGCAAGCTATTCATTGTTTGTAGGGAGGAGATGATATTTCTTTTTTCAGCTTTAATCGGTATCTACGTCTTCTTTGTTTTGTTCTCTTTTCCTTATCTAATCTAAGAGTATCTTAATATTATGAATAACCAATGGAAACAAACGAATTGCTGAGCTTAGACACTTTCCCAAAGCGTTATGAAGCTTGCTTCCTTGAGAATTGTGCAGTGAGAGAAGATTGTCTTCACCATTTATATTTCAAGTTACAACCAGCTTCCAATACATGGGGAGATGCAATCTTTCCCTCGGCACTTATGCCCGAAAACCTTATCAATGGTTGTTGCAGAATGTTTCATGCAAAGAGACTTGTCACTTGTTATGCTGGTTTCACTCATTTCTTTGATGAGGTAAGACGCAAGGACTTACCCTCTCTTCGCAATGAAGTCTATTCATATTTCCGAGGACGAAGTAATTTCTATCGTTATGGCAATGCAGAAAGAGGTTATCTTTATACGCAGTCGATGGCAGACGATGTGAAAGCGTTATTTATGGAGTATGGCTACAACGAGCCTAAATACGAAAGAACATTCAAGTCAATAGTCTTTTATGAGTAGGTATTGACTCTGTTTTAATTTAATGTTCTATTCATTTAAGCATGGTAATAATGCTCTTATAGTTTTGTCCGGCAGCTCCGGACAGTCTTTCCGACATCCCCGGACAATTATTCCGGATACTCCGGACATGTTGTCCGGAGGTCTCGGACAATATGTCCGCAAATCTCGGATTTATCTTTAGACAACTTTCTTATAGTTAAAATACAGGTGCTTATTATTAATGCAGAAAAAGTCCTAATTTGTAGACTTGGCTTCAAACGGTTTTAACTATATAGAAATTGAATTATCTAAAATAAAAGTATTTTAAGATTATAATATAGCTATTACAATTTGCCTTTTATATATATAGATTGTAGAACTATGAATAAAGATATTATAACAGTAACATCACCATTGTTACCAAATCTTGATGAGTTTACAGAATCTCTTAAAGAAATCTGGGAGAGTAAGTGGATAACAAATAATGGACAGTTTCATCAGAAATTAGAAGCTGCTTTAGCTGAATATCTAAAAGTCCCATACGTTAGCTTGTTCACAAATGGAACTTTACCGTTGCTAACAGCTCTCCAAGCTTTGCGTATAACAGGTGAAGTTATAACGACACCTTATAGTTTTGTTGCAACAACTCATGGCCTATGGTGGAATGGTATCAAGCCTGTATTTGTTGATATTGATCCATCTACAGGCAATATAGATCCCCAAAGGATAGAGGCAGCAATAACACCACGTACAACAGCTATCCTTCCTGTTCATGTGTATGGTAAACCATGCGATACAGAAGCTATTCAATCAATAGCAGATAAATATGGTTTGAAAGTGATATATGATGCAGCACATGCCTTTGGTGTTGAAGTGAATGGGGAAAGTTTGTTGAATGCTGGTGATATGAGTACACTGAGTTTTCACGCCACAAAGGTATTTAATACAATTGAAGGTGGTGCAATGGTGATGCATGATGAAAAGACCAAGCAACGCATAGATTATTTGAAGAACTTTGGTTTTGCTAATGAAGTTGAGGTGGTTGGTCCTGGTATCAATAGCAAGATGGATGAGATTCGTTCAGCTTATGGCTTATTAAACCTAAAGCAAGTTGATGCTGCTATTGCAGCGAGACAGAAGGTGGCAGTAGCTTATCGAGAGGCTCTACGGAATGTTGATGGTATTTCTTTTTGGGATGATATGCCTGGTGTTCGTCATAACTACAGTTACTTCCCAATTTTTGTTGATGCAGAGAAGTATGGCATGACACGTGATGAGCTTTATATGAAGATGAAAGACCAAGGTGTATGGGGACGTCGATATTTCTATCCACTTATCAGTGAGTTTTCTACATATCGTGGTTTGGAGAGCTCTCGCCCTGAAAATCTGCCTAATGCACACATGATGGCTGACACAGTTATATGTCTACCTATGCATCATGCACTAACTGAGGCGGAAATAGATAAAATTATAATGGTAATTTCAAAAAGCTAAGGGATGGAAAAAATAAATGATATTCTATATACAGAGCAAGGAAGTTTGACAGCTTTTTCTGCTTCAACTGCGAAAAGTGGTATGAGAGAGGAACGTATAGAATATATGACAAAGGTTGTTTTATGTGTTGCAAAATTGTTACGGTTACCATTAGATAAGACTATTAAACTAATTAAAGAACATGATCTTTCTTCTCTTTTAGAAAATTCATATAGAGTGCGAAGAGAGCGTGGAATAGATTATATTGCAAAGAGTATATATAGAGCTTTAAAGCCTTGCTTATGAAACTATACCATGGCACCTCTGAAGAATTCGAAATCCCTAATATCGTTATGTGTAAACCAATGACTGATTTTGGGAAGGGGTTTTATCTATCTTCAGAAATAAAATTGGCAAAAGATTGGAAAAAGTTTTCACCTAATCATCATGTTTTGATTTTCGATATCGTTCTATCTGACATAAATACATGTAAGTTGCGAATTAAACGTTTCAATAAAGCGGATAAAGAATGGGCAAAGTTTATTTATAACAATCGGAGAGGAAAATGTAAAAGTAATAGATATGATTTAGTAATTGGACCAATAGCTGATAATGGTATTGAAGTGTTATTTCAAGAATTAGAGCATGGAAATAAAACAAATGAAGAGTGGGAAAACTTGGCAAAAAAATTATCTTTAAGAAAGTTCTCTTCTATTCAGTATTGCTTCAAAACAGATATGGCATTGAAACTTTTAAAGTATGAAACAAAGAGTTGATAATGACAGTTTAATAATCCTTCATCTAAATACAATGATGTCTTATTTAATTAATAAGAAACGTTGTACTTATGGGGACGCAATGGAATTAGTTCTATTGTCAAAGACTTATCATGCGCTTCTTACTGATAAACTTTATCGGAATCAAGGAAGCTTATATGTTTTAAACGATTTTATTGCAGAGTATAATCAAGCCTTACAAGCATAATGAACAAACAAAAAAAACTGATGCTTCTCGGAGGTATTCGTTATCTCCTACCTGTTATAGAAGCAGCACATCGTCATGGTTACTATGTCATTACCGTGGATTATGTTCCTGAAAATATTGCTCATCAATACTCGGATGAGTTTCATAATGTCAGTATTCTTGACAAAGATGCGGTTTTGCAATTAGCACAGGAACTTAATATAGATGGAATATTATCTTTTGGTGTAGACCCTGGTGTAGTAACAGCTGCGTATGTAGCTGAAAAGATGGGACTTAGCTTTCAATGTTCTTATGATTCTGCTTGTATCTTACAGGATAAGTCACGATTTCGTCAGTTCTTAAAAGATAATGATTTCAATGTACCCAATGCAAAGGGTTATTCCTCAAAAGAAGAAGCTCTTGCTGATATAGCATATTATAACTGGCCTATTATTGTCAAACCAGTTGATTCTGCAGGAAGCAAAGGGGTTACGCGTGTCGATGAACTAGGGCAACTCTCCTCAGCTATTGATTATGCTCTGAGTGAAAGTCATAATGGGAATTTCATTATAGAAGATTTCTTAGAGAAAGAAGGTAATTCTTCTGATTGTGATGGGTTTAGCATAGATGGTAAGTTGGTGTTCTGTTCGTTCGATGATCAATTATTTGATACTAAAGCACTTAATCCTTATACTCCAGCTGCTTATACTTGGCCATCAACGATTCCGCAATGGGCACAAGAAGAATTGATGAGTGAATTACAGCGTTTGATGTCATTGCTTAATGTTAAAACAGGAGTTTATAATATTGAAACACGTCTATGTAAGAATGGCAAGCCATATATAATGGAGCTTGCTCCTCGAGGTGGAGGCAACAGACTATCAGAGATGATGAAGTATATCTCAGGTCAAGACCTCATAGATAACTGTGTTCGTGCTGCTGTTGGTGATTCTATAGACGAAATCCATCAGCCAGAGTATGATGGATATTGGGCAGAAATCATCTTACATTCTGAAAGAGACGGTGTTTTTCAGAGTATAGAGATAGATAAAACGGTAGAAGAACGTTTTCTTATAGAGAAAGATATCTGGGTAAAAGCAGGAGATAAAGTGCAAGGTTTTACGGGAGCTAATACAACAATAGGAACATTAGTTTTAAGATTTAATACTAATGAGGAAATGACATATTGCTTGTCTAATCAGGAAAGGTGGATCAAAATTATTGTATTATGAGACAAAAAGCTATTGGTGGATATTTCTCGTTAGAGTTGCCATATAATGAATATGGAGAATATCATCGTGATGCTATAAGATTAAATACTGGACGTTATTGTTTAGAGTATGTCTTAAGAGTAAAAAAGTACACGAAAGTATATTTACCATATTATATGTGTGATGCTGTCTTACAACCAATTAATAAATTAGGGTTAGACTATCAATTTTATCACATAGATAAATATTTTCATATAGCGGAAGTATTACATCCTAAAAAAGATGAAGTTATTTTATATTGTAACTATTTTGGTTTAATGGATGAGTATGTAAAAATAGTTACTGATAGGTATGCCCCTAACATCATAATAGATAATACACAGGCCTTTTTTAGTCGACCGCTTCCAGAAATTGACACTTTTTATACTTGTAGAAAGTTCTTTGGCGTTGCCGATGGGGCTTATCTTTATACTGATAAAGAGGCTGATTTTGATATTCCGCAAGACTATTCATCTTCGAGGATGTTATATCTGCTTAATCGGCTTGATATATCAGCTGAAAAAGCGTTTGAAGAGTATCATATAAGTGAAAACTTATTAGATTCTTCAGGGATAAGAAAAATGTCAAAAATCAGTGAGAATATACTGAAATCAATTGACTATAAAAAAATCGTAGAAAAACGGAGGAAGAATTTTTTATTACTCAATGATGCATTGAAAGAAAAAAACATTGTCGAAATCAATTTAGATAGTCTTGCTGTTCCAATGATTTATCCTATGTGGGGTATAAATAGACAACTAAGAGAACTACTAATAAAAAATAAAGTTTATATAGCAACATATTGGCCGAATGTTATGAAGTGGGCTACATCTGATTCTATAGAATGTCAACTTGTTAAAGAATTAATACCTCTACCTATTGATCAAAGATATGGGAGAGATGATATGGAAAGTATCATTAAATACGTATAGTATGGGAATAATAACCTTGCATTATTATTTGATTTTTATATTTTGATTATGCCAAAGTATGTGTAAAGATAAGATATCAACAGAAGAGAGCTCTTTGAAGGAGAAAGCTATAAATGGTGTCAAGTGGACCTTTGTGGATCAAGTGGGATCCTTAGGTATTAGTTTTATTGTGGGAATTGTTTTAGCCCGTTTGCTTGAACCATCAGAGTATGGATTAATAGGTATGGTTACTATTTTTACAGCAATAGCTACAGTCTTTACAGATAGCGGTTTTGGTCAAGCTATGGTACGCAAATCAGACTTAACAGAAGAAGATAAACTTACTGCATTTTGGTTTAGCAGTAGTATGGGTTTATTTATATACATATTACTTTTTTTTTCAGCACCTTATGTTGCCATCTTTTATAAAGAATCACAACTTACTAGTATTTTACGTGTCACAAGTATCCCTATTTTATTTAGTGGGTTACTTACCATTCCAAATATAATCTTTACACGTGAGATTAACTTTAAAGTAATAACTAAAATATCTATTTCTAGAGCAATAATAAGTGGTTGTGTTGGAATATATATGGCTATAATGGGTTATGGTGTTTGGGCACTTATTGTTCAGAATCTTATTTCATATCTTATAGCAATCATATTATTTAACTATTTTTGTCGATGGAAAATAAAGATTATTTTTAGTAAGACCAGTTTTCACTATTTATGGGGCTTTGGTAGTAAGATGCTTATATCAAGTCTCTTAAATACAATATATAATAATTTATATCAGATTGTTATTGGGAAATTCTACTCAGCAGCAGACTTAGGACAATATCAGCGGGGACAAAGCTATTCAGGACTCTTTTCAAATACTTTAACGCAAGTGGTACAACGTGTTAGTTTTCCAACGTTAAGTAAAATACAAAATGACGCAGAGCGTCTGAAATATGGATATCAAAAAATTATTAAGATGTCGATGTTGGTATCTTGTTTAGGAAGTATGGCATTAGCTGCAATGGCAAAACCACTAATTGTTGTTCTTATTGGTGAGAAATGGATGCAAGCTGCGGATTATCTTCAGATTATAAGTTTAGGGGCTTTACTTTATCCAGCACATGCCATAAATCTAAATGTGCTGACAGTTATGGGGCGTTCTGATTTATTTCTTAAGATTGAAATAATAAAAAAAATCATCGGCATTTTCCCTATTGTAATTGGTATCTTCTTTGGTATTAAAGTTATGCTTTGGGGTGGTGTAATAAGTAGTTTTTTGTGCTTTGCCGTGAATGCCCACGAATCTAAAAAACTTATAAATTACTCCTTTGAAGAGCAATTTCGAGATATAATTCCTTTCATAGTAATTTCGTTATTCATTGCTGCTTTTGTTTATTGTATATCATTACTATCAATATCGTTAGGTCTAGTAATAATATTGCAAAGTGTTTTATTTTTTAGTCTCTCGTATTGTTATTTTCAATTAACAAAAAATGTAGAATTTCTAGAACTAAAAAAAATAATTATTAATTCCTTAAGAAAATGATTAGATTAGTACATGTCATAAAAGATAATAAATTTATTAATAGTACATATGAGGTATTCAACTCCTTAAGTAGAACAGATTTGATTTGTAAATACGTTTTTATTACACAGGATAGACAATATACTTTCAAAAATCTAAAAGAAATTGTTTCAAGTATTGATGTATTGCATGAATCTGAGTTCTTAGATTATCTCAACCAAAATTCAATAAATGCTATTATGCTTCATGGATTGAATTTGGTGGATACTTTACCTTATATAAACAATAGTATAAAGATTTTCTGGTTTGCATGGGGATATGATATATATTCTTATCCTTCGCACAATCCTTTTATTCCATTAAAGCTTTATAAACCTTTAACAAAAAGATATTCGAGAGATACTTTTCTCAATCAGTTAAGAATTTTGCATGGAAAATTTGATACTTTGTGTAAATATAAAAAAATAAAGCGTGCTATAAGTAGAATTGATTATTTTTCAGGTATTATTCCTGATGAATATATGCTAATGAAGAAAAATCATTATTTCAAAGCTAAAGAGGTTGTTTTTAATTATTTCTCTATAGATGATGTCTCATATGATGATATTAACCAACCTTACTGTGGAGGTAATGCTATTCAGGTCGGTAACTCCGCAAATCCAACAAATAATCATATAGATTTATATAAGTCTATTTCAAAGCTTAATTTAGATAACACAAAAGTATATTCATTCTTAAGTTATAGTGGTCCCCAATTTTATATAAATAATGTAGAGAAATATGGTGAAAAGTTCTTTGGATCAAACTTTGTAGCTATAACAGATTTCTTGTCTTATTCTGAGTACACAAAAATCGTACAAGAATGTAGTGTTGTTGTTATGGGACATATTCGGCAGCAGGCTATGGGGAGTATATACACTTCTATTTGGTTGGGCTGCAAAGTTTTTTTATATGAAGATTCTATCGCATATAAATATTTAAAACGTCTAGGATTTCTAATTTTTACTATTGAAAAAGATTTAACAAAAAAGGGAATAGAACGAACATTGTCGAATGCAGAAAAACTATATAATAGGAAAAAATATTTAGAATATCATTCTAAAGAAAAACATTTTGAAAATTTAAATAAGATAATAGATTTGATAGATAATGTTACGAGTTGATAATAAGACATTAAAAGAATGTTGTGGTTGTACAGCATGTGTAATTTCATGTCCTTTTGGTGCTGTAAAAATGGGCCCAGATGCGTTGGGGTTCAAATATCCAGTAATAAATAATGATCTATGTACAAATTGTGGTAAATGTTTTAAGGATTGTCAATTTGTAAAGTCCTATAAAGGTTTTAATGATTTTGAGGAACCACTTGTATATGCTGCTCGATTTAAAGATGAAAAGAAATTAAGAGAAAGTCAAAGTGGTGGTGTGTTTTCTGCAATTGCAGAAGCAATACTTGCAAGAGGTGGTGTTGTTTATGGTGTTGCTTATTCTGAAAACTATAAAATTAGTCATTGTAAAATAACAAAGAAAGAGGCGTTAAATTCTATAAAGGGCTCTAAATATGTACAGAGTAACTTGGATGGTATATTTTTAGATGTAATTAATGAATTAAAAAATGATAAGCTTGTTTTATTTTCAGGAGTACCTTGCCAAGTTGAAAACTTAAGGAAGCAAACAGAAAGACTTAAAAGAGGGAAATTGATAACTATTGATATATTGTGCCATGGCGTTGGGGCTCCAAAGGTGTGGGAGGATTATTTACATTATCTTGAAATTAAGTATTCTTCCTCTTTACAAAATGTAAATATGAGAAATAAGCTCTTAGGCTGGAAAGGTGGAATAGAAACATATACCTTTAAAAATAAAAAGAGGATTATAACAGAGTCTTACCTTTATCTCTATTTTTCGCATTACATCCAAAGAGAGAGTTGTTTTAATTGTCCCTATACAAATTTAAAACGTGTAGGGGATATTTCATTAGGAGATTTCTGGCATTGGGAGAAAACATCACATCAAGAATTTAGGGATAATAAAGGAATTTCTTTGGTTTTAATTAACTCGTCAATAGGAAAAGAAATATTTGAGGAAGTATCAGGTTCTTTAGAAATAATACCAAGTAATACCGAAGAGTGTATGCAAAATGTTTTAAGGAAAAGCGTAGAGCCAAATATTAAGCGTAATGTTTTTCTAAAAGACTATAATAAAAAAGGATTTAAATATGTAGCTTATAAATATGGAGATATGGGATTTATTTATAAAACAAAAATCTTCATTGCAAAGATTTTTTCAATGTTTAAACAATAATTATGAAAATAGGAATTATTACTTTTCAATGTGCACATAATTATGGAGCAGTTTTACAAGCTTTTGGCCTAAAAGAAGTTCTAAAATCATCAGGTAACTCTGTGAATATAATTAATTATAGACCACCATATAAAATTAATTCATATCGTAAGTTTAATCCAAGAAATTGGTTGTCAAAAAATCCATATAAATGTATTATTCGTTTTTTTACAGAGATTATTGTTAAACCGACAAGAATTAAACGATGGTATGGTTTTGAGCATTTTATGAATAAATATTTGGATTTGTGTCCGTATGATAAAGATGATGATTATTCTGCTTTTCAAGCATTGGTATTAGGGAGTGATCAGATTTGGAATCCTGGTTTAACAGGTGGAAATTTTGATAAAGTTTATTTTGGTGGAAATGCTAAGTGTGACATTATTTCTTATGCTGCAAGCAGTAGATTTGATAGTTTAACGGAAGAACAAAAAGAGTTTTTTTCGAATGCGCTTCCTAAGTTAAAGCAAGTTAGTGTAAGAGAAAGTTCTCTAGCAAATTTATTGCAGCCTATAATTAACAAAAAAGTATTTACGGTTGTTGATCCAACTCTTTTGGCAGGGAAAGATATATTTGACAAAATAGCAATTTCTCCTAAAGAAAAGAAATATCTCCTTTTATATCAAATCGGTCAGTGGGACAAATTAAATGCGTTTACTGCTAAAATTGCTAGAAAATTAGATTTAGAAGTTATAGAGATAGTATCACACCCTATGATGCCTAGAAAAGGTCGAATTCAAACGGCGTCTCCATGTGAGTTTATAGGGTATTTTAAGAATGCCTCTTTTGTAGTTACAACATCCTTTCATGGTTTAGCATTCTCGCTTATGTATAATAAACAGTTTTACTGCTTAAAACAAAATACTAATGCCGATTTACGATTGTTATCTTTACTAAATAAGCTAGGACTTAATAATCGTTTTTTAGAGCCAGACGAAGAACCAGCTTTTGATAATATTGATTTTCTTAGCGTTAATGACAAATTAGAAAAGGAGGTTCAATATTCTAAAGAATATTTGGATAATGCATTAAATTAAAAAATAAAAATATGATAGAAAAGATTAAAATAGCTGTTATTGGCTTAGGTTATGTTGGTTTGCCTTTGGCAAGATTATTCTCAACCAAGTTTAAGACTGTTGGTTTTGATATGAATCAGAGTCGAGTAGATGCGTTAATGGCAGGTCATGATGCTACATTAGAAGTATCAGATGAGTTATTACAGTCTGCTTTGAAAAATGGATTTGTCTGTACAACTAATCTGGAGGATATTAAAGACTGTAATTTTTATGTTGTAGCTGTACCAACGCCTGTTGACGTAAATAATCGTCCAGACTTGAAGCCTCTCTGGGGTGCAAGCGAAACTGTAGGTAAAGTTATTTCTAAGGGCGATATTGTTGTTTATGAGTCAACAGTGTATCCTGGTGTAACTGAAGAAGAATGTTTACCAGTTGTCGAGAAAGTTTCTGGCTTAACATTTAACAAAGACTTCTTTGCTGGTTATTCTCCTGAGCGTATAAACCCAGGCGATAAGGAGCATACTGTAGAGAAAATTAAAAAGGTAACATCGGGTTCTACTCCTGAAATTGCAGCTTTGGTAGATAATGTGTATAATGCAGTTCTTATTAACGGAACACATAAAGCACCTTCTATAAAAGTAGCTGAAGCTTCAAAGATTATTGAAAACTCTCAACGTGACGTTAATATTGCGTTTATGAATGAGTTAGCTAAGATCTTTAATGCAATGGGTATCGACACAAGAGATGTGATAGACGCTGCTGCTTCAAAGTGGAATTTCATTAAGTTGAATCCAGGTTTAGTTGGTGGTCATTGTATCAGTGTAGACCCTTATTATCTCATTCAAAAGGCACAGGTCTATGGAGTTTTGCCACGTATTATGTCTGCTGCACGTAGATTGAATGATGGTATGGGAGATTACGTTGCAAATCAGACTATCAAAATGATGAATAAGAAGGGTGCACTCGTCAAAGATTCTAATATCTTAATACTTGGAATCACCTTTAAAGAAAATTGTCCAGATATTCGTAATACGAAAGTTGTAGACATCTATTCTACACTATCAGAATATACCTCAAATATTACTGTTTACGACCCATGGGCTAATGTTGATAGGGTGAAGAAGGAATATGGAATTGAAGCTGTTGAGGTCTTACCAAAAGATAAGAAATATGATGCAATTATTCTCGCCGTATCTCATAAACAGTTTGCTGATACAAACTGGAGAAAGAAATTGAATGAGAATGGGGTTATTTATGATGTAAAAGGAATGCTCTCTCCTGATATAATAGATGCGAGATTATAATAATCAACTATTAATATTTGTTAAATAAAAAATAGATTCTAACGTGATAAAGTTGTCTTTTATAATTCCTGTTTATAATGCAGAAGCATATTTAGAACGTTGCATTCAGACACTGTATATGCAAGATATATATGAGGAGGATTTTGAAGTTATTATGGTTAATGATGGCTCTACGGATAATAGTTTTACCATTGCTCAAAAAATAGCAAATGAACATAAAAATATAAAACTCTTTACACAAGAAAATCAAGGATCTTCTGTGGCTAGAAATATTGCATTAAATAATGCTAATGGGAAATTCGTATCTTTTATTGATAGTGATGATTTTTTGATTCCTTATACTCTTAAGAATGTTTTGGAAATTGCTGAAAAAAATCTAATAGATATATGTTCATTTAAGCTAATTGTTCAGACCCCTGTAGGAGACAAATTGGGTAGTGAACAAAATTTGCCTAAATTGAAAGTTATGACAGGTGAGGATGCTATAGTGAAAGGTGTTAATTTCTGGTCTGTATGTTCCTCTATTTTTTCTTTAGATTTCTTAAATCAGCATAATATTAGGTTTACAAACGGAATTATTAGCCAAGATTCTGAATTTAATATGAGAGTATACCCTTTGGCAAAGCGTGTTATTTTTACTGATATTATAAGTTACTATTATTTTGATAATGTAACATCTGCAACCAAAAGTAAAGACTATAAGAAAGTATTAAAGAAAATAGAGAGTTTAGTTTACATAGCTAATAGTACTAAACAAGTTGCATCGTTATTAAAATCTCCATTCTTAAGAAATAATTATATACAACGTTCCAATTCTATGGTAATAGGACTACTTAAATTACTTATTGGCAATCCATATTCATTATCAAAAAATACTAAAAGGGATATTTTTGAAATGATAAAAGAAAAAAAGATATATCCTATTAAGGGGGGGACTTTGTCATGGAAATCTTCTCTGTTATTACCTATCTTTAATAATGAAATACTGATAAAGGCAATGTTGCAAATATAACAACTTTAGAATTAATTATGGAAAGAATACTAATTGATGCAACGATTATTCGCTTGAATGACATATATAAGAGCCTGCCGATTTATATTTTCAGATATCTTGATTCAATAGAAGAAGAGGAATATGGTAGATATAATATTTTAGTTTTAGATGAAGTTTTTGAATATATGAGACAAAGGTATTCTATGTTCGAATATATTGTATACAATCCGTATACATCTAAAATGTCTTCGAATAGAATTATTAGGTTTATTCAACGTTGTCGTTTATATAAAAGAACAGTAGAATGCAGTGGGTGTCAAATACTTTTTATACCAAATGATTTAGTAACATTCAGTTCCATAAAAACAACCTTAAAAAAGGTTACAGTGATACATGATATGAAGTCCATTAATAATAGGACAAGGTTTTCTATTGGTTTTATTATAAATTGGATATATTACCATCAGCTCTTGTCTAACTCTGATAAAATAATATCAATTTCTAAATTTACACGGGATGATATTTTAAAATTTTTCCCAAGAACAAATTTAGATAAGCTCCAAGTTATCTACAATAGTGTTGAAATATCAGCTAAAAAAAATGAGAATTGGAAAGACTCTTATAAAAACTATATTTTATTTGTAAATACGCTACTACCCTATAAAAATATAATGACTTTTTTGAATGCTTTCTATCTGATAAAAGATAAAATAAAGCAGAATATTATAATTGTAGGAAAAACAACAGAGTATTGGACTAATGAAGTCATACCATTTTTAGAACAAAAAGGGTTATTACATAGAGTTGTTCATCTGGAAAATATTTCTAATGCAGAACTTGTAAAACTTTATCAAGATGCTTCTCTTTTCGTAACAACATCTTTAAAAGAAGGATTTGGATATACTCCTATTGAAGCTGCTATGTGTGGATGTCCTGTCATATCTTCGAAGTGTGAAGCATTATTAGATACTACAAAGGATTTATTATTTTATTATGAACCTGCGCAAGATGCTGGGGAACTTAGTAAGCAAATATGCTATGTTATAAATAATCCTCCATCAAAGAAAAAGTTAGATGATATAGCTTATAAATATAGAGAAATTTATTCTCCTCAAAAGCAATATCGAAATTTTAAACAAATATTTAATTCTCTATAACAGTTATGCAGAACAATAACCGACTATCAAACATTGAATTGCTTAGGCTCGTATCCATGTTTCTTGTTATGTTCTTTCATGTAACAGATGCAATTTCACAGAAAAATAATATTGCGGAGAATAGCATTGATGATATCATGCTTGCTACTTTTAGTAGCTTATCAATTATTTGTGTGGATATCTTTATTCTAATCTCAGGGTACTTCGGTATAACTTTCAAGATGAAAGGGGTTATTAAACTTTTCTTTCAAATATTTTTCCTTTCATTATTAATTTATGGTATCTTATGCATTATAGGATATGCTACTTTTAATATAAAGGATATTTGGCATTGTACATTTGGAATATTTAGTATGTATTGGTTTGTTTGGGCATATATTCTCTTGTATATATTTGCTCCAATTTTGAATATTTTTGTTGAAAATTCTACAAAAAAGGAGATGTCTACTTTTCTCATGTCATACTATATATTTGCGTTATATGTATATTGTACATTAAAGGTTGATATTGTTTTTTATAAAGGTTTTCACACTTTGGCTTTTATAGGGTTATACTTATTAGGTCGTTATATTAAAATATATACTCCTAAATGGTCTACGTACTCTTGGAAAAAAGATATTGGTATTTATTTTATAAGTGCTTTTACTTCATTCCTTCTTATAGTAGTAATGAAAAATGTATCCAATAGTCCAGAATTGATATCTCAAAAATGTGGGAATTATATTTCGCCTACAACTCTTGTTTCCTCTGTATTTTTCTTTTTAGCATTTACGAAGTTTAATTTAAAAAGCAAGTTTATAAATTACTGTGCATCTTCTGCATTTGCTGTATATATTTTACATCAACAATTTGATGCAAAAGCAATATTTTATAATTCTATAGGACTTTTCTATTCGTCGGTACCTATATACATTTTTTATCCTATGATAATTTTGGGACTTGTTTTATTATTTATGGTGTTTATCGTTATTGATAAAGTAAGAATTTACGCTTATAATTTAATTTCCAGATGAGACAAAGAGTTTGGCTATATATAGAAAGTGATTATTATCGTTGGACAGGAATTTTAAGAAATAAAGGTGAAGGGAAATTTTTCCATCTTAGGATATTATTATTTGCGCTCTTTGGACGTGTACCTGGCTTTACATATAGTTTCTGGTTCAGAATGGCAAATGCAAAAGGAATATTGGGAATAATCGGGCGTTGGAAGCATTATAAAAATAAAATAAGATATGGATGTGAGGTAATTTATTCTACTCAAATAGGATATGGCTTATATCTTTCACACCCTTTTGCTATTACAATCAATGCTTCGGCAGTTATAGGTGATAATTGTTATATAAATAAAGGATTAAATATAGGTTCTAAAAATCTCAATGCTGCAATAATTGGCAACAATGTCTATATTGGGCCTAACGTTTGTATTATTGAGAATGTTCATATTGGGGACAATGTTACTATAGGGGCTGGAGCTGTTGTTGTAAAAGATATTCCAAATAATGCAACAGTTGCAGGTAATCCTGCAAGAATTATTTCTTACAAAGACCATTCAGATTTAAGAAACAAAGTTTGGAATTGTGAATGGAACAAATATAATAAAGAATGAATCCACAAATATCTATTATTGTTCCGGTATATAATGGGGAGCGTTATCTCCATGAGTGTATAGATAGTATTCTTAATCAAAGTTTTACAGACTTTGAGTTAATATTAGTTGATGATGGCAGTAAAGATGGCTCTGCCCATATATGCGATGATTACGCAAAGAAAGACCAAAGGGTACGGGTTATACATAAACAAAATGAAGGTATAAACGCTACTCGAAGACGTGGAGTTCGTGAAGCTAATGGCACATGGATTAATTTCTGTGATAATGATGATTCTTTACCTCAGGATGCATTAGAAAATTTATATCGTCTTACAGAGAATACAGATATTGTAATAGGCTTTCCTGATACGCCTAATTATCAAAGAGAATTATCACTTGATGATTGTCGTCGCAATATGATTACTGCAAAACTTCTCCCGCCATCACCTTGGGCGAAATTGTATCGTCGTTCATTATTGACAGATGATATTTTTGATTTTCCTCGGGAAATAGACGGAGAAGAAGATATGATAATGAATATTCGTTTAATGTTCAAGATTACCCGTGCACCACATATATGTTTTAAAAAGGTGTATAATTTCCGGCGTAATACAGCTAGTGTATCCCATACAAAAAAAGCTTCTTTAGAACATGAGGAGATTTTTGATAAGATAAGGGCTATATCTATTCCTTCTGATGTAATCTCTTGTTATATGTCAGAGATTTTGTGGAGTAGATTGAATGGCCTTGTTGGTATTGCATTTAATAATCCAGAATTTATTGTTGAATGGAAACATCCTTATCTTGTCCAGCTTAAGAGTGATATAAAAAGATATCAATATAAGCTAAATCTTCAACAATGGCTAATGGTACATATTCGCACAAAAAAAATATTAAAGCTTTGTGCTTTCATGATTATGGTAAAGAATTTCATTAGATATCGTTTAGGGCTTAATAACTAATTGTATTTTTATGAGATTAACTTTAATATCCTTATCCACTCCTACATTTAATAATTGTCGTGCAGCGAGTGCTTTACCTTATCATTTGATATCTTCAGTAAAGAAGTCTTTTTCTGCGTCTGTTGATGTTTATAGCTATAATATTAATGAATTAGATACAAACCAGATTGAGCAAGTAGAAAAAGAATTGAATATAACAATTCATCTGTTGGATAAACCCAAGTGGTTAAAATTGATGATGATGTTACATTTAGTCTTTCTTCGAGTTTTTTTGAAATATCCACTGTATAGTTATTGTAGTTTACCCCAAAAACATATTGATGCTATTAAAAGTACACACTCTGATGTTATTTGGATTTATGGTGAAGAGTTAGCTAATCATTCTAAATATTTTGAAGGTTCAAAATGTATAGTAACTATGCCTGATTGTGAATCTCTTTATTATTATAGGATGCTTCGGCAGCCTTGGGCAACTATGAGGTTATTGCAGATATTGAAGTATGCATTTGCATACTGGCAGTACAAGAGTTTAGAGAGGCTTTTCTGTGAGAAAGATGTAATATATCATTTTGTTGGTAAGGAGGATGCGGATTTTTTTAAATTGATGAACGGTCAAGCTAATTCTTTATTTATGCGCCATCCTTTATATGCCTATAATAGCGAAAAGACTATAAAGTTTCATCAACCAAAGATAAAATTATTATTTACAGGTAGATACGATTTTTATTGTCAGCATGGAAGTGACGATTTTTTATCAGAACTTGAGAAAAATCGTAATGGTTTATCTTCTTATTTCGAAATAACTTTTTTAGGAAAAGGATGGGAGAAGTGGAATGAAAAACTTCATAAAGTAGGATTTCAGTCTCAGCACATTTCTTTTGCACCAGATTATATAGCAGAATTACAAAATCACGATATACAAGTTAATGCTATAGATGTAGGTACTGGTACGAAAGGTAAGGTATTAGACGGGATAGCAAATGGTTTGTTAATCATCGGTACACCATACGCATTAGAAAATATATCTGTAAAGAATGGAGATTCGTGTGTTATGGTTTCTAATGGTATTGAATTCATTCAATCTCTTTATGTAATAAAAGCAAATATATCTCTTTATGAGAGTATTGCTAAAAAAGGGCAAGAGAAAGTCCTGTTAGAGCATAATACAATGGCTATAGCAAGAAATCTTTTTGGGAATTATAAATAAAAAAATAATTTATGTGGTTGTATCTTCTAATTTTCTTTATACCAGTTTTTTTCTTCCTATCTACTAACCCAGGAAGGAATCAACATAGTTCATTTTTGTTCCTGTTTCTTTTAGGCTTATCTCTTTTCGTGGGCTTTTCAGATATGTTTGGCGGTTATGACAGATATATTTATGGGGAAATTTTTGATAATATTGCTGATGTAACAACTATAAAAGGAGATTACTCAGATTCACTTTATTATTATTCTTATAGTAGTGAGGTTGGTTATACTTTTCTAAATGTATTAATATCTTTTTTTACTGAAAATCGATACATTTTTATCTTAATAGTCACATTGATTATTTATACATGCTTATTTATATCTCTAAGAAAGTATACGGAGAATTATCCATTGGCCGTAGTCTTATTTATGGGCTTATGGTTTTTCTTTACATTTACCTATTTGAGACAAGTGCTTGCTGCAACAATTGTATGGTTAAGTATTCAGTATGTTGTTGAACGTAAGTTTTGGAAATTCTTGGTAGTCTTTCTTATAGGATTCTCTATGCATAATTCTGCTATTATTTTCTTTCCTCTGTATTTTATACCATTAAAAAAATTCTCACCAAAATTAATAGTAGGAGTTATGCTGTTTTTACTATTGTTAGGACTATCTCCTTTACCTAACTCACTTTTTGAAGTATACGAGAGTAGTTCTATTGTTGAACGGCATGCAGAGTATAATGCAAGTGGAGGCTTAAGAGTTGCATATATTTTAGAAGCATTCTTCTTTTTATATCTTATATTGAAGAACTACAAAAATATTCCTAATGATAAGCAACATGTTGTTTTGTTGAATATGGCACTTGTTTTCTGTGGTATTTTATTACTTTTTGTACGTTCTGAGAATGGTGGTCGTTTGAGTTGGTATTATATGATCGGTATAATCGCAACGATAACATCTATTTGTACTTATAAAACAAATATACAGAATAAGATTCCTATTTTTCTTATAGGGCTGAGTCTATTTCTTTATATACGAATTTATACAGGATGGCAGGTTTATCTTAATTTATATCCTTATAAAACATTCTTTACAAATGGTGTTAGAGTTGGAGATTATAGTTGGGAAAATTATGAATACAATCATGAATACGATAATGATAAATTTTGTCGTAAGGCTTTTCGTTTTTTACCAAATTTGTAATATAATTTATGGACAAAATAAAGGAGAGATATTCAAACTTTGAATTGCTTAGAATTGTTGCGATGATTTTGGTTCTAATAGTTCATGTACTTATATGTCTACCTCGCCCTACGACTGCTTTTGTTATAGCTGAACCTTTTAAAGCAATAAGTTTCTATTTTACAGATGCAATTTCTATAATTTGTGTTAATGTCTTTATTCTTATTTCCGGATGGTTCGGTATAAATTTAAGACTGCAAAGACTAAGTATACTTTTGTTTCAAGTTTTTTTCTTTGCAATTGTAATTTGGGGAGTACTTGTTTTTATTGAACCTAGTAAGTATATGAATTTGCAGAGCTTAACAACGGTCTTAATGCTAAATGGTAGTGACTATTGGTTTATCAAAGCTTATTTGGGTCTTTATTTTTTATCGCCTATTTTAAATGTCTTTGTGGAAAAAGTGGATCAAAAGTATTATCGTGATATTTTGATACTACTTTATATTTTCCAAACTATTTATGGATGGTTCAGTATTGATGGAGCAGCATGGATAGCAGGTGGATACTCTGCTTTTTCTTTTATTTGTCTTTATCTTTTAGGTAGATATTTAAAAAAATATGGCGATACTATTAATGTAGGAAGATATTTTAGAATTTGTTCCCTCTCAAAAGGAAATCTATTGCTATTATTTTCAAGTATTGTTTTTCTTCTAACCTTTTTAGCGTATACGGTTACATATTTAGGAATCCCAATAGAAGGGCGTTTGTTTACTTATACAAATCCGCTTGTTATATTAGAATCTATTGTTTTAGTTTTATTATTTAGCAAAATTAAATTTAAAAGTTCTATCATAAATCGAATTGCTTTCTCATGTTTAGCAATTTATTTATTGCATGGAAACGAACTTATCTTACGTCCTTATTATGGTAAGTGGATTGCTCAGTGGTACAGTTGTGAGACAACGACAAGCTTTGTTATGAGAACCTCGTTTTTAATCTTTGTTGTGTTTATAATGGCTATATCTTTGGATCAGATTCGTCTTGTTTTAAGCAAGATAATATTTTCAAAGAGTAAATGTGTTTGATATGATTGATATATTAATTAGTGTCTTTACTCCCACATATAATCGTGCAGACCTTTTGCACCGCCTATATGACACTTTAATTCTTCAAACATATAAGAATTTTGAATGGATTATAGTAGATGATGGTTCTAAGGATAATACTAAAGACGTTGTTAGTTCCTTTGTAAAGGAAGGAAAGCTAAATATACATTATGTACAGCAAAAGAATGGCGGAAAGCATAGGGCTATTAATTCAGGTGTTAAATTAGCCAAAGGAGAAATCTTCTTTATTTTAGACAGTGATGATATTCTTCCTAATAATGCTTTAGAACTGGTAGTTGAAACTTATCAACCTATTAAACATGATATATCTTTTGCTGGTGTGTCAGGCATTGATGGATATTTTGATGGACGTATAATAGGTAGTGGGCTTCCTGATAACTCTATAGATTGCAATTCTGTTGATATTCGATATAAGTTTCATGTAACAGGAGATATGAAAGAAGTCTTTCGTACTTCTATAATGAAAGAGTTCCCCTTCCCAGATATAGAAGGAGAAAGGTTTTGTCCAGAGGCTTTGGTGTGGAATCGTATCGCAAAAAAATATAAGTTACGTTATTTCAATAAGATAATATACAAGGTAGAGTATCAACCAGAAGGATTAACTTCTAATATAGTTAAAGTTAGGATGAAAAGTCCAATTACCTCTATGATGTGTTACGCAGAGATGTTAGAACTTAACATTCCCTTTAAAGATAAGTTGAAAGCTGCTATTAACTATTGGAGATTTCGTTTGTGTTATAATGGAAATGATAGTTATCCGAAGATTCCTGGATTATGGAATGCTGTAGCACCTTTAGGTTGGTTGATACATTTGAAAGATAAGCGTGTAAATAAAAGATAGTTAAGAGGATTCTATAATTCATAACATACCTGTATATATGTGTTAAACTGGAATGTTAGTCCTATATTTGGTTCCAAGCATACTAACACTGAAAATGCTATATTATTATGTGTCTTCTCGGAAGCAAATAGATTATTACTATTGCGTAAATTTTCGGTTTTGCTGTCATTCCTATCACTTGAGAGTAAGTCATAACCCTTTGAATATCAATTTTATATAATGAAATGTTAAAAGTGACAGCAAACACGTTTTAAACTTTCTGTGGTATTTGTGGAATACTTTTGAAGATTATCTGGCATTATAGAACAAAAGAAACAGGATAATGAGAATATTACAAGTCATAACATCTTTGGATATGGGTGGGGCTGAAACTTTGGTGGTTAATTTGATACCAAGGTTGCAGGCTTTGGGGAATACGGTGGATTTATGTATCTTTAATGAAAAAGAAACACCATTGACTCAGAGATTAAGGAAAGAGAGTCCACAGACAAAGATATATGCGTTAGGACATGGGGTTTATAATCCGCTCTATATATTAAAGCTGGTAAAGATAATGAAGAATTATGATATTGTTCATACGCATAATTCTTCACCACAGCTATTTGTAGCAATCGCTAACTTATTTAGTTCTCGAAAGTTGGTCTCTACGGAGCATACAACTTCTAATCGTAAGCGTGATTGGAAATGGTATGCACCAATTGAAAGCTGGATGTATGGACAGTATAATCATGTTATCTGTATAAGTCAGATTGCTGAGGACAAGTTGCGAGAGTATATGGGAGGAGTTTGGTTAGATAATACCAATCCTCAATATAATCAAATCTCAACAATTAATAATGGCGTAGATGTTAAGGCTATAAGTGATGCAACTCCCGATAATGCTTTGTTGTCATTAAAGGAACAAAGAAAAGCTATTTTGATGGTAGCTGGATTTCGGGATGCGAAAGATCAAGATACGGTTGTTAAAGCCTTAGGGCTACTCGATAACAGTCACTTTGAGGTTTGGTTTGCTGGGGTTGGTATACGTCAAGAAATCGTTAAGCAGTTAGCAGATTCACTTGGTGTAAGTGAGCGAGTTAGATTCTTAGGCTTACGTACTGATATTCCAAATGTCCTGAGAGCAGCAGATGTTATCGTGATGTCTTCTCATTGGGAAGGGTTGAGCCTTAGTAATGTAGAGGGAATGAGTGCACATAAGCCTTTTATAGCCTCTGATGTTAATGGCTTGAAAGAAGTTACTAAGGGATATGGTATTCTTTTCCCACATGAGGACGCAAAGGCATTGGCTGATGAAATTAAACGTTTAGTAAGTGATGAGACTTATTATAACGAGATTGCTGAACGCTGTTATAATAGAGCTTTAGAGTTCGATATCAGTATGATGGTTGTTGGTTATAACAAGGTATATAATGAAATATAATAATAAAAACATACTCCATGTTGTAAATATTTACTTTGTACTTCCTTATTTTATAGGAGGGCAATTTAAGTACTTTAAAGAGAAGGGATATCGTTTCCACGTTGTGTGTTCAGCGTCAGAATACTTGGATGCTTATGCCAAGGAGAATGGTTTTGATTATCGTGTGATGCCTGTTCTGAGATCTATTAATATTCTTCAAGATTTTAAGACTATTGTTGGTATTTGTCGATATATCAAAGAAAAAGAAATAGGGATTGTTGTTGGACACACGCCTAAGGGTGGTTTGTTGTCGATGATAGCCGGATGGTTAATGAGGGTGCCAAATCGTATTTATTTCCGTCATGGACTTGTCTATCAAACTTCACGTGGGCTAAAACGTTTTGTCCTTATGAGTGTAGATCGATTGGCATCCCTTTGTGCGACCAAGATAGTATGTGTGTCTCCTTCTGTTTTACAACACTCTGTAGAGGATCATTTAGCGCCCGCAGCCAAGCAATTAATTCTTCATAAAGGGACGTGCTGTGGAATTGATACCGAAGGAAAGTTTAATCCAGATAATATTGATACAGCTAAGCTATCTTCTATGAGAAGAAAGTGGGGCATTGATACTAACGATTGGGTGATAGGGTATTCCGGTCGTTTAGTGAAGGACAAAGGAATTATAGAGTTGGTAAGAGCTTTTCGCAAGGTAAAAAAAGACAATCCTCATTACAAACTTCTTCTTGTTGGAATGTTTGAAGTTCGAGATGCGCTTCCTGATGATGTTCAAGAAGATATAAAGAAAGATACTCAGATTATATGGACTGACTTTCAGAATTGTGATATGGAGTATTTTTACGCAATGATGAATGTTTATGTCCTTGCATCTTATCGTGAGGGATTTCCTACAGGTGTTTTGGAGGCTCAGTCAATGAAAGTCCCTGTTATTACAACTCGTGCAACAGGATGCTGTGATTCTATACTTGAAAATGAGACAGGATTGTTTGTAAGACATGATGTAGACCAGTTGGCTGCAGCTATTCGTCGTATTCATAATGGAGAAACAAATATAGATGGAGTAAAGGCACGTAAGTGGGTTCGTGATAACTTTGAGAATCATATTGTTTGGAAAGAAATAGAAAAATTATATTGAAATGAAAATACTTATTACTGGCTATCATGGCTTTGTTGGACAAAATCTTATACCTTATTTGAAAGAGAAAGGACATGTTGTCTACGGGCTTGGGCGGTCAGGCGATTATTTATGGAAAGATCTTGAAGAAAATAAATTACCGGATGTAGATGCTATAATTCATCTTGCTGGTAAAGCACATGATACGAAGAATCAGACAGAAGCTGGTGTTTATTTCAAAGTTAATGTTGATTTGACAATGAAGGTCTTTAATTACTTTATCAAACATCCAAATATAAAAAAGTTCATATTCTTCTCTTCTGTCAAGGCCGCAGCAGACCAAGTTAATGGTGAGGCTTTGACAGAGGATATGCCGATGACGCCTAAAGGCCCTTATGGAGAAAGTAAGGCTGAGGCTGAGAAGAAAATAAATGAGGTATGGAGTAATTTGGATATGAATCAAAAGGGCTCTCGTCATGTGTATATTTTGCGTCCTTGTATGATGCATGGGCCCGGTAATAAAGGTAATCTGAACTTACTTTATAAAGTCGTAAATGTAGGATTACCTTGGCCATTAGGAGCCTTTGAGAATAAGCGTTCTTTCTGTTCTATAAGCAATGTTTGTTATGTAGTGGGGCAGCTTTTGGCTTTTGATGTAAAGAGTGGAACTTATAATTTGGCTGATGATGAAGTTTTGTCTACAAATGAGTTGATTGGTATTATTTGTGAAAACTTAGGTCGTCCGACTCGAATATGGAAATTTGGACGCTCTGCTATGTCATCTTTAGCTAAGACTGGTGCCAAATTGCATTTACCTCTAACCACGGAACGTTTGGCTAAGCTTACAGAGAACTATATTGTTGATAATAGCAAGATTAAGAATGCGTTAAAGATAGACAGAATGCCTGTTCCTGCTCGTGAAGGTCTTTCTTATACGATACATAGTTTTAAGGAAAAATAGTAAATGGAAATCATAGATAAGAATTTGTTAGATACTGTAAGTGCAGCAGCAAAGTCGTCAGAACGCTTGCGGATGAATCATAATTTTCATGAAACTTTAGAGGCTCCATGTCAGCGTATGTTGAATGCTTTGGAACCTGGAACTTTTGTCCCTATCCATCGTCATAGACATACAGCAGAGACTTATATACTACTGCGTGGAAAGCTTAAGATATTTTTCTATAATGAAGAGAAAGTAATTATTGAAGAGGATGTTCTCGACCAATCTCATGGATGTTATGGTGTCCATATTCCTGCTGGGATATGGCATTCTATGGAGGTATTAGAGTCTGGTACTATAATCTTCGAAACAAAGGATGGTCCGTATACTCCTATAACAGAACAAGATATATTAAAATAAGTAAGCATGTTGCAGATAGCAATTATATTTCTTTCGCTTTTCATTCTTGAAGTTTTATATTTTAAGGTTGCTGATTACTTTAATATTATAGATAAGCCATCAGAACGAGGGTCTTCAAAGTTTATTACTCTTAGAGGAGGTGGTATAATCTTTTATATTGGTGCCTTAATTTGGTTTATATTCTATGGAAGAGAGTATTGGCTTTTCTTTACAGGACTTAGTATAGTCTCTATACTTAGTTTTGTTGATGATATACATTCTTTAAGTGCACGATTACGTTTACCATTGCAGTTTATAGGAATGTTACTGCTATTATTCCAGTTAATTCTTGGGAATAATAGTATAATAGATATAAACAGTAGTGGATTCTTTACTATAGTCCTTATTCTTGTTTTGGGCTTGGTGATTTGTACGGGAGCTATGAATGTTTTTAATTTCATGGATGGTATCAATGGAATAACAGGTGGATATTCATTAATAGTCCTTTCAGCTATACTTTTCATTTTAGATAAAGAAACTTTGTTGGGTCAGTCATCAGAAGTTGAGACCATTGTATCTTTGTTAAAGATAGTTTTATCGGCTGCCCTTGTATTTTGTTTCTTTAATTTCCGTAGTAGGGCCAAGTGCTTTGCAGGAGATGTTGGTTCTGTTTCTATAGCCTTTATTATCTTGTTTACACTTGGTTTTATAGTTATAAATACAGGGGACCTCTCTTGGCTGTCTTTCCTCGTTGTTTATGGTGTTGACGGCTGTCTAACTATTTTACATCGTATAATGTTGCATGAGAATATTTCTCAACCTCATCGAAAGCATTTGTTTCAGATTATGGCAAATGAGTTGAAGATACCCCATGTAATAGTTTCCCTTGTTTATATGGCGGTACAATTATTGTGCTGTATTTGGTATATTATGTATCCAGGTTATCTTACACTTTTGTGCCAGATTATAATATTATCTATTATATATATACTATTCATGCGGAAGTTCTTTAAATTGCATCAGGGATAGAGATAGTATAAGCTTTATAGGAATTATTAAGGGCTGACGTCGTAGATCTTAATGTCTTCGGTGCCAGCCCTTGTTGTGTTTTTCCATATATTAGATTATGGTAATATCTTGTGACTCTACTTTCTTATCTGATACATGTAAGCCGTCGAATTATTGAGCGGATGAATAAAAATCCTAAATTCTATTAGGTTTGTACCTCAAGTGGGTGATAAGCCAGAGTTTTTATGCTATTTAATAATGTTAGTGTCGCAAAAGTACGAAAAAAAATGAACGAACGAAGAAAAGAAAAGAAAAATAGTACTTATTTTTCAAGATTTCTTTTCTCTTCTTTTTTGATAATATCTTTTACAGATTCAGGCGTGTTTGGCGGTAGTAACATTGTAGATATCAATGAGTTGAGAATTGTCGATATGTTTTTTAATTGCATCGTCTCATTGTGTTTGTTGGTCGTATTGTTGTCTATTTTCGACAGTGAATCTTTCGGCAATGTAGCCTCATAATTTGCCAAGCAAGCAGCTGACATTCTTTTTATTTGAGCAAGTCTTACTTGCACATCTTCATCCTGTTTATACAGACTATAAATCTTTTCAGCATTCATATATTGGTCGTATGCTGGTTTCCATGATTGAAGAAACATATTACATAGGCCTAAGCGGTAATAGACATCAGCCTTTTCTCGTTCATAACATACGGTTAGTGTCTTCTCATAATAGGGGATAGCCTCTTTGTAACGCTTAAGGTTGAACTTACTTTCAGCCGTGGTGTAATAGTAGACTGACCGTTCATGTGGAGCGAACACCTCCAGTTTTGGCATAGCGTTTTCTAAGTATTTTGCGGCAGTCTCGTAATCCCAATCGTGGTAATAGCACAATCCTATATAAGCCTTAAAGCGTTCGTTAAGCTTATACTCTTTATCTAATCGTTGAAAGATAAGCAGGGCTTCATGATACTTTGCCGACGTAAAGTATTCCAATGCCTTTCCCAACTCTTCAGCATCCTTGCTTTTTTGTGCAGATGCAGAGACAGAGCACGTTAGGAACAGTAGGAGTGTTATGATTAATTTCCCTGTTATTCTTACAGCCATATAATCTCTTTTACAATCTTCTCGCCGTATTGTGCAAGGTCGATATCAATCAGAACTTTTCCCTTTTGATGGTTTTCATGCGAGTCACCCATCGTCTGTTCAATCTCCTTTAGACATTGTACTACTTGAGTGAGCGACATCTCTGTTTCAAGAGTTCCTATACAGTTTAAGAACTTATCCGACGTGATTCCAATCGGTTCAGTCCATTGTGTATCCGAGAATTTGACATTCTTGAAACGCTGTTTCAACAGTGTCTGTGCCTTTGAAATATTCTCCTCTTGATTACAGTTTGACCCCAATGCGATAATAGTCTTCATAGAGTACAAAGTTACGTATAAGTTTTGAAATGTTTGAGAGATTTAAGATAAATCACTTTGTAGTATATAATAAAACGTGTATTTTTGCAGTTATATTATATAAAAAGAACTTTTATGAAGCGATATATTTTCCTTTTTATCTCATTCCTCTATATGTTTTCTACCGTAGCGTCGGGACAGGCAAGGTGGAATCAAGTTTATCAATCTTATATTGATCAGTACAAAGACATGGCCATTGAAGGTATGTTGAAGTATGGAGTACCAGCAAGTATCACCTTAGCACAAGGTTTGCTTGAGAGTGGGGCAGGCCGTGGTCGACTCGTACTTTTAGGTAATAATCATTTTGGAATCAAATGTCATGGGTGGGCTGGACGTACTATCACACACGATGATGACGCAAAAGGAGAATGTTTCCGTGCCTACGATAGTGCATTAGAGAGCTTTGAAGACCATTGCAAGTTCCTTCGCGACCGTCCACGTTATAATAGTCTGTTCAGTTTAGATAGGACTGATTATCGTGGTTGGGCATACGGGTTGAAGCGAGCTGGGTATGCTACTAATCCTGTTTATGCACAGAGTTTGATTAACCTGATAGAGTTGTATAAGCTCTACGAGTATGACAAGGCCACTCGTTACGACCGCTTTATGGCGCATCACAGCGGTGAGAACACTGTTGTTCGTGATATTGATAAGGGTAGGATTAGTCCTGCTCAGATAGTAGGAGCCCATCCTATCAATAGATATAATGATAACTATTATATTGTTGTAAGACAGGGCGATTCGTTTAAGTCGTTAAGTAAGGAGTTAGAGATAAGTGCAAGGAAGCTTGCTAAGTATAATGAGCGTGATAAGCATGACCGACTTATTCCTGGCGAGTATATCTGGTTGAAGAAGAAAAAGAAGAAAGCACCGAAAGAATATAAGAATCGTCCATATTATGTAAGCAAGTCTGAGAGCTTATATGATATTGCACAGCGATATGGTATTCGTCTGAAGAGTCTCGTGAAGAAGAACGAGAAACTTGCTGAGCGTGGTCTGCGGATTGGCGATGAGGTGATATTATATTAGTACAGAACCCACCGGGTTATCCCTGTGGAGATGTTTGCAAACGTTGTTGGGTATTGAATATTGGCTGTTATTGGCCGGAGTAAGAAAGTCATATTTCGCTCATTACCTATATAGTTATAGCGAACTTAATCCCGTTAGGTACTCCTCTCTTTCGGAGGAGGTAGGAGAAGATGTCTCTTTAGACACTCTCCTTTTTCATAGACGTTGATAGGAGGTCAGTCCGTTTGGCATCCTCCTCCTTTTCGAGGAGAGGATAGGGGAGAGGTTTTAGGGGTTGGGAGGAAGGGTTCCTTTTCTCATCATGTCAAATCTTTTTGCTCCTCTCGAACTTGACACATGCTCTTTAAGATGATAGAAGGGGCCTTTCAACGTTCAAGAACATGCCCTTCTTGCATACAAAAGACGCCTTTCTTGAGGCAAGAAAGGCATCTTTAATAATGCTATATATAACTCGTTGACTTATTGCGGGTTATAAACTTGTTTATAAGAGATATTATACCTTCGTAGTGAAAGACTTTGGCTTGATATCATGTAATGATTTTTCGCAGTCTTATCGGTACCCCTAAAAGATGGAATGATTATAGAGATACTCCCCGTGAGGGTTTGAGAGAATGTGGTAAACCCACGTCCTTCTCTCATTTAGTAACCCTCTCTACGACTATAACGAATAGTCAGTATGATGCTCCGTAGGTTGGGTAAGCCATAGATAAGATACTGTTAACCTCCCATGAATGGTGAGAGTATCAACTGATTAGAAATCAGTCAGACAGGTATCCAAGGCTTTGGTGATAGCCTCTTTATCGAGGTTTTGGCCAATAAATACGAGTTTCTGCATTCTGTCTCCGTATGGTTCCTCCCAATCTTTCTTAAGTTTAGGATTTTTCTCAAGGAACTCACGTAATTGGAACTGTGGCATTGTAGCATACCACTGACCAGCATTGCGTAGGCTAACTTGCTTTCCTGCTTGCTCGAAAACATAACAAATATCTTTCTCGTTAGCGAAGTAGCATAAGCCTTTACAACGTATAATCTGCTTAGGCCATTGGCGTGCAACGAAGTCATCAAAGAAGTTTATATCAAATGGTTTACGTGCATTATACACGAAGGTCTGGATATTATATTCCAAAGCCTCGCCACTCTCTTCGTTTTCCAAGCCATGATGGTGGTGGTGATGATGGTGATGATGGTGGTGGTCATGATGTTCTTCATGCTCATCGTGGTCGTCTTCATGCTCATCATGGTCATGGTGATGCTCATGTTCTTCCTCCTCCTCATCGTGTCCTTCAATCTCTGCAATCCAAGCCGCAGACGTTGCAACCTTATCAAAGTCGAAGTCTCCCGTATTGATAATCTTATCTAAGTCAACATCTCCATAGTTACATTCGATAATCTCAGCCTTTGGTTGGAGTGAACGGATAATCTTCTTTACCAATCCCAACTCATCCTTGCTGACATCATCCACCTTGTTGAGGAGAATGATATTACAGAACTCAATCTGTTGGATAAGTAGATTCTCAAGGTCATCTTCCTGTAAGTCTTTCTTCAGAAGGTCACTACCCGCAGAGAACTCATCACACATACGACGTGCGTCAACGACGGTAACGATAGAATCGAGTACAGCCTTTCCTTTCTTGGCCAGGTCTGGATACATCTGTGGATAAGCACAGATAGTCTGTGCAATAGGGGCTGGTTCGCAGATACCACTTGCCTCAATGACGATATAATCGAACTTTTGCTGTGATACAATCTCGTTCAACTGCTGCACTAAGTCCATCTTCAACGTACAGCAAATACAACCGTTTTGGAGTGCAACGAGCGAGTCATCCTTCTGGTCGACAACACCACCAGCCTCAATAAGGTCGGCATCAATATTCACTTCACCAATGTCATTAACGATGACGGCAAACTTAATACCTTTCTTGTTGGCAAGTATCTTGTTTACTAATGTTGTCTTACCACTGCCTAAGTAACCTGTAAGCAGAAGGACAGGAGTCTCTTTTATATTCATATTATGTGCCTTTTTGTTTTATAATTCTTAGACTACAAAGTTACAAAAAATATGCCAAGTGACGTATTCCGTATGGTGAAATATTGCGTAATTTAGTCTTTCCTATTCCATAATAGAAAGAGAACGGCTATGCCATGATTGGTATAACCGTTCTTTCGGGGATGTGTATTGTCAACTAATGGTCCTTGTAGACAAAAGGAAGAGTGAGACACTTATCCTATTGAAAACAGTTCTATCTCGAAGATTAGAGTAGAGAAAGCAGGAATGTCACCGTCGCGTTTTGTGCCATAGCCTTCTTGATAAGGAATGTAGACACGCCAGTGGTCGCCTTTGTGCATTGCGCAGAGTGCTGTTTGAAAACCTGTAATCAGTTCGTTGACACGGAATGCCTCAGGGATACCTCTTTGCCAACTATCGTCAAACACCTTACCAGAGATGAGGCTACCGCAGTAGTGACAGGTGACGATCGAACGTTCAGAGACTTGTCCCTCACCGCTTCCATCCTTTATTACTTCATAGAGAACACCATGCGAAAGGCTTCGGATACCCTCTCTCTGACTAAGTTCTTTTAGATACTCTTCGTTCTTCAGTTTGTATTCTTGCTTCTTACTCATATCATTTAATTATCCAATAAAGCATACAAAAGTAGCTAATATCTTTTGAATTCACAATTAATTCAATTACATTTGTTTCGGCATAGTATTTGTACAATTGCTTATAAACGAACGATATGGATTTTGATAGAATAGAGAATGACGCACGTCGAGCAGAGCTGATTAGAGTGTTGGAACATTCAATAGAACGCTTGTCATTGGCAGAGTTGGAGGCTTTGTATTACGACCTGGTGGCTAAGGATTACATTAGAGAGTAGAGAAATGCAATTGATGGATAACTGGAACAGGGAGATACTGCGCCTTGCCATCCCCTCTATTATAAGTAATGTGACAGTACCACTGTTAGGTCTTGTCGACTTGGCGGTGGTAGGGCATATTGGCAATGAGACCTATATCAGTGCGATAGCAGTCGGTTCGATGATATTCAATGTGATGTATTGGCTGTTAGGCTTCCTTCGTATGGGTACGAGTGGTATGACTTCTCAGGCATACGGGAGGAAAGATAGGCAAGAATGTTTAGATATTCTAATACGCACCTTGATGATAGGAGTGGGCATGGGCTTGCTCTTCATTGTGGCACAACGTGGCATAGAGTGGGGGATGCTTCGGTTGATGAATACGCCAGCAGCCTCGTGGCGCTTTGTAGCCACCTATTTTAGAATAGTGATATGGGGCGCTCCGGCAATGTTGGGACTCTATGGCTTGACCGGATGGTTTATCGGTATGCAGAATACACGTACGCCTATGCTTGTCGCAGTATTGCAGAATATAGTCAATATCCTTGCCTCTCTCTTCTTCGTCTTCGTGCTTGGTTGGGGGGTAAGTGGCGTTGCAACAGGAACATTACTTGCTCAATGGGTAGGTTTTCTTGTCTCTCTGTATGCTGCTTATAGGCAGATAACTACTGTCGGAGTTGTCGAGCGTGAGTGTTTGCAAGAGTGTGTCCGTCGAGTGTTGGCTATGACGGGGAAGTGGGGTGAGTTCTTTCGTGTAAACAAGGACATCTTTTTACGCACCCTTTGTTTGGTAGCTGTCAACTTTTTCTTTACCTCGTCAGGTGGAAAGCAAGGACCAATGATTTTGGCCGTAAACACCTTGTTAATGACATTGTTTACGCTGTTCTCTTATATAATGGATGGTTTTGCATACGCAGGAGAGGCACTAAGTGGGAAGTATTATGGTGCGGGAGACAAAGTAGGGTTGCGCATAACCGTTCGTCGATTGTTTGGTTTTGGCATCATTATGGCTTTGTTTTTTACATTGATGTATGTCTTCGGGGGTGTAGGTTTCCTCCATCTTCTCACAAGCGATAGGACTGTTGTCGTCGCAGCACACCCCTATCTCTTCTGGGCCTACCTTATTCCCGTAGTGGGGATGGCAGCTTTTGTGTTGGATGGGGTCTTTATTGGGTTGACAGCAACTAGAGGGATGTTGTTCTCAACAGCTATGGCAATGATAACATTCTTCGTTGTCTATTATCTACTGTGGAGTAGTTATGGGAATGATGCTTTATGGATAGCATTCTTATCGTTTCTTGGTATGAGAGGAATAGCCTCTATACTGTGGGCACGTAGATATTTAGTAATATTTTAAGTAAAAAGATTGTAAGATGAATCTTAGTAGAGTAATAGTCCTTCTTCTAATCCTTCTAATAGGTGTTGGGTATGTAAGTTGGCATGTGTGGCAACTCCTGCCGATGACGGCTACAGGTAAATGGGTCGTTACAGGTGCGTTGCTTTTGTGCTTAGTATGTTTTTTTACCAATTTTATTTTTGGTCTTGATGATAAGCCAATGTCTGTGGCTGTAGCCCTGTATGAACTGGGGAGCTCTTCTCTTTTCATCGGATTCTATTTATTGTTGTTCTTTCTTGTACTCGATTTAGGTAGACTGTTTCATCTTGTTCCTCGTTCCTTCTTTTACAATAGTTGGATAGGTACGGTGTCGGTTATCGTCATTATGACAGGTTTATTTGTCTATGGCTATTTCAATTATCTACATAAAGAACGTGTACCTATGGTTTTACAGTCCGATAAACCTTTTCACCAACCGCATAGATTGGTAATGATGTCGGATTTACATTTGGGTTATCATAATCGTGCAGATGAGTTTAGAAAGTGGGTTGACATGATTAATGAAGAGAATCCAGAGGTAATTCTGATAGCTGGCGATATCATTGATAGAAGTATTCGAGCTTTGATTGATCAAGATATGGCGTCAGAGTTCCATCGCTTGAAAGCTCCTGTATATGCTTGTTTGGGCAATCATGAGTATTATAGTGGCGAACCCCGTGCTAAAAAGTTCTATCAAGATGCGGGGATACATTTGCTGATCGACGAGCATAGTGTGGTACCTTTGGCAGGTGGTGACTCAATCCTTATTGTAGGACGTGACGATAGGACGAATAAAAGACGTGCCAGTCTACGACATTTGATAGGGTCAGCACCAAAAGGTTATTATACGATTCTTATGGATCATCAGCCTTATCACTTAGAAGAGGCACAGCAGGCAGGGGTAGATTTCCAACTCTCTGGGCATACACACTATGGACAGGTATGGCCTATAAGTTGGATAGAGGACCTTATCTACGAGGATGCCTTTGGGCCTTTACAGAAGGGAGATACGCATTATTATGTATCTTCAGGAATTGGCATTTGGGGTGGTAAGTTCCGAATTGGAACAAGGTCTGAGTATGTGGTGGCTGATATCAAGAAGGAGTAAGGTGTGTTGTTCATTCTGAATGACACTCTTTATAAAGCAACTATACATATAAGACGCTTGTAATTAGATATTTACTACGTACGGTTAAATTATAAACGTAAGTCTTTCTCCTCGTTGTCTACTTTGGTGCTGGTACTTTGCACATGTTGTATTGATGTCAAATACCAATGGTGTGAGGTGTCTGCACCATCGCTGTTAAAGGCTAAAAGTCTTGTAGAATGTCTTTGGTCTGAATCCTGTTTATCAGTAGGACGGCTGTAAACGACCAAGGACTAACAAGATGTCTGATAGCAATACGATTAATAACCAGATTTGACCATTATAGTTTATGGCAAGTCCTAAGTTTTAGACAGAATTTCTCTCAATGCACTTCAACACATTTCTGATGTGGAAAGGTGTGCGTTATTATGTGTTGAAGAATCTAAAAAGAAAAACAGTTATTAGCTTGTAGTTATCAGAAAATAGTTGTATTTTTGCAAAGAATATGATTCGATCGATAAAATAAGGGGCGAAGTTCCATAATTTTCGTTCGTTTTTATTTTGCTAAAATTAATGTTGATAGTTGACTACACGTTATTTGTTCAAATGAAAAAAATTATTTTCTCCCTCATAGTTACGGCTATGATTGTGACAATGTCAGGATGTGGTTCAAGTAAGGGCTTTACCTACTTACAAAATGCTGACTCTATTAGCCTTGCTGCTTCACGTGGTTTGTATGACGCACGCATTATGCCAAAGGATGAGTTGACCATCACGGTGAACACTACCGACCCTGATGCGGCAGCTCCTTTTAACCTGCAAGTACGCAACCAGTTGGGAGGTGGTAAGCAAGTTAGTTCTGGTGGTGGTTCTTTACAGGGCTACTTGGTAGACAACTCTGGCTTTATCAATTTCCCTGTGATTGGTAAGATTCATGTAAGTGGCTTGACAAAGCCTGAGTGTGAGGACCTTATCAAGAGTAAGATTCAACCTTATTTGGCACGCACAGAGAATCCTATTGTGACGGTTCGCATGAGCAGTTATCATATAACAGTGCTTGGTGAAGTTGGTCACCCAGGCGTTATTCCTGTGTCAACGGAGAAGATGAGCGTTATGGAAGCTATTGCACAAGCAGGTGACCTTGGCGTTTATGGTAAGCGTAATAACATCATGTTGATACGTGAAGATGCGACAGGTCAGAAGCACGTTGTACGTTTGAATCTTAATGATGCAAACTTGCTGAACTCACCTTATTATTATCTTCAACAGAATGATGTGCTCTATATTGAGCCAAACAGCGTAAAGGCTAAGAACTCTGGTATCGGTAGTTCAACCACTCTCTGGTTCTCTTTTATCGGTATCGTGACGTCAGTAGCTTCGCTGCTTGTGAACGTGTTGAGAAAGTAATATACTGTCCTTGGAGGCTATTCATATAGTCTTCTATGGAAGAAATATAATTGGAATGAGAATATCTTTGACATTCATGTCTTGGGTAGACCTTTCGGGTCTACCAAAAAGAGGGGGTGTGAGAGGTGTTCTCTTTTTTGAATAGAATAATAGATTGTATTAGGAATATGTGTGGAATTGTAGGATACATTGGAACAAAGCGTGATGCTTATCCCATTTTAATTAAAGGCTTACAGCGTCTTGAGTATAGAGGGTATGATAGTGCAGGTGTTGCGTTGATAAACGAGAGTAAGAATCTGAATGTATATAAGACTAAGGGGAAGGTTGCCGACCTGGAAGAGTATTGCTCTGATAAGGATACAACAGGTAATATCGGCATTGCTCATACACGTTGGGCTACTCATGGAGAGCCTTCATCAGTAAATGCTCACCCGCATTATTCGCAGTCTAAGAATCTTGCTATTATTCATAATGGCATCATTGAGAACTATGCTGAGATAAAGTATAACCTCATAGAGAAGGGAATGAAGTTCCAATCAGAGACTGATACAGAAGTGTTGGTGCAACTGATAGATTATATACAGACGAAGAAAAACCTCAGTCTGTTGGAAGCTGTACAGTTAGCACTTCATCAAGTCATTGGTGCATACGCCATAGCTATACTTGATAAGCGTAATCCTGATACGATAATTGCGGCACGTAAGCAGAGTCCGTTGGTGGTTGGTATTGGTGATGGAGAGTTCTTTCTGGGCTCTGACGCCAGTCCTATCATTGAGTATACGGATAAGGTAGTGTACTTAGATGATGGTAATATTGCCGTTATGAAGTTAGGAGAGGAGCTGAAGGTGGTTAATATTCTGAATGAAGAGTTATCACCTGAAGTGCGTACTGTAGATATTAATCTTGGTCAGATAGAGAAGGGTGGGTTCCCTCATTTCATGCTTAAAGAGATTTTTGCGCAACCAGAATGTTTAAAGAATTGTATGCGAGGACGTGTTCATCCTGAGCATAATCAGGTTACGTTGAGTGCTTTGATAGACCATCGTAATGAATTACTCAATGCAAAGCGCATAATTATCGTAGCTTGTGGAACAAGTTGGCATGCAGGATTAATAGGTAAGCAGTTGATAGAAGAATATTGTCGTATCCCTGTTCAAGTTGAATATGCAAGTGAGTTTCGTTATGGAAATCCCGTAGTTGGTAGTGGTGATGTTGTCATTGCTATCTCGCAGAGTGGTGAAACAGCAGACACACTTGCGGCAGTTGAGCTTGCAAAGTCTAAGGGTGCTTTCATTTATGGCATCTGTAATGCGATAGGCTCAAGTATTCCTCGTGCTACTGATACGGGTACTTATATTCATGTAGGACCTGAGATTGGCGTAGCATCAACGAAGGCCTTCACAGGACAGGTTACTGTGTTGACAATGTTTGCACTTGCACTTGCACATGCAAAAGGAACTATCAGCGAAGAAGATTACAAGAAAGTAATAAAGGAATTGGCTGAAATGCCATCTATTATAGAAGAGGTGTTAAAGTCAAATGAGCAGATAGCAGACTTAGCTCGTACGTTTACTTACGCCCGTAACTTCCTCTATCTTGGTCGAGGATATAGTTATCCTGTGGCTTTGGAAGGTGCATTGAAGTTGAAAGAGATATCTTATATACATGCAGAAGGTTATCCAGCAGCAGAGATGAAACATGGTCCAATTGCTTTGATTGACTCAGATATGCCAGTTGTAGCTATTGCAACCCATAACGGAATGTATGAGAAAGTAAGGAGTAATATCCAAGAGATAAAAGCACGTCAAGGTCGTGTGATAGCTTTAGTATCAAAGGGTGATACAACAATCTCTAAGATTGCGGATGCTGTCATTGAACTTCCAGACATGATGGAATGTCTTGAACCATTAGTAGTAACGGTTCCACTACAGCTGTTGGCTTATCATATAGCTGTATGCAAAGGTAAGGATGTTGATCAGCCGAGAAATCTGGCGAAGTCAGTTACTGTTGAATAAGGAGAGGATGAACGGTAGTAATCCGAACATTAAAAGACATAGTCTGTACGAGTTAACGCTCAATGGGCAGGCTATGTACACTCCTAAAAACATGAAACCAATAATATCTTCCTCTTTATAAAGGGAGATATATAGAGAAAAAGAGTAAATTAAAAGAACAAGATAGACAGAAAGCTTATCAATGGAAAAGAACATTCATGAAGATTGCGGTGTAGCAATGATACGTTTGCTGAAGCCGTTAGAGTATTATCAGGAGAAGTATGGCACCTGGATGTATGCACTGAATAAACTCTATCTGATGATGGAGAAGCAGCATAATCGTGGGCAGGAAGGGGCTGGTATGGCTTCTGTAAAATTAGACTCTGAGCCAGGTAATGAATATATGTTCCGTGAGCGTGCAGAGGGAAAGAATGCTGTTACTGAGATATTTGCTAATGTTCATAAGCATTATAAGGACTACTCACAGGAGCAGTTGTCTGATGTTTCTTTTGCTAAAACTAAGCTTCCCTTTGCGGGAGACCTTTATATGGGCCACCTTCGGTACTCTACTACCGGCAAGAGTGGCCTTTCTTATGTTCATCCTTTCTTGCGTCGTAACAATTGGAAGGCTAAGAACCTCTGTATGTGTGGCAACTTTAATATGACGAATATTGAAGATGTCTTTGAGATACTGACCGAACAAGGACAGTGTCCACGCATCTATAGCGATACGAATATCCTATTGGAATTGATGGGACACAGACTCGACCGTGAGGTTGAACGTAACTTTGTGGCTGCTCAAAAGTTAGGTTTGGAGAAGCGTGCTATCACCAACTATATTGAAGAGAACGTACAGATGAGTAATGTCCTCAAGACAACGATGCAGCACTTTGATGGTGGTTACGTTATTTGTGGATTGACTGGTTCAGGTGAGATGTTCTCTATTCGTGACCCATGGGCAATACGTCCTGCTTTCTATTATAAGAATGATGAGATTGTTGTCTTAGCCAGTGAGCGTCCTGTTCTACAAACAACATTCGACCTCGAATGTGATGATATTCAAGAATTGAAGCCTGGTCAAGCACTGATAGTCAACAAGAGTGGGGAGTGTTCACTACAGCAGATACTTGAACCTAAGCAGAATGCGGCTTGCTCTTTTGAACGAATTTATTTCTCTCGTGGCTCGGATCGTGATATATATAAGGAACGTGAAACCTTAGGACGCCAGTTGACAGATGCCGTCTTGAAGGCTGTTGATTATGATACAGAGCATACTGTTCTCTCGTACATCCCTAATACAGCTGAGGTAGCATTCTATGGTCTTGTTCATGGCTTTAAGGAACAAATAGACAAGAAGAAGGTTGAGCAGATTGCAGCTTTGGGTTCTAATGCTTCTCCAGAGGAGGTTTATCATATCATTCATCAAGATGTACGCTCAGAGAAAGTGGCATGGAAAGATATAAAATTGCGTACTTTCATTACAGAAGGTAACTCACGTAACGACCTTGCCTCTCATGTCTATGATGTTACATACGAGTGTATTAAACCCTATCAGGATAGTCTTGTCATCATTGACGACTCTATCGTGCGTGGTACAACATTGAAAGAAAGTATCCTCCGTATCCTTGATCGTCTGCATCCTAAGAAGATTGTAGTCGTGTCAAGTGCACCACAGATTCGTTTCCCAGACTACTACGGTATTGATATGCCTCATCCAGAGGAGTTCTGTGTGTTCCGTGCAGTAATCGAATTGATACGTGAGCGTGGGCAAGAAAGTCTTCTTCGTGAAGTGTATGAGAACTGTAAGAAAGAATTGGCAAAGCCTAAGGGCGAACCTATCTTCAATGCTGTACGTGCTGTCTATAAGCCATTTACGGTAGATGAGATAAATAAGAAGATAGTTGAAATGCTTCGCCCTGAGGGGATGACAACGCCTGTTGAACTTGTCTTCCAGAGTGTAGAAGGATTGCATAAAGCTATTCCTAATCACCCAGGTGACTGGTATTTCACAGGAAACTACCCAACTCCTGGTGGTATGCGATTGGTCAATGCGGCCTTCGTTAACTATTATGAGCGTGAACACTTAAATGCAGGAAAGGCGTAATAAACGCCTACCTGTAAATTATCATCATGATAAAAAAGATTTATTTTCATGAAAAGAAAGATTTCTTTTCACGATAAGAAATAATTCTTTTCACGATAAGAAATAATTCTTTTCATGAATAGAAATTTCAATCCAACAATACTATAAGCAATGAGGAACGTAACTTTAGTCTTAAGTGACGGAACAAAATTCCATGGAAAGTCGTTTGGATATGACGCCCCAGTGGCTGGTGAAGTAGTCTTCAACACTGCTATGATGGGCTATCCAGAGAGCTTAACCGACCCTTCATACGCGGGTCAGCTATTAACAATGACCTTCCCATTGGTAGGTAATTACGGTGTACCACCTTTTACTATAGGGGAGAGTGGTATCCCAACCTTCATGGAGAGTGATAAAATCTATGTATCGGCTTTAATCGTATCAGACTACACAGAGGAGTATTCTCACTGGAATGCAGTGGAGAGTTTGGCTGAGTGGTTGAAGCGTGAGCATGTGCCAGGCATTACTGGTATTGATACACGTGAACTTACAAAGGTGCTGCGTGAGCATGGAGTGATGATGGGTAAGATTCTCTTTGATGATGAACCAGATAATATCCCAGAGGCCGATTACGAGGGAGTGAACTTTGTTGACCGTGTTTCAACCAAGGAGATTATCCGTTATAACGAGGGTGCTGGTAAGAAAGTAGTACTTGTAGACTGTGGTGTAAAGGCCAATATTATCCGGTCACTTATTAATAGAGGAGTAGAAGTTATTCGTGTTCCTTGGAACTATGACTATACAGGAATGGACTACGATGGTCTTTTCTTGGCTAATGGACCTGGTGATCCAGACATGTGTAATGATGCTGTTGAGGTTATTCGTAAACAGATGAGTATGAGTAAGAAGCCTATCTGTGGTATTTGTATGGGTAACCAGTTGCTTTCAAAGGCTGCAGGAGCAAAGATTTATAAGTTGAAATATGGTCATCGTGGACATAATCAGCCTGTTCGTATGGTGGGTACAAATAAGTGTTATATCACCTCACAGAATCATGGGTATGCCGTTGATGCATCAACCTTAGACAAGGATTGGCAGGAACTCTTCGTTAACATGAATGATGGAAGTAATGAAGGTATCTGTCATAAGGAGAACCCTTGGTTCACTTCTCAGTTCCACCCAGAGGCTTGCTCTGGTCCGGTTGATACTTACTTTATGTTTGATAAATTTGTAGAAACACTGAAATAATGAAAGACGAGTCAATAAAGAAAGTCCTGATACTTGGTTCAGGCGCATTGAAAATTGGTGAGGCAGGCGAGTTTGATTACTCTGGTTCACAGGCATTAAAGGCCTTACGTGAGGAGGGTGTTTCTACTGTTTTGATTAATCCAAACATCGCAACAGTACAGACATCAGAGGGTGTTGCCGACCAAATCTACTTCCTTCCAGTTCAACCTTACTTCGTTGAGCGTGTTATAGAGAAGGAACGTCCCGACGGCATCCTCCTGTCTTTTGGTGGTCAGACAGCACTAAACTGTGGTGTTGAGTTGGATAAGACAGGAGTTCTGAAGAAGTATAATGTAAAGGTTTTAGGTACTCCTGTTAAGGCTATCATGGACACTGAAGACCGTGAACTCTTCGTTGAACGACTCGATGAGATAGATGTAAAGACAATCAAGAGTGAGGCTTGTGAGGATATTCAGCAAGCACGAGTGGCTGCAAAGAACCTCGGTTATCCTGTTATTGTACGTGCTGCATACGCATTAGGTGGTCTTGGTAGTGGATTTGCCGATAATGAGGAAGAACTGAATACACTCTGTGAGAAGGCTTTCTCATTCTCTCCTCAGGTATTGGTGGAGAAGAGTTTGAAGGGCTGGAAAGAGATAGAGTACGAGGTTGTTCGTGACCGTTACGACAACTGTATAACAGTTTGTAACATGGAGAACTTCGACCCACTTGGTATTCACACAGGTGAGTCTATCGTTATTGCACCATCTCAGACCCTTTCTAACAGCGAGTATCATAAGCTTCGTGCACTGTCTATAAAGATAGTACATCATATTGGTATTGTTGGTGAATGTAATGTTCAGTATGCTTTCGACCCAGAGAGTGAAGACTATCGTGTTATTGAGGTAAATGCTCGTTTGTCTCGTTCCTCAGCTCTTGCCAGTAAGGCAACTGGTTATCCTCTTGCTTTTGTTGCTGCTAAGTTGGGTATGGGTTACGGACTCTTTGAGTTGAAGAACTCTGTTACAAAGACCACTTCTGCTTTCTTCGAACCAGCACTTGACTATGTAGTTTGCAAGATTCCACGTTGGGACCTCAGTAAGTTCCGTGGTGTGGATAGGGAGTTAGGCTCAAGTATGAAGTCTGTTGGTGAGGTAATGGCTATTGGTCGTAACTTCGAGGAAGCCATTCAGAAGGGGCTTCGTATGATAGGACAGGGCATGCACGGCTTTGTTGAGAACAAAGAGTTGCAGATAGACGATCTTGATGCAGCGTTGCGTGAACCTACCGACAAGCGTGTGTTCCTTATTTCTAAGGCGATGCACAAGGGCTATACGGTTGACCAGATTCACGAACTAACCAAGATTGACCGTTGGTTCCTTAATAAACTCAAGCATATCATAGATATTGATGAGGAACTGAAGACAAAGAATATCAACACACTTGATAAGGAACTTTTGCGTACAGCAAAGGTTTATGGCTTTACTGACTTCCAAATCGCACGTGCTGTTGGGTTGGAGGAAGAGTGCAAGAAGATGCACGAAGCTATGAGAATCGTTCGTCGTTTACGTAAGAGCTTTGGTATTCTTCCTGTTGTTAAGCAGATAGATACGTTGGCTGCGGAATATCCAGCACAGACCAATTACCTGTACGTTACATACGCAGGAGTGGCTTCTGACATTACATTCTCTAATGATCGTAACTCAGTTATCGTACTTGGTTCAGGTGCTTACCGCATTGGTAGTTCTGTAGAGTTTGACTGGTGTGGTGTTCAGGCATTGAATACCATCCGTCGTCAGGGTTATCGTTCTATCATGATTAACTATAATCCAGAGACAGTGTCAACGGATTATGACATGTGTGATCGCCTCTATTTCGATGAGTTAACATTCGAGCGTGTCATGGATATCATTGATGCAGAGAACCCACATGGTGTGATTGTGTCTACAGGTGGACAGATTCCAAATAATCTCGCCATGTATCTTGATGAGGAGAACGTGTCCATTCTTGGAACATCAGCAAAGGATATTGATAACGCTGAGGACCGTGCTAAGTTCTCGTCAATGCTTACAGAGAATGGTATCAATCAGCCAGAATGGAGTGCATTGACAAGTATGGACGATATTGATAAGTTCGTTGACCGTGTTGGTTTCCCAGTACTTGTACGTCCATCTTACGTCCTTTCAGGTGCTGCTATGAATGTTTGTTCTAATAAGGATGAGCTTACTCGCTTCCTTCAGTTGGCTGCAAATGTCAGTGAAGACCATCCTGTTGTGGTAAGTAAGTTCATTGAACATGCAAAGGAGATTGAGATGGATGCTGTTGCACAGGATGGTGAGATTATGGCATACGCTATCTCTGAGCATATTGAGTTTGCTGGTGTTCACTCTGGTGATGCTACTATCCAGTTCCCACCTCAGAAACTTTATGTTGAAACAATGCGCCGTATCAAGCGCATCAGTCGTCAGATTGCGAAGAAATTGCACATCAACGGACCATTCAACATTCAGTTTATGGCACGTGATAACGATATCCTCGTTATTGAGTGTAACCTCCGTGCGAGCCGTTCATTCCCATTCGTTAGTAAGGTGTTGAAGCTCAACTTCATCGACTTGGCTACTAAGATTATGCTTGGTGCACCTGTTGAGAAGCCTAATAAGAACCTCTTCGACCTTGATTACGTAGGTATTAAGGCGTCTCAATTCTCTTTCAATCGTTTACAGAAGGCTGACCCAGTGTTGGGTGTTGATATGAGTTCTACTGGTGAGGTAGGTTGTTTGGGTGATGATACCTCTACAGCTTTGATGAAATCAATGCTGTCAGTTGGTCTTCGAATACCAAAGAAGACAATCTTGTTGTCAACAGGTGGCGCAAAGCAGAAGGCTGAGATGCTCGATGCAGCAAAGATGTTGAAGCAGCATGGTTATGAACTTTATGCAACAGTCGGTACATCAAAGTATCTCACAGAGAACGGTATTGAGAACACACTCGTCTATATGCCATCAGACGAAGGACAGCATCCACAGGCGCTTGAACTTCTCCATGAGAAGAAGATAGACATGGTTGTGAATATGCCAAAAGACCTTACGCCACGTGAGTTGACCAATGGTTATAAGATTCGTCGTGCTGCTATCGACCTCAATGTACCATTGATAACGAATAGCCGACTGGCAAGTGCGTTTATTTCAGCCTTCTGCAATGTCGGAATGGATGATATTGATATCAAGGCATGGGGCGAGTATTAATGCTCTTCAGATATTAATAAGCGTATAGGGAGTTTAGAGATAAGTTATCTTTAAGGGTATTCATACATATTTCTAAACTCCCTTAACTTTTTATTTGAGAACGAGGTGGTAATGTGTTTACTGCCTTTTACTCTCTTGACCCTTTTACTTTTAGAATATGAAACTACTATCTATGCGGGCTCTTCCTACATCTTTTGTGGTTGTTATGGCCTTTGCTATTATGTCATGTTCAGGTTATTCTTCACGAGGAGTAGGACATTATGATACGACACAGGTTGACACAATGATGGCTGTCGACCTTGATAGTAATTCGTCTGGTGATGGGACGTATGTATCGTCATGGTCTTATCAGAATGACTCACTTGTTGCCAAGACACAAAGTGCACCAAATAAGAAATCACAGATAACTCCTTCTAACCGTATGACGATACGAGTTAGATATCTTGGACGTGTTGGAGTTGAGGCTTGTATGATACTTGGTGATGGTGAGCAGTTTGCTGGTAATAGTTATGATACAACTAATTTTGTACGTGTCTACGCATACGGAGAAGAGGTGGGGAGGTTCAGTTATAAGCCTGGAATCAGTAAACAAACTGACTCCGCATTTGTTCAAGACCCCATAGGTTTCGTTGACTGTCTCCGTAAGTATCGTTCTTTCAAGATAGAAACAACCACTTTTACCAGCGGAACACTTGTTTATAACTTTGATGCCATTGCGACCTTGGCTAAAAGAAGATAAGAGGGTAGTGTGTTACCATGGGAATTTTTGTTTTCTCTAATTCCCATATCGTGATATTATTAGTTGGTCGTATAGATAATATAAAGGATAATGAAGAAAGGACTTGTATTAGAAGGAGGCGCCATGCGCGGATTGTTTTCAGCTGGTGTGATGGATGTTTTGATGGAGAATGAGATATGGCCTGATGGTGTGATTGGTGTTTCTGCTGGTGCTGCCTTTGGTTGTAATATGAAGTCAAAACAGCCAGGACGGGCGATAAGATACAACAAAAAGTTGGTAAACGACTGGCGTTATGCTTCTTTGCGTTCACTCTTAACAACAGGTGATTACTATGGTGGTGAATACGCTTATCATTATATGCCTCGTCATATTGACTACTTCGATGTTGATACTTTCCGTGAGAATCCAATGGAGTTTTGGGCTGTATGTACAAACGTTGGAACGGGTAAAGCGGAGTATAAGCGACTGATGGAGGTTGATAATAATTGTTTAGAGTATATTCGTGCCTCTGCATCTATGCCTATTGCTGCTCGTATTGTGACGGTAGAAGGGAAGAAACTTTTAGATGGTGGTATTGCTGATTCTATCCCTCTCCGCTTCTTTCAGGAGCAAGGATATGAGCGTAATTTGGTTGTTCTTACTCAACCAGAGGACTTTGTGATGGAGCCAAACTCACTGATGCCTCTTATGCGTATGTGGTTGCATCGTCATCCCCGTGTCGTAAAAGCTTTGGAGCAACGCCATATCATGTATAATGAACAGTTAGCTTATGTTTGTGAAGAAGAAAAGAAGCCTAACACCTTAGTGCTTCGTCCTAAAGCAAAACTAACAATAGGACATTTCTCACACGACCCAGCAATGATGCAAGCAACGTATGAACAGGGTAGGGAAGTAGCCTTAGAGAGGTTAGATGAGATAAAGAAACTATTTGCATTATAAGAAACAGAATACGAATGATGAAGACAAAAGCAGAAGAGAAAGTAAGTATCTTGTTTATTTGTTTAGGCAATATATGCCGTTCTCCAGCGGCTCATGCTGTGATGCAACACCTTGTTGACGAACGAGGGTGGGGCAACCTATACTTGATAGACTCAGCAGGAATTGGGGGTTGGCACGTTGGACAGCTTCCAGACAAGCGGATGAGAGAGTGTGGAAGGCAGCGTGGGTATAATGTCAATCATCATGCTCGGCAGTTTGATGCAAGCAGAGATTTTGATTGTTTCGATAAGATTGTCGTTATGGACGAAGAGAACTATCGTAATATTACGTCGCAAGCACCGAATGAGACGGCCCGAAAGAAGGTTATTCGAATGGCAGATTTCTTCACTCAGCACCCTTCAGCTACTTGTGTTCCCGACCCTTATTATGGTGGTACAGAGGATTTCAACTTCGCTCTTGATTTGATAGAAGACGGCTGTGAGGGTATCTTAAAAGCTCTATCAAATCATTGATAAAGTCTATTAACGAAGACTGAATATAAGACTCACAATTACAGAAATATTTTTCATTTCATTTTGCTGTCATATTTAACATTTCATGTAATCTCGTTGTAAACTAATGTGTTAGGTGACAATATTGAATGACAGTAATGACAGCAAATTTAGTTTTAGGTGAAATGCTGCGTTATCGACTCTCTGAAGCAAAGTTGTGGGAAATGTTCTATTTGCAAGGAGCTATTAAAAGGCTTAGAAGAATAGGAAGACGAACACTAAAGAGGTTGAATGCAGTGTCGCTCACATAGGTGATTGAATCATCAAGAACTTGTAGTTATATAACTGACACCGAGCTGGGAGAGTAGGGTGATGAGTCCTTTTTTATTGGTTTACAACATCTTTACAACCAGTCCGAAGTCTCCGGATAATCTGTCCGAGGCGTCCGTACAACTTGTCCGAGGCCTTCGTACAATTTGTCCGAAGCCTCCGTACAACCTGTCCGAGGCCTTCGGACAATCTGTCCAGGACATCCGGACAAGATAAGATAAGCCTTAAAACGTGGGGAGAAGATGGGATAGAGGAAGGAATAAGGGTGTTGTGACATGAAAAAGTAAGGATTTACTGAAATTCTTTCTTGCCCTTCTCAAAACCATTACCTATCCCTTATCAATTATGATGATGGCCAATAGAGTCCAAGGATGTTTCTTTCTTGAGTCTTATTAAGTGGTTTCTATCTCTCGTTAGCTCCATCATTTCCTACATCAGAACTACACAAAAAGAGTCCCATAACAAACTATTATTAGTTATATTATGGGACTCTTTGTTTTATTCTTTCGTAGCTTATAACTATTCCATAGTCTTCAATATCTCTTGACAGAGCATATATCCCTTTATCATCATACGTGGAACGTGGAATGGACCCTTGAAGATATTACCCTTTGCAGGCTGTGCAACGGTTCCATCACGATGTAGGTAACCATACCACTCAGGATAGTCTTGATCAGGGAAGTGGGCGTATGTCCACTCGCTAATACGCTGATGACGATAGAGATATTCCTCGTCGCCTGTTCCAAGGTAAGCATAGAGGGAGGCAATGATTGTCTCGCACTGTGGCCACCAGAACTTCATATCCTGTGAGTAGTCCTGTGGTGGGAGGTTACGGCAGTCTCGGAAGTTGATGATACCACCATATTGCTTGTCCCATCCCCAGTCCCATGACCAATCGAAGATGGTGAGGGCAGTGTCGAGTAGGTCTTTATCCCAGTTGCGCAACTTTGCTTCCTCCATGATAAACCATGCCGTTTCAATACAATGACCAGGGTTGATAGTACGTGTTGCATTGGTATCAATGAACTCTCCCTTTGGACCGACTGTTTCAAGCAGCGCCTTAAACTCTGGGTGCATGAAGTAGCGACGGAGCAATGAGATAGACTCATCAATCTGCTGAGTCAGTGTTGGGTCGTCAATCACCGCACGCAGACGTGAACCAACGTTGATGAGAATCATAATGATAGAATGGCTCTGCATCTCTACTGTAGGCTCATACTTAGCAGGGAGAAAACCTGGTGTAGAGAGGAAGCGCTGTGCATCATGGAACACCTGCAACGCTCTTTCTGCATAGTGTTTGTCACCTGTAGCCAAAGAGTATTCGGCAAAGGCTATTGCTGCGAATGTCTCTGAGAAAACATAACGACGCTTGCGCAGTGGCTTACCCTCTGCTGTCACCTCAAAGTACATGTGTCCGTCCTTGTCAAAGCAATATTTCTCAATGAAGTCGATAGCCGACTTAGAGGCTTCAAGCCACTCTTGGTTCTTCTCTACATTGTTGTATGCAAAAGCGCAGATGAAGGCCCATCGTCCTTGAAACCACACCGATTTCGTTGTGTCCATTAAGGATCCATCACGGTCCAAGCAGGTGTATATACCGCCATTCTCCTTGTCCCAACCATGGTTCAACCAGAAAGGCATAATGTTGTTTGTTAGGTCGTTCTTGTAGGTTTCAGCCCATGAACGTAAGTATTCTTTCTTATTCATAATCTTAGGTGATATTATCTATATGTTTATTCTCCAATGGATAGCTGTGTAGGGTGGGTAAGGAACGATCTTACTGAGTCCTTCCTTCATCAAAGAAGCCCGACAAATTTAGAACTAATTTACCGATTATCCAAATAAAAGAGATGATAACTTGTAACTTTATTCTTGATAGCTATGACTTATTTCAGAACTTTCGCAAGGAAGCGAGAAGTGTAGCTCTCCTTGTTCTTTGCCACCTCTTCTGGTCTACCACAGCTCAACATGCGACCGCCACCACGACCACCTTCTGGTCCCATGTCTATGATGTAGTCTGCAAGTTTGATGACATCGAGGTTGTGTTCGATGATGATAACGGTGTTGCCACGGTCAACAAGTTTCTGTAAGACGTCCATCAAGATACGTATGTCTTCAAAGTGCAGACCTGTTGTAGGCTCATCAAGGATGTAAAGGGTCTTACCTGTGTCACGCTTTGCAAGTTCTGTTGCCAACTTAACACGCTGACTCTCACCGCCAGAGAGGGTTGTAGAGCTTTGTCCAAGCTTGATATAGCCCAAGCCAACATCCTGTAGTGCCTTAATCTTCGGTAGTATCTGTGGTACGTTCTCAAAGAACTCTACAGCCATGTTAACCGTCATGTCGAGCACGTCGGCTATTGACTTTCCCTTGAAACGCACTTCCAACGTCTCACGGTTATAGCGTTTACCATGGCAGACCTCGCACGGTACCATTACATCAGGTAGGAAGTTCATCTCAATAGTCTTGTAGCCATTACCGCCACAGGCCTCACAACGTCCTCCTTTCACATTGAAAGAGAATCGTCCAGGCTTGTAGCCTCGTATCTTAGCTTCGGGGAGATTGACGAAGAGTTGGCGTATGTCGGAGAAAACGCCAGTGTAAGTAGCAGGGTTACTACGTGGTGTACGGCCGATAGGACTTTGGTCAACATTGACTACTTTATCAATGTTGTCAATCCCTTCAATACTCTTGTAAGGCATTGGACGCTTCAGTGAGCGGTAGAAGTGTTGTGAGAGAATGGGCTGTAGGGTCTCGTTGATTAACGTACTCTTACCTGAACCAGACACACCAGTGACGACAATTAGTTCGCCAAGTGGGAAGGTTACGTCTACGTCCTTCAGGTTATTACCCTTACAGCCAGTGAGCTGTAGCGTCTTTCCATTACCTTCTCTGCGTTCCTTAGGTATCTCTATCTTACGCTCACCGTTCAAGTATTGTGCGGTAAGTGTGTGTGTCTTGAGCATGTCTGCAGGTGTTCCTTGGAAGACAACCTCGCCACCTTTGCGTCCAGCTTTTGGTCCGATGTCTACAATCCAGTCGGCTGCACGCATCATGTCTTCGTCGTGTTCTACCACGATGACCGTGTTTCCCATGTCGCGCAGCTCTTTTAGCGAGTTGATAAGACGCTCATTATCACGCTGATGAAGTCCGATAGATGGTTCATCAAGGATATAAAGAACATTAACAAGTTGTGAGCCTATCTGTGTCGCAAGGCGGATACGCTGGCTTTCACCACCTGAAAGCGTAGCACTTTGACGGTTCAATGCAAGATAATCAAGGCCCACGTCGAGTAAGAAATTTATACGTTTACGTATCTCCTTCACTATCTCTACAGCGATTGTACGCTGTTTCTCATTCATGTGTTCCTCAACATGGTCTATCCAATCTCGCAGTTCGGTTATATCCATCTCTGCAAGTTCAGCAATGTTCTTATCCCATATCTTGTAAGATAAAGCCTCACGATTAAGACGATGACCATGACATTCAGGACATTGTGCTTCGGCTATGAACTGGTCGGCCCACTTCTTCCCAGCTGAGGAATCATCGTTCTCCATCACGGTGCGGAGGTACTTAATGATACCATCAAAGGACACAAAGTAGTCGGAGGTGGTGTGTACAAGCTCTTTAGCAATCTTTAATTTCTCCAAAGAACCATACAAAACTTCATCCATTGCCTCCTTTGGAATATCCTTGACAGGGGTCTTGAGGCTACAATCATATCGTTTTAAGAGTGCATCTATCTGCCAGAAAATCATCTGGTTCTTATACTTTCCTAACGGTACGATAGCTCCACTATGGATGTCAAGCTTATCATCAGGAATCACCTTCTTTAGGTCTATCTCATCAATCACACCCAATCCTTTACACTGCGGACAAGCTCCTTCGGGCGAGTTAAAGGAGAAGATGTTTGGAGCAGGGTCTTTGTATGCTATCCCAGTGACTGGGTCCATCAGTCGTTTAGAGAAATATTTAGCTTCGTCTCGTTCGTTATCAAGAATCATTATCAAGCCTTCTCCTTGCTTCATGGCCGTTGAGACCGTCTTTGCCAGACGCTCACGTAGTGTCTCATTCTCCGTACCACCAAGTTTCATCTTGTCGATAACAACCTCGATGTTATGGTTCTTGTAGCGGTCTACCTTTATACCACGTGTAAGCTCTTGTACCTCTCCATCGACACGAATGTACAAGTATCCCTTGCGTCGCATCTGTTCAAAGAGCTCACGATAATGTCCTTTACGGTTGCGAACAAGTGGTGAGAGGATATATATCTTGCGGTCTTGATAATCAGACATAATCATGTCTACCACTTTCTCCTCGGTGTATTTCACCATCTTCTCACCGCTCATATAAGAATAGGCTTCACCTGCACGTGCATAAAGAAGGCGTAGGAAATCGTATATCTCAGTTGTTGTACCAACGGTCGAGCGGGGGTTCTTGTTTGTTGTCTTCTGTTCGATGGAGATGACAGGGGATAATCCTGTAATCTTGTCGACGTCTGGACGCTCCATATTACCAAGGAAGTTGCGTGCATAAGCAGAGAAGGTTTCAATGTATCGACGCTGTCCTTCGGCGAAGATAGTGTCGAATGCAAGCGAACTCTTACCTGATCCAGACAGTCCAGTGAAGACGGTAAGTGAGTTACGTGGGATGGTTATGTCTACATTCTTTAGATTATGTACTCTTGCTCCGAAGACTTCTATTTTCTCGTTCATGGGGTTGTTGGGTGTTAAATGTTGGGTGTTTGGTGTTGAATGTTGGGTGTTGATGGATAGTTGGGTGTTTGGTGTTGGGTGATGGGTGTTGATGATTAGTACTGTGTTGATGGTTTCCTTGAAGATAACCACAGATGAAAATCGCTATTCATCACCGCCCATCACTCATCACCTATCACCCACCCATCATCATCTCGTCGACTGTGTGTAACCTCTGAGAAGGTTAACATCTCGTCGGATGTGGAACTCTTTGCCATCAGCTCCTTTGGCGGTTACATTGACGAAGTAAGTTCCTTGGGCAACGTCTTTGCCTTTATACTTACCATCCCAGCCACCAGCAGGGTCGTCCCATTCGTATATCTTTTGTCCCCAACGGTTAAAGATGATTGCTTTGAACTCTACAATACTCTTATAGCCAGGCTTTGCACGATAGATATCATTGATGCCATCGCCATTAGGTGAGAATGCATTAGGCATTTGTAGACTACTCTCACTAATCGACAGACTTATCGGGTTATAGCGTGTGGTGTCACCATTTAGAATCTCATAGAGTATTACCCTCGTCGTACCAGCCTCTGTGAACGTGTATTCCGTGTCCTTATCATAACGGATAAGAAAGGCCGAACGAGGATTCTTCTGGTTGAAGAAGTGCCATTCGTAGTTTGTTGCTGCATCCGTTGTGGTAGCTGGGTTGGCTGTGAAAGTTATTGTTAATGGAGCTGAACCACTATAAGTATCACCAGCTGCAATCGTGTTTGTCTCACCATTCGCATCTGTATATTTGCCCGATGGCTGGCAGTTTTGTGCCCAAGCTACTGTAGATAGCACCATTGAAAGCAGTATGGCGAATATCCGTGGTTTATGTTGTTTCATCCTTATCGTTCGTTTATGTTACCTTGAAAATTGTATAATCGTGCAAATTTACACAATTTTTCCCATACAGACAAGTAAATGTTCCTGTCTGGATAAGATAATACTGCGTATTTCTTCATCGGTGGTTTCACTCCTTACAAAAATGTGTAAACGATGTTGCCTTAACTCCTTTTCACTCCCCATCACTCCTTATCAAAAGTGTAGATGGAATTGTCTTAACTCCTTTTCACTCCCTTTTACCCCTTAACACCTTATGAAATTACTCCCCCTCACTCCTTAACTCCTCATAGAATCATTTCCTTTTAGCCCTCATAATAGAGTATAAACGGTGTTGTCTTAACTCCTTTTCACTCCCTTTCACTCCTTAACTCCTCATAGAATCATTCCCCGTCAGCTCAAAATTCCTTGTTAGTTTGTCACTATCTTTCGCTCCCCTTAAAGCTACTACATGCTTTTCATGCTCATAGAAGAGGCCTAACTGCGTTCAAGAACATGCTCTTCTTGCCTATTGAAGACGCCCTTCTTGAAGCAAGAAAGGCCCCTTCTTCGACGCTGTTTGTAATATGCTGATTTGTTGAATGTTATAAACTTGTATTTTAAGGAAAGGTTAGCCTTATGTTGAGGATAATTGGTTTAATTTTATGTAATGATTTTTCATGTTCTTATTGGCCCTTTCGGACTATTGAGAGCTGATTGAAATCCCCCTATAGAAGATACTGATGGAAGGAGAAGGGGAGTTTGTTCTCACAGAATATCATAGTCTTTGCGTACAAATGGGATGCAGTCTAAGAGTATAAGGAATGGTCAAGGCGTCAAGGCAGAAGTAGGATGAGTCCTTTTCTTTGAACTTTTTGCTTTTTGTCTTCTTATCAAGCATGAATGAAGAAAAGTTGCTATAACAGCTCAATTCACTCAAATTATTTTTCCTGTCATATCTGTCATAGATTCTAAGATGTTAACTTATTGGTTTACAGTGAGATTGTATGAAATGTTAAATATGACAGCAACTTAAAATAAAACTATTCTTGTAAGATATGTAATCGTTTCTCTCTGGTGAGTGAGTCATTATCTTTCTATAACTCGGAAGAACCTAAGATAACATCGAACAATAGATTACTAAAAAATTATACAAGAACGTTATTATGTACACAAATAAATTATCTGCTATTAACGTTTTTGTGTTTTTTATCATTCTACATCTTTTGATTACAGATTTCTTTTGTATATTTGCAGTTGTAATTAAATCTTTTTGAAACCAACAGTATGTTTATGAAAAAGTATTTGAAATATCTTTTGTTATTCTTTGCGATGACTTTTAGTTATAGCTTATTGGCACAAAGTGTTCAATGGCACGACCAACATAAAGTTAAACGCAAGGAGACTATATTCGGAATAGCCAAGGAGTATGGTGTTACCATCCCACAACTTATAGAAGCAAACCCTTTGATGAAGCAAGCAGGATACGAACTGAAGAAGGGCGACCTAATCTTTGTTCCTTATTCAAAGGAGGGAGATTTCCAAGCTGACGGGTCTATAAAAGGTAAGGTAGACAAGAAGGCTGCGGCAAAGGCTACCGCTAATCAGGTTGCTGCGAAGGCTGTGAATGCTATTCGTGTTGGTGTTATGCTACCCTTGCATAACCAAGATGGAGATGGTAAACGTATGGTTGAATACTATCGTGGTATCTTGTTGGCTCTTAACCAGTTGAAGAGTGAGGGTATTACGACTGATGTTCATGCATGGAACGTACCAAAGGGTGCTGACATCCGAACTACATTGTTGGAGCCAAACGCTTCTAAATTGGATGTTATCTTCGGTCCTCTTTATTCAGAGCAGGTAAAGCCTTTGGCTGATTTCTGTCGTACGTATGACATAAAACTCGTTATTCCATTCTCAATAACAGCGACTGATGTGGAGACGAATCCAAATGTTTTCCAGGTTTATCAAACTGACGCTTCGTTAACGAATAAGGCCATAGCCGCTTTCTTAGAGCGTTTTCAGAAAACACACCATCCTATCTTTGTTAATTGCAAGGACGCAACAAGTCAGGTGGGCGACTTCACAACGACTTTGAGAAGACAGCTCGATTTACAGAAGATTAAGTATAATCTTACGAGTTCAAAGTCATCAGATGCAGATTTCTCAAAGCACTTTGAGTCAACTCGTCCAAATGTTGTAGTTATCAATTCAGAGAAGAGTCCGCAGTTGAATGAGGTCTTTGCGAAATTAAATCAGTTGAAGAAGGCACGTCCTGGTGTGGCTATCAGCCTGTTTGGATACAATCAGTGGTTTGTCTATCAAGATTATGATCTTGACCAGTTCTTCAAGTATAACACTTATATCCCATCTACCTATTACTATAATAAGGCAGCAGATAAAACAAAGGAGTTGGAGGCAAAATATACAGAACAGTATGGCGAGCCGATGTCAAAGCAGTTTATTCCACGTATGGCAATAACAGGCTACGACCAAGCACAGTTCTTTGTTCGTGGTTTGAAAGCACATGGAAAGGATTTCAAGGGTTCTGCTGCCGAGGTTAAGTATCGTCCGTTACAGACTCGTTACGACTTTGTTCGTGTAGGACAGGGCGGGTATATCAATGATAACTTCCAACTGGTTCACTTTAAGACAGACCAGACAATGGAGAATCTTGTCTATTAATCTGAAGAAGAGTATCTTATCCTGAGATGAAGAAAATAAGCTCAAGAATATTAGCTGTTATTCTATTTGCGCTGCCGCTGACTGCAGCAGCGCAGATAGGAGACCATCGTGATGACCTCGCTATTGGTGTTAATGGTGGTTATGTCCTCTCTAATGTGGGCTTCACTCCGAGTGTAAGACAATCCATGCACGGTGGGTTAACGGGCGGACTGAGTGTGCGTTATGTGTGCGAGAAGTATTTTAATACTATCTGTTCTATCTATGGTGAAGTCAATTACGCTTCAGTAGGATGGAAGGAGAAGATACTGACGGGTACTGATCAGCCTGTTATCAACTCTAACGGGGCCGCTGAAGAGTATTCACACACTGTAAACTATATTCAAATACCAATCTTTGCACATCTCGCATGGGGACGTGAACAAAACGGTTTTAACTTCTTTTTCCAAGCAGGTCCACAGTTAGGAATCTATTTGGGAGAGTCGACATCAAAAAACTATGACACCCCAAATCTTGCTACTGATGGTACTGGGCGGAGTAATACGGTAATTGCACAGGAGTCAATGCCTGTAGAAAAGAAGTTAGACTACGGTATTGCTGCTGGTTTAGGAATGGAGTATAGCAATCGCCAAGTAGGACATTTCTTGCTGGAAGCCCGCTATTACTATGGATTGGGCAATATTTATGGAAGCTCAAAGAAAGACTTTTTCGGCAAATCTAATTACGGCAATATTGTTGTTAAGGCTACTTACCTTTTTGACATTGTAAGAACAAAGTAATAATTAACCTATAATTTTATCATTATGTTTGAGAACCAACCTAAAGCACTGTACGCATTGGCATTAGCCAATACCGGTGAGCGTTTCGGCTATTACACCATGATAGCCGTATTCACTTTATTCTTAAGAGCCAATTTCGGGTTATCTAGTGGTACCGCTGGCTTGATTTATGGTGTTTTCCTTGCCTTAGTTTATTTCTTACCATTGATAGGTGGTATTATGGCCGACAAGTTTGGCTATGGAAAGATGGTGACTATTGGTATTATCGTCATGTTTGCGGGCTATTTATTCTTGTCTATCCCATTGGGTGGAGGAGTAATGGGCTATGCAGCAATGTTTAGTGCTTTACTACTTGTTAGTCTTGGAACAGGTTTGTTCAAGGGTAACCTACAGGTGATGGTGGGTAATCTTTATGATGCACCAGAGCTGTCAGCAAAGCGCGATTCAGGTTTCTCTATCTTCTACATGGCTATCAACATTGGTGCTCTCTTTGCTCCTACAGCAGCTGTGAAAATTAGGGATTGGGCTGAAGTGTCACTTGGCTATTCTGGTAATGACGCCTATCATTTCTCTTTTGCAGTTGCTTGTGTGTCATTGATTATCTCAATGATTATCTATTATGCCTTCCGTAGCACCTTTAAGCATGTAGAGGCTGGAGCAGGTCAGACCAAGAAAACTGATACTGCTGTTGCTGGAGAAGAACTCACACCACAGCAGACAAAGGAACGTATCGTTGCTCTTTGTCTTGTTTTTGCTGTTGTTATCTTCTTCTGGATGTCGTTCCATCAGAATGGTCTTACCTTGAATTACTTTGCTGATGAGTTTGTTAGTCCAAAGGCAGAGGGTGTTCAGACAATGGCATTTGATGTAATCAACCTTGTGATGATTATCTTCATGGTTTACAGTCTTATGTCATTCTTCCAGAGCAAGACCTCTAAGGCTAAGCTGATTTCTACTGTTGTATTCCTTGCAGCCGTAGGAGTATTGGTTTATAAGTATCATAACATCGGTGGTCCTGTTGATGTTAGTGCTCCTATCTTCCAGCAGTTTAACCCATTCTATGTAGTAGCTTTGACTCCTGTCAGTATGGCAATCTTTGGTGCTTTAGCAGCTAAAGGTAAGGAACCAAAGGCTCCTCGTAAGATAGCTTACGGTATGATTATTGCAGGTTGTGCTTATCTGCTTATGGTTTGGGCATCACGTGGTTTGCTAACTCCTAATGCGCAGGCTGCAGCAAAGGCTGCAGGAGAGACTGTTCCATTTGCTTCTGGTAACTGGTTGATTGGTACCTATCTCATTCTTACATTCGGTGAGCTGTTGCTGAGTCCTATGGGTATCAGCTTCGTTAGTAAGGTTGCACCTCCAAAGTATAAGGGCGCGATGATGGGTGGATGGTTTGTTGCTACAGCCATCGGTAACCTGCTTGTTAGTGTCGGCGGATACTTGTGGAATGACATACCTCTGACAATTGTATGGTCTGTCTTTATTGTACTTTGTCTCCTCTCCGCTGGTTTCATGTTCTTGATGATGAAGCGTTTGGAGAAGGTTGCATAGTAGAATACAAGAATGAACGTATGACTACTGTAAATGGGTCTTTTGATATAGTTTTCTGGTAGTTTCATACAATGATATAAAAAGGGCTGAGCTCAATGGATGAGTTCAGCCTTTTTATTTGTCTACTTACAATACCGACGTTTGGTGGTATAGTCATAATGAGTCTATTACCTATGTTATTGTAATCAGATAGCGTATAGAATCCGCCTAACTGCTTATAGCAGATTAGAGGATGTACGCATGTGGCAGATAACAGCGTTATGGTAATAGCTTTCAAAGCGGTCGACGCTTCTCCTAAAGAGGGTTGACCCTTTTGCTCAAAAAGGTCAACCTTTTCTCTCAAAAAGGTCAACCTTTTTCTTCAAAAGGGTTGACCTTTTTAAAAATCAGTCGACTGTCTTAAAAGATTCAGTCGACTGATTTATGTTGCAGTGTGTCTTAATACCACCAAGAAACGCCTGTGAAGGGAGGTGTTATCAATCTGTTGTGATAGGATTAATGCTTATCAAGGCGTGAATTTATAATTTTTCTTTCAAATACTTACCTGTCAGACTCTCCTTGCAGCGAGCCACCTCTTCTGGTGTAGCAGCTATTACGAGGTTTCCGCCCTTATCACCTCCATCAGGACCAAGGTCGATGACATGGTCGGCACACTTGATAACATCAAGGTTGTGTTCGATAACCAATATGGTGTGGCCACGTTCGATAAGCGCATTGAAAGCATGGAGTAGCCGATCGATATCATGGAAGTGCAGACCTGTTGTTGGTTCATCAAAGATGAAGAGCGTTGGGTCTTGCTGTTCCTGTCCGATGAAGTAGGCGAGTTTCACACGTTGGTTCTCACCGCCAGAGAGGGTAGAAGAACTTTGTCCGAGTTTGATGTAGCCCAATCCAACATCTTCCAACGGTTTAAGTTTGTTGACAATCGCTTTGCGTTTGTGCTCACTGAAGAATTGAATAGCCTCAGACACAGTCATGTTCAAGACATCATTGATATTCTTACCTTGGAACTGTACGTCGAGAATCTCACGTTTGAAACGTTGTCCGTGACACTCCTCACATTCCAAGACAAGGTCTGCCATAAACTGCATCTCTACTGTAATGACACCCGCACCCTTACATTCTTCGCAGCGACCACCCTCAGTGTTGAATGAGAAATACTGTGGGGTGTAGCCCATCTGCTTTGATAACTGCTGGTCAGCAAATAGCTTTCTGATTTCGTCGTATGCCTTCACGTATGTCGCAGGGTTAGAGCGTGTACTCTTACCGATAGGGTTCTGATCCACAAACTCCACGTGTTTAATCTGTTTCCAGTCACCTCCAAGAGAAGAATATTCGCCAGGGGTGTAGGCAACCTCATCTAAATGACGTTTGAGGGCAGGATAGAGGATTCCTTTCACAAGGGAAGACTTACCGCTACCGCTAACTCCTGTCACCACAGTAAAGACGTTCAGAGGAAACTTAACATCTACTCCCTTGAGATTATTCATGCGAGCTCCCTTTAGGTCTATGGCCATATTCCATGGTCGACGACTCTTTGGAACTTCAATAACCTCCGCTCCCGTCAGATATTTAATGGTGTATGAACGAGGATACTTCTCAAGGAGTTGCTTTGACTCAGCATTGTTTTTATCATTGATGTCTCCCTTTATTCGTTTGATGTCAGATACTTTACCTTCAAATACAATCTCTCCACCCAGTCGTCCAGCATCTGGTCCGACATCAATTAAGTAGTCAGCTGCACGCATAATCTCTTCGTCATGCTCTACGACAACTACGGTGTTGCCTAATGCTTGAAGTTCCTTGAGTACGTGGATAAGTCGATCCGTATCTCGACTATGCAAGCCAATGGAAGGTTCGTCAAGTATATAGAGTGAGCCAACGAGGGAAGAACCAAGGGAGGTTGTAAGGTTGATGCGCTGACTTTCACCACCACTCAGTGTGTTTGATTGGCGGTTGAGGGTGAGATAGCCGAGTCCTACATCTAAAAGGAACTGTAGACGACTTGTTATTTCGGTCATTAGTCGCTTGCTGACCTCTTGCTCATGCTCAGTTAGTTCCAGTTTGTCGAACCATTGTTTGAGGTTGATAATAGACATATCAACGAGGTCGGTGATAGCCATACCACCTATCTTCACCCATGTAGCTTCCTTCTTTAGCTTTGTGCCATGGCAGTCAGGACAAACAGTCTTACCACGATAACGGCTGAGCATGACACGGTATTGAATCTTGTATTGGTTCTCCTTTACCATTTGGAAGAAGGTATCAATACAGATACGGTCGTGGATGTCTTTCTTTCTTTCGCTTGGCAGACCCTTCCAAAGACTTTCCTTCTCATCCTTTGTTAGTTCAAAATAAGGCTTGAAGATAGGGAAATTGTCTTTAGCTGCACGTCTACAGAACTCATCTTTCCATGTTGCCATCTTCTCACCATGCCAACACTGAACGCAACCATCATAGACAGAAAGAGAAGAGTCAGGGATAACTAACTTCTCGTCTATGCCAATGACGCGACCAAAACCCTCACAAGTAGGGCATGCTCCGAGGGGAGAATTAAACGAAAACATGTTATCGTTCGGTTCTTCAAAGCGTATGCCGTCTGCTTCAAAGCGTGTAGAGAAATCGTAAGTAAGCTTGGCTGGCAGAATCATTAACTGCATATTGCCATCGCCCTCATAGAAGGCTGTCTCACAAGAATCGGTGAGTCGGGTCAGTGTGTCTTTAGAGCTGTCAACGGATAGGCGGTCGATGACAAGATAGATACTCTTTGTCTTATCCTTAGTTGTAGCTTTGTTGTTGTCGTCAGCAGGGTTCTGTTCCAGCCAATCTTCTATACGGATAAAGTCGTTATCTACATAGATACGTGCATAACCTTCCTGCATCTCCATCTCAAGTTGGTTCTGTATGCTTCGTCCTTCGACAATGTGGAGTGGAGCGAGGATACAGAACTTTGTTCCTTCTGAGTACGACATGACTTTCTCAATGACGTCTTCAACAGAGTGATGCTTCACCTCCTCGCCAGATATTGGACTGAAGGTCCTACCAATGCGAGCATAGAGAAGACGGAGATATTCGTATATCTCGGTAGAAGTACCCACTGTTGAACGTGGATTACGGGATATAACCTTTTGTTCAATGGCTATAGCAGGGGGAAGTCCTTTGATGAAATCGACCTCAGGTTTCGACATTCTGCCTAAGAACTGACGGGCATAAGCAGAAAGGCTCTCCACATATCGGCGTTGTCCTTCAGCATAAAGCGTATCAAAGGCAAGTGATGACTTACCTGAACCAGATACGCCTGTGATGGCGACAAATTGTCCCTGAGGAATATTTACGTCTATATTCTTTAGGTTGTTAACCTTGGCTCCTTTTACCTCAATATACTTATTCATATTGCTCAACTTTATTCTATATTTACTCTTATAGACCCTTAAAAGAGATTTAAAGGGCTAATCGGAATATGCAAAATTACAAAAAAACTTTGGTTCTTTCTGATATTTACTTTATATTTGCAGCGATATTATATATTAAAAGAACACAATTATGAGAGTTAAAAAGTTATTGGTTATTGCTTTGATGGCTTTCCCAATGATGGGTATAGCACAAAGCTCATACGAGCAGAAGAGTGATTCTGCTAACACGACACAGTTTGAGAACAAGCAGAATAGCGCTGCTTACCAGCAATGGTTGAGCCAGTATGAAGAGTGTGGTCGTCAGATTAATACTATATCTGAGCAGTATCAGCGCGAGGTAGAGAAACGTGGCTATCCTAAGAAGAAGACTGTTAAGGCTAAGATAGCACTTGTTAATCAGTATATCAGTTTGTTGCAGCAGCAGCGTGATTCTCCTGAACTAAATCAGGGAGTCGACCTTGGCAAGGTGAATAGTAAGATTACTATGTGGCAGGAGCAACTTGCTGGTTTGACTGCTTTGTTGAAGAAGATTTAAAGAAGATTCTATCGTAATAAAAAAGAGCTGTAACCGCATTAGCAGTTACAGCTCTTTTTGGGTATTATTGCTCCTCACCATCCGTGTTAAGCAGAATTTCCTTGTTTCCTTTCTTTGCTTCGAAATAAGGTGGTTCATCTCTCAATGATATACTATCATAGATGAAAGGTGCAATGATAGTATCTTTACCATCGGGGAGTATCAAACCAAGTTTGCCGTTTAACTGGGCTATGAGTGGCATAGTACGTAAGTCGTCGACATATACATAACAAGTACGAAGAAACTCATACTTTGGTTCAACGAGTATACGTCCTCTATGGTCAAGGATTCCAAACATTCCTTTCCGTTCGATAACCTCGTGATACTGAATGTATATCTCACGTATGAGGTTCAGATACTTCACCATCTTTCGCTTATCGTTAACCAATGTAACGAGGTATTCGAAGGTGTCAGAGTAGTTGGCCATCGCACGGGCTAAGACGATCTTCATGTCTAACCCTTTGATAGCTTTGCGATTCAAATCGATGTATCGGGCGATAGCAGCCTCCTTTTCCTTCATAGGAAGGTCTTTCAGATGCTCTTCAAAACGTAACATCTGTTGCTTGCTGCCGTGCATAGCTTTGATATATCTGTGTATCTGTCGCCCCATTTCGATGCACACGAAATGGCGAATCTGCTGCTCCTCTATCGGGTCAGCGTATTCTTGGTTGAAATTGTCTTGCGTAATCATGGGCTTTTTCTCCTTTGTTTTTGCCAAAGATACTGACTTTTAATAGTTCTACCAAGGAATTAAAAGAATTTAATTCAAATGTTTTAGAAATGTCTTTATTTTCGGCTTTAGACTAAAAGTTAAGCTCAACATCTTTACCAAATGGAGCAAGGGACAGGCCTGCCATTTTGAAGTGTTGCTTGGCAAAAGGAATACCTATAATCGTGATGGCAAGAAGTAGTCCAAAGAAGATGTGGATAAGACATGCCCATAAACCACCAAAGATTATCCAAATGATATTGAGTGGAATGGTGATACAGCCTGAAAGACTTTCTCCATCTCTCACTTCTGCCCCAAAAGGCCATAGGCACAAGAGTCCGAGCTTGAATGTTTGTACTGCAGCTGGTATGCCGATAATGGTGATGGCAAGTGCTAAACTACCTGTAAAATATCCGATGGCAGCTTCTAAGCCACCGAATATCCACCATATAATGTTTCCAAGAATACGCATAATTGATTGTTGAATAATGATGTTGATAAGCAGATGACTCCTCTGCTTGAATATTATAAGGTAAGTTTTGAATCTAATTCTTACAATATCTTACTGTTCACACTGGCTTCATCTTGTGTGTTGAGGACCTTCTGCGTATTGTATGAAGATAAGAGAAAAGATTCTCGATGATTGTTACATTATATTTATAAGTCGACTAATGACCAATCTCTACGGGTAATGTTCACCAAACGACAAAGGTTGTTATGAAGATTATATGATGTCTGTAATTTCCTCTAATGTCTTTCGCTTCTTCTCATTCGTTGGACAGTCGTCAGCTATGTGACCGATAGGAATGATGGCAACAGGTTCAAACCCAACGTATGGGAATGTCTCCTTTAATTTAGCCACATTGAAATTACATACCCAACAGCTACCTAAGCCCCGCTCTGTTGCAGCCAAGCAAAGATGTTCAGTAGCAATGGCAACATCAATATCGCCATGCTGCTTGTTGTCTTCTTTGCGTATCCAGTTGCTGTTAACCTCACGCATACAAATGATGTAGAGTGGTGCGGACTTGAACCATTCACGGTCGTAGCATTCTTGTAGTTGCTTGCGAGCTGCTTCAGACTTCACAATGACAAATTTCCATGGTTGTCTGTTGACAGCTGAGGGGGCCATACGTACTGATTCTAAAATATATTGTAAGTCCTCTTCTGATACAGGCTTGTCGCTATATTTACGTACGGAAAAGCGCTTTTGGGACAGTTCTAATATGCTCATAATGTGAAGAATAAAGGCCTTTCAACAGGGAGTAGGCTATGAGATACGATGTTGTTGATGCTTTTTCTATGGAGGATTTTACCTATTGCAATTCCTCCTTATAATATAATATCGCCTTAATGGCAATCTGTTCTGCTTCCTCGATGGTGCAATTTAGTCTTCCACCTGATGCGTCAGCGTGACCGCCACCATTAAAGAACTTTGCTGCCATAGGTTGACAGTGGAACCCATTGCAAGAACGAAGACTCACGAGTACGGTCTTAGGCTTCTCTGTATCTTCTCGTAATGAGATACTTAGTTTAAGTCCTTTAATCTGCTGTGGAATATTAACAAGTCCCTCCATGTCTCCCTTAATAAAATGGAACTGTGCCATCTCTTCCTTTGTTACGGTGTAGTAAGACGCATGCAACTCTTCAATCACTTTCATCTTATTGAGGATAATGTGTGCACGGAGGCGGAGGGCATTGGTAGAGTAGTTGTGGAATACACGGTTATAAATCTCGTCCTTATCAATATTCTTTGCAAGAAGCTGACCGATAATATAGAATATCTCTGGGCGTGACGAATTATAGGTGAAGCCACCAGTGTCTGTCATCATACCACAATAAATGCAAGACGCACATTGGGTTGTCATCTTCTCGTAGCCATCTAACTGACTAATCAGACGGAAGACAATCTCACATGTACTTGACATCTCTGGGTGTGAAACCGTCAAGGCGTTGTTTGTCTCAGGTTCTAAGTGGTGGTCGATGAGTAGGCGAGGGGCCTTGGAAGAGTCCAATACCTCTTGCATCGTATCTACACGAGAACGCTGGTTGAAGTCAAGACAGCAAACGAGGTCTGCTTCCTTAAAAGCTTTCTTTACCTCTTTGGGTCGTCTGTCATAGCGGATAATGGAATTATGTCCTGGTAGCCAATGCAGGAAATCAGGTGTAGCGTCAGGCATACATACCTTGATATTAGTCTTGCCAATCTGGTTCAGATAGTGCATCCATGCCAGTGACGAACCTGTTGCGTCACCGTCAGGCGACTTATGCGCACAGATTACGATGTTTGTTGCATTGGAGAGAAGGTTGCGAAGCGTCACAATTTCTTCTTGATTCAATAGGTTTAATTCCATTACGGCTGTAAGCTTTGGTGTGTTTGAAATTGGTTGGGCTATTATGCCCGATGTGTATAGAGATGTAAGAGATAAAAAAGCCCTGCCTGGATATCCGTCTTACATCTTGAATAATATCAAAGGATGTATGTGGAAATAGTACCCAGGCAGGGATATCAATTAGAACAATTTAGCAGGATAGGTGCCATCGTCAACCAGTGACTGAATCTTGTCAACCACACTCTGACGGTCGGCAGCGTATGTTACGCCAAACCACTTGCTGGTAGTGTCAAGCACCTTCACGGTAGATGTACCATCGTTGATGAGCTTGTTTACCATCAATGGGATGAAGTATTCAGACTTCTTATTTTCCATGTTCTTAGGATCAGAGAGGAACTCCTTGAAGTAGGCCTCGCTGTACTCGAAGTAGTCTGGTGTGAAACCCCATACATTCATAGATACAGGAGTGTTCTCGCCTACGGCTACCCACTCGCCATTGTCGTCTTTGTACTTGATTTCGCCATCGCGACGCTCAATCTCTGTGCGCTCAACAACAGTTGTCAAGTTTCCTTCTGCATCTGTAGAGCAGATACCACGAGCAACAGTACCATTCTCGCTCAGTGTGTTACCTACGCGGAAACCAACCATTGCATACTTGTCTCTTGCACCTTCTGGGAGGTCAGCAAGGAACTTGCCGATAACCTTGAAGCAATCACGGTTATAGAAGTCATCGCAGTTGATAACGCAGAAAGGCTCTTTGATAACATCTTTTGCCATCAATACCGCATGGTTTGTACCCCATGGCTTCTCACGACCTTCTGGTACAGAGAAGCCTTCTGGCAGTGCATCAATGCTCTGGAATACAAGTTCTGCAGGGATATGACCCTCATACTTTGAAAGAACTTGGCTGCGGAACTGCTCCTCGAAATCCTTACGGATAACAAAGACAATCTTACCAAATCCTGCCTGGATAGCATCATAGATAGAATAATCCATAATGGTCTCACCATTAGGGCCTAATTCGTCGAGCTGCTTCAGCCCACCGTAGCGGCTTCCCATACCTGCCGCAAGGAGTAATAATGTAGGTTTCATTTTCTTTATTATTTCGTTAAACTATATTTTATGTTCTGATTGCAAAGGTAAGAAAAATATAGGATAAACTATTATTTTGTATTGTGAATTATGGGGACTCTTCTGAGATTTGGTGTTATAAACTAAAGCTCTTATATAATGGCATTCAGAACATCTATCGAGCCACTTGTATTCTTTTTCTCACAGAACTACACAGAAGAACAGAAATCACAAAGATGCACAGAGACATTACGTCAACCGATAACACAGAGCATTTCAGCTAATGTTAAAGGAAGCGGCCCCTCCCTCTCATGTTCTTCTTTTTTTTCTCACAGAACTACACAGACGAACAGATTTCACAAAGGCGCACAGAGACGTTAAGTCAACCGATATCACAGAGCCTTTCAGCTAACGTTAAAGGAAGCGGCCCCTCCCCCAACCCCTCCCCCGCAGGGAAGGGGCGTAGTATGTGAGGTTACCCCTATAGGGCTGTTGATAAGAAGATAGAACGAAGCGTACACCCTCATTATAGGGTATCTCGGTGATCACGCCCCTTCCCTTCGGGGGAGGGGTTGGGGGAGGGGCCGCTCTCTCTCATGTTCTCCTTTTTTTCTCACAGAACTGCACAGAAGAACAGAAATCACAAAGGCGCACAGAGACATTAAGTCAACCGATAACACAGAACGATATAACCGAAATTAGCAGAAAGGGTCTGTGATATCTGTCGTCGCTTGCCGGCGTTTGTGGGTTCTCCCTGTTCGCTGAAAGGGTTCTGTTCATCTGTGAAAATCTGTGAGAGATAAAATCCCCAACGAGTTTCTTACGTTCTAAAATCTGTGAGAAAAAATTCAACGAGCTACCACAAAAAAACTTGCCCCATGACACCAAGGATGGTGATAGGGGCAAGAAACGAAAATTAAATTACCGATGTATCGTCATTGATATCACATCAATGGCTTCCCGCTGGAAACATAATTAAAACTAAATTAATCAATTCAGTATTATTAAAACCGAACTTGTTCTTCTTTCTAATAGGCTCTATTGGCCTTATTAGCCTTATTAGGCCCATTGGCCCAATATCCTTTCCTATCCCTGGCCCGCTACCGGCCCACTTCCTCCTCCATTCTTTTTCTTATCCTCCTTTTTCTTGTCTTTCTCTGCTTCCTCCTTCTTCCTCACCGACTCATAGGAGTTAGCGGCTAACTCTCGCTTTAATTCTCCGCCAGGCGTGAAGACAACACGGGGCTTAATGGTTGCGGTCTTAAAATCCTCCTCCTTTTCGGCTCCTTTGCTCGATAGTGTGACACGCATTGAGCCAAACTCGCCCAACTGAATGCTGAAACCATCACGGAGATAATGGGGCAGACAATCGATAAAGTTATACAACACGTTCGACACATCACCACGTGTCAAGGACGAACGCCCCGCAATGTCACGTGCAATGTCGTCGAGCGACTTATGCCCAAGGTTAACAGGGTTAGCATAAAACTTTACTTCCTCCCGCTTCTGCGGATTTTTCTTTGGTACTAAACGAATTTTCATAATTCTTCGTGTTTAAAGTTATACATTAGATTCTTATTATCATAGCGTAGGGCAGCACGCCTCTGCAGCTTTCTTTGTGCTTCTTCATGCTGCCCCATTCTATTTTCTTGGTTCATTTCCTGCCTTTCATCGTCTCTTCTTTCCTCCTTTCCACATCCTCTTCCCGCTAAATACGTATTCCCTTGCTGCGCAATGCGTATCTACGTGCCGTTAGATACGGTGAGCGCTGCTGCTGAATGCGGTGAGCGCTGCCGTTACATACGCATCTAACGGCTGCGCAATGCGTATCTACGAGTAGCTAAATACGTATCTGCCAACACGTAGATACGGTGAGCGCAGCAACGGAATACGCATTTAACAGAAACCCTATCCGTTAGGCACTCCCTCCCCTTCGGGGAGGGCCGGGGTGGGGTCTTACGGCGGTTCTTTAGGTGTCGCCTTTTAGAGGGCGACACCTGTAAAGGGGCTATCGCGAGAACTACTGAAGCGCCTCCGCCCTGTACCCGTTGATGCGGTTGCTGTAGCTGTTCACGCTGACGCTACCACTGTCGAAGCCCAGGCGGTACGCATAGTAACTGTTCCATGGGTAAGCACTCGACGACCAATAGTAGCCATCGCGGCCAACATTGATCAGCTGACCAGAGAAGTAGAAACCCAAGGCGGGCAGGTAGAAATATTTGTTTGCATCGGCTGCAGAAGGAAGGCCGGAGGTGTTGATGCTACTGTTAGTGTTGTTATAAAACTTGTATGTTGTACGCAAGTCAGTTGTATTATCGGCGGATTTCTCTGTGTCGTAATTATGCTCGGCTTGTAATACTGACTTCTTCTTAAACCACATGCCACCTTTATATAAATGACCCATAGTAGTCCAAAGTTCATCGCCGTCCCAACGAGGATCGCCGTACATGCAATACCAAGACATCTCGTTAGCATTAGGAAGGTCTTTACATGATGCGTGGGTAGCTGGATTACTTACGCCATAACCTGGGTAATACTCGTTGTAGTAACGTGAGTCAGCGTTGCTCTGGGGGTAATTTGATGAACTGCTACCGTTTAATGTTGGCTGACCTGTGTTTCCTGACAAGTGCTTTGTCCATTCGTAACCATACCAATATTGCTGCTGGGCATCCCACATATAATAATGGTCGCCGTCGTAGTTTGTTACATCAAGGTTAGCGGTGATATTATAATACTTATTCTGGTCGTAGGTTGCTGATGATAATGTCTTGGTTATAGTTCCCTCTGTACCAGTTGCAACGTCCTTCACCCAATAACGTATCTTTAGTATGTGCGTTCCTGGCTTTATTACGACGTATGCACCGTTGGTAGCTGCGCTTGTTGCGTTATTATTTAAAGGAAATCCATTAGCGTATATTCCGCTACCACCTGTTGAAACGATAATCTGGTTGCCTGTACCTGTCCCTGTTAGTTCGCCTGTTGTTGGGTTGAGCGTATAAGTACTGGTAATGTCGTTGTCTGAGTTAACCTCTACCTTAGTCAAGTAGCAGCCCTGTAAAATGGTATTGCTGGTACGTGGCAAGAAGAGAAGGTAAGCTGCCTTATGGTCGAGTGTAAAGTTAAAATTACGCTCGCTTGCTATGCGTGTTGCTGTTGCCATACCACAATCGCCTGATGCGCCAAAATGAGCGGTGCTGTTTGGCTCTGCCTGGCTTTGGTTTGCGGCGATTGTTACTTGGTTCTGATTGCCATTCTTACCAGGGTAATAAACTTCGTAAGACATGTGAGCTGTGTATGTGCCAGGAACTTTGAACTTAAAGTAAGCAGTTTTACCTGTTGGCGAATTGCTACTTGCGTTCCAAGTGCCGTTATCGTCCTTTACGTATATCTTATCGCCTGCTTCCCAAAAGAATTTACCGTCACTTTCCATTGATGTACGGGTTGTTGGGTCACCTGTTGAGAAAGTTGTTAGGTTTGCATCGTAATCTTTGCCATTGGGATTCTGCGCTATGTCCTCATTGGCACAAGAAGCAAAAGCCAAACCTATGCCGAACACAAGTGCCAGAGACTTTAAACGTGATGCGAATGAATGCTGTTTCATTGTTTTCTTCATTTTTCGTTGTTCTTTTAGTTTATTACTTTCTGTTAGTCTTTCCATGATGGA